>DASULG010000183.1:0-7903 GCA_036278335.1 Pedococcus sp.
GGCCTGGGCCAAGGCGGCCGCCACATTGACCGTGGTGGTGGTCTTGCCCACGCCACCCTTCTGGTTGGCGACAGTCATCACGCGAGTGTGTGCCGGCTTGGGGAAGACGCGTCCCGTCAGGGCGATGCGCTTGCGCGCGTCAGCGACCACGGCCTGAGCCACGGGTGTGTCGGCGCCAGGTGTCGGCAGGGCAGACGCCAGGGCGTGCCGCTCATCTGTTTCACGTGAAACGACGGCCGCAAGGGCTTCCTCAGCCGCGCGCGCGCTCGCAGTGTCGTGGTCGCCTTGCGGCTCAGACACGCCTCCCACCGCCGGGCCAGAGCTTGTTTCACGTGAAACGCCGGGTGACAGGTCTGACTGCTCGGTGTCACTCGCAGCGGCACCGGCCGCCGCACCGGCCGCCGAAGGGACAGCATCCGGGATGTTGGTCGGCGAGAGGTCGGTGTCCGGTCGAACGACCGCCTCTGCTTCCGAGCTGACACTCGTCCCTGTTTCACGTGAAACGGGAGTGAGCGCGTCCGTCGACGGCTGCGCCACATCGTCCGCCCGGTCGACGACCGCGGCGCTCACTGCCGCGCCCCCCTCAGCGCCCTTCGGTTCGGCCTGTCGGCGAGGGACAACATCACCGACCCTCGAGACGGAGCCGGTTTCACGTGAAACACGGTCCTCCACCGGCCACCCCAGAGGAGCTGTGGAGGTGCCGGTCAGGCCTGGCCACCCCAAGCCCCGTTCGAGTACTCGCATCTCGCTCACCCAGTCACCTTGTCGCCCATGCCCGGTATCCAACCGTACGTGGCTCGGGGGTCCAAACCGGGGAGGCTAGCCGCGGCGGCGAGGGGCTCGGGGGGTCGACTTTCCCCTGCCTCGGGCATCCCTGGACCCGACAGTGAGCTCCATGGTCACCGTGGGGACCTCGAGCACGCCCGTGCCATAGGTGCGGATGGCGGCGGAGACCATGCCGAGGCGCTCCAGCGCCCGGCGCTCCTCGTCGAGCTCGACAACCGCGCGGTCACCCTTCAGGGCGACCAGGGTTCCTCCGTCGTCGAGCAGCGGGAATGTCCAGCGGGCAAGCCTGTCGATCCGCGCCACCGCGCGAGCGGTGGCGAACGGCGCCCGCAGGCGCCCCTGGAACTCTTCGGCCCTGCCGCGGTGGACGGTGCAGTTGTCCAGGCCCAGCTCGGCAATGGTGGTCGACAGCCACGTCGTGCGGCGGAGCATCGGCTCCACGAGGTCGATGTGGAGGTCGGGACGGGCCACCGCCAGCGCCAGGCCAGGGAGACCGGCTCCCGAGCCGACGTCGATGATGGTCGTCCCCTCGGGGAAGGCCGTGTGGGCCACGGCGCAGTTGAGGACGTGCCGCTCCCACAGCCGCGGCACCTCCCTCGGACCGATCAGACCGTGGCTGACGCCCGTGTCGGCGAGGATGCCCGCGAAACGCTCGGCCACCTCGAGCCGATCTCCGAAAACCGTGGCAGCAGCAGCCGGAGCCGCCGGCAGTCCTGCCGACGGCTCCGCGGTGTCCCCTTCGCCGGGGCTGCCGGTGTCCTTCATGGCCGTTTCACGTGAAACGGAGCCCTCACTCAAGCCGGCAGCACCACGACGTGGCGGCGCGGCTCGACACCTTCCGACTCCGACGCCAGGCCCGCGGCGAGCACCTCGTCGTGGACGACCTTGCGCTCGAAGGCGGACATCGGCTCCAGGGCCGCCTGCTCGCCGGTGCTCTTCACCTGCGCGATGACCCCCTGGGCGATCTCGACCAGCGCGGCGCGGCGCTCGGCCCGATGGCCCGCCACGTCGAGCATGAGCCGGCTGCGCTCGCCGGTCGCCGACTGCACCGCCAGACGGGTCAGCTCCTGCAGGGCCTCCAGCACCTTCCCGTCAGGACCAACCAAGCGGCGGGGAACGCGGCCCTCGTCCGAGTCCACAATCGCCACAGCGGCCCGGTCGCCGTCGACGTCCACGTCGATGTCGCCATCGAGGTCGGCGATGTCGAGGAGCGTCTCCAGGAAGTCCGCGGCCACCTCACCCTCGCGCTCGAGGTCGCCCACCCGCACGCCCTTCCCGCCGCGCGCGGCGGTGGCGCCGTTCTCGCCGCTGCTCCCCGTGCTCTCGGTGCTCTCGATGCTTTCCTCGCCCGTGGCCGGGTCGGCCTCATCGCCGGCCTCGGGGCTCGCGGCGCTGGGGGCCTCTGTGGCCGCGACCGACTCGAGGGTGTCTGCGACGTCGACTGCGGACTCAGTCACCGGTGCGGTCCCGCTCTGCTCTGTCATGTCTGTCTCCTCCATGAGATCCAAGGGGCCCTTGGGCCCAAATCTGGCGCCAGACCCAGCGTTTCTGCAGGTCAGCGCGCTGTCAGGTCAGTTGTCGGCGCTGGGTGTGGGCTTGGTCTCGGGGGCGGTGCTCCCCGGCGCCGGCCGCGGGGGGGTGCCCTTGCGCTTCTTGTTCCGCTTCGGCTGCTGGCGCTGGCCGGTGGTCTTCGGTGAGTCCTCGACCGCAGTCTCCGCGGATCCGTCCAGGCCCTTGACGGTGAACTCCTCCACCGGCTTGCCCCGCTTCGCCCGACGCTCCTGCAGCGCCTTCTCGGCAAGGGAGCCAGGGGCCGGCATGCGGCGGATCACGTAGAACTGCTGGCACATCGACCAGACGTTGGTGGTGGTCCAGTAGAGGAGGACACCGATGGGGAAGTTGACGCCGGAGATCGCAAAGAACAGCGGCATCAGGTAGAGCAGCATCTTCTGCTGTTTCGCGAACGGGTTGTCCAGCGCGGAGGCCGGCATGTTCTTCATCATCAGCTGGCGCTGGGTGGTGAAGGTCGTCGCGGACATCAAGATGATGAGCAGGAGCGCCACGATCTTGGTCGTCATGGTCTCGGCGCCGATGAACTTGTCCGAGAGCTGGGCACCGAGGAAGGTCGACTGCTCCGCCTGGGCGGCGACCTCGCGGGTGATGGGGCCGATCGGGTCGATCTCACCGGTGGCGATCTTCTGAAGGTTGTTGAGCACCCGGAAGAGGCCGAAGAAGAACGGCGACTGCAACAGGATCGGCAGGCAGGACGAGAGCGGGTTGGTACCAGTGCGCTTGTACAGGTCCATGGTCTCCTGCGTCATGGCCTGACGGGAGTCCGGGTCGCTCTTGCCCTTGTACTTGGCCTGGATCTTCTGCATCTCGGGCTGGATCAGCTGCATCCGCCGCGAGGCATGGATCTGCCTGACGAACAGCGGGATCATCGCCGCCCGCATCACGACCACGAGGCCGATGATGGAGAGCACCCAGGCGCCGCCCGACGCCGCGTCGAGGCCGATCGCCGAGAACAGCGCGTGCCAGCCGTAGAGAATCCACGCGACGAGCCACTCAAACGGGTAGATCAGCGAGCTGAAGAAGTCCATGCTGTCCTTCACTTCTGGTGGTGAGCAGCTGCTCACCCGTGGTTCCGGGTCCACGGCGGGGTATGCCGTGTCCGGGGAGTCAGGTGACCGCCGTCAGGGCGCGGTCGGGGCAGGGGGTACGTGGTCGACGCCGCCGGGGGTCCAGGGGTGACACCTCAGCAACCGCTTCACGGCGAGCCAGGTTCCCTTGAGGGGTCCGAACCTGCGGATGGCGGTCAGGGCGTACTGCGAGCAGGAGGGGTAGTAGCGGCAGGTCGGCGGCCGCATGGGGGAGATCACGTGCTGGTAGAACAACAGCAGCCCGATGAGCGGCGCCGCGAGAACCTTCTTCAGCGTCTTCACGGCATCGCCACCTTGAGCCGGGAGATGGCGCGGGTCAGGAGGGCATCCAGGTCCGCAGCAAGGTCGGACGAGTTCGCCTGTGCTGCAAGGGGATTCGCACGGATCACGACGTCGGTCCCGACGGGGAGAAGGGGCAGCCGGGTCTGCATCAGGGCGCGCAGTCGGCGCTTGGTGCGGTTGCGGACGACTGCCGACCCGACGGCCTTGGAGACAACAAAACCGACCCGCGGCGGGAGCCCCGCACGCGCGTCGGTCTGGTTGGCATGAACCACGATGAGCCGAGAGCCCGATCGTGCTCCTCCTGCTGCTCGGATCGCTGCCGCGAAGTCGGCGCCGTGACGCAGCCGGTGCTGCGCGGGCAGCACGCCCGAGTCCTCAGGCGGAGAGCTCGGAGCGGCCCTTGCGACGACGGGCCGCCAGGATGGCGCGGCCGGCGCGGGTACGCATGCGCAGGCGGAAGCCGTGCGTCTTGGCCCGGCGACGGTTGTTCGGCTGGAAGGTGCGCTTGCTCACGTTCATCTCCGTAACTGCTCGGACCAGGTGGTCCGTGAGTGGCTGGCGGGGCGGGCCGGGGAGTCGGCCGCAATCGGAGACCCGCGATCACGTCACGGGCATGCGAAAACGGCCGACAAGGCCTCGTCTACGGTACGCGAGCGCTCACCACAGGGTCAAACCAGGCCATCAGGACTGCGCGGATGCCCGCGACTAGCAGCGCCGATCCCCGCCATGTGTCCGACACGCCGGGGCTGTTCACATTTTCTGTGCTGAAGTGTGACGAATTTCGACGTTTCGGTTGCCGCGCTCCTCCGGGAGTTGTTAGCGTCCGGTCGGCGCCCCGACTGGCGTAACCCACAGGTTGTGGATAAGCATGTGGACAGACCAGAATGCCTCTCAGCGAACGGGCAGCAATCGACTTCTCTCAGGGGTGTGACCAGTGGCGGATGCAGATCTGAACTTCGCTCAGATCTGGCAGAACACCCTCTCGGCCCTTGACGCGGACGGCATACCAGCCCAGCAGCGAGCCTTCCTCAGCCTGGCCAGGCTGGCCGGCCTCCTGGACGGCACCGCACTCGTCAAGGTTCCCAACGACTTCACCAAGGATGTCGTCGAGACCCGGGTGCGCGACCAGGTCACCAGGGCGCTGTCCTCCCAGCTGGGCATGGACGTCCGCCTCGCCGTCACGGTCGACTCCTCGCTCGACCTCGACCACTCCGAGCCCACCACCGGCCTGCAGCCCGCCCCCGCGCTCGGCCACGAGTCCAGCGTCCCGGCCCACCACCTGCCGAACCCGGCCATGGCGGACCTCGAGACGCTGGGCCAGCGCCGGCCCCGCCCGGAGGAGCTCGTCAGCATCACCGAGGCCGAGGCCACCCGGCTGAACCCGAAGTACACCTTCGACACCTTCGTCATCGGCGCAAGCAACCGGTTTGCCCACGCGGCCGCCGTGGCGGTCGCCGAGGCCCCGGCGAAGGCGTACAACCCCCTCTTCGTCTACGGCGAGTCGGGACTGGGCAAGACCCATCTGCTGCACGCCATCGGCCACTACGCGCGCAACCTCTACCCCCACGTCAAGGTGCGCTACGTGAACTCCGAGGAGTTCACCAACGACTTCATCAACAGCATCCGCGACGACAAGGCCGCCAACTTCCAGCGCCGCTACCGCGACGTCGACGTCCTGCTCATCGACGACATCCAGTTCCTGCAGGGCAAGGTGCAGACGCAGGAGGAGTTCTTCCACACCTTCAACACGCTGCACAACGCCAACAAGCAGGTGGTCATCACCAGCGACCTGCCGCCGAAGCTGCTCTCCGGCTTCGAGGAGCGGATGCGCAGCCGGTTCGAGTGGGGACTGCTCACCGACGTCCAGCCACCCGACCTCGAGACCCGCATCGCCATCCTGCGCAAGAAGGCCATCCAGGAGCGGATGAGCGCCCCGGACGAGGTGCTGGAGTTCATCGCCAGCCGCATCTCCACCAACATCCGCGAGCTCGAAGGCGCCCTGATCCGGGTGACCGCGTTCGCCAGCCTCAACCGGCAGAGCGTCGACATGGGCCTGGCCGAGATCGTGCTCAAGGACCTCATCCCCAACGAGCAGGGCTCCCAGATCACCAGCGCGACGATCATGGCCCAGACCGCGGCGTACTTCGGCCTGAGCATCGAGGACCTCTGCGGCTCCTCGCGCTCACGCGTCCTGGTCACCGCCCGGCAGATCGCGATGTACCTCTGCCGCGAGCTGACCGACCTCTCGCTGCCGAAGATCGGCCAGCAGTTCGGCGGCCGCGACCACACCACCGTCATGCACGCCGACCGCAAGATCCGCGAGCTCATGGGCGAGCGCCGGGCCATCTACAACCAGGTCACGGAGCTGACCAACCGGATCAAGCAGCAGTCGCGCTGAGGTAGGCCACGGTCTCCTTCAGCGTCTGCTCCCACGGGGTCGCCTCGAGGTCGAAGGTCGCCGCCGTGCGGCTCGAGTCGAGCACGAACGGCCGCTCGAACTGGTGCCGGGTCTCGCGCAGCTCCCGCAGCAGCGGCACCACCGTCCCCAGCGCGGTGACCACACCCCTGGGTATGCCGTGCACGCGCCTCGGCGCGCGTCCGCAGATCCGCGCGGCCTCGTCCGCCACCTCCTGGATCGTACGCGCAGCCCCGCTCGGCACGTGCCAGGCCGTGCCCCATGAGCGGTCATCCGTCGCGAGCACCGCGGCCAGTCGCGCGGTGTCGCGCACGTCGGTCCAGGTGTGTGGGACATCCCCGCGGCCCATGACCAGCCAGACCGGCCGCCCCCGCAGCGTGGGGGCGATCACCATCGAGTTGAGCAGGCTCTGGGCGCCGACGCCCGGCCCCACGTAGTCGGAGGCGCGCAGCTCGGTGACGCGCACGCGGCCCTCCCGGTGGGCGGCGAGGGCCTGCTCCCACATCCGGGCGCGGACCTCGCCCTTGCGACCGTTGGGCCGCAGCTCACGGTCCTCACGCATCGGCCCCTCGACCAGGCCGTACGCATAGAGGTTGCTCACCGTGACCAGTCCGGCGCCGGAGCGCTCGGCGGCAGCCAGCGCGGCCTGGGCCAGGGGCGGCCAGTCCCGCTCCCACGATGTGTAGCTCGGCGGGTTCAGCGCGTTGATGATCGCGGTGGCCCCCGACGACACCGAGGTCAGCTGCTCGATGTCCGCCGCGTCGGCACGCACTGCCTCCACGCCGGCGCACCCGGGCCCCCGCCCGGAGCGCGAGACGATCCGCACGGTGTGCCCGCCGCCGGCGAGCTCCCGGGCCGTGCCCTGACCCACCGCGCCTGCCCCGAGAACGACGAACCTGGCCATGACTCCTCCAAACTGTGAACAAGCGTGAACACTGCTCTCTGTTGTGATCAGTCAACGCTCCGAAGACGGCAACTGTCAAGAGCGCTGTTCACATTTGTGTGCGGTGATCTGACATGCTGCCCTCATGACGCGAGCCGACGGCATACGAGCACGGAACAGGGCGGCCATGGAGGAGGAGATCCTCACCGTGGCGCGCGAGCACCTGGGCAAGCACGGCGCCGCGGCCCTCTCGCTGCGCGCAGTGGCCCGCGACATGGGGATGGCGTCCTCGGCGCTGTACCGCTACGTCGACAACCGCGACGACCTGCTGACCCTGCTGATCGTCAGCGCCTACACCTCCCTCGCGGAGACGGTCGAGGCCGCCCACGCGGCAGTCCAGCCCGAGGACCTCGACGGCCGGTGGCGGGCGATCGGCACCGCCCTACGGGACTGGGCCAGGGCCCACCCACACGAGTTCGCCCTGGTCTACGGCTCGCCCGTGCCCGACTACCGGGCACCCGCAGAGTCGACCAACGAGCCCGGGACCAGGGTCCAGGCCCTCCTGGTCGCGCTGCTCGCCGACGCCCAGCGGGCAGGACGGCTCACCAGCGCCCCCTCGGCTTTCGCCCCGCGGTCGGCGCCGCTCGCGCAACGCGCGGCCGGACCACTCCTCGCCGACGAGTTCTTCACCGACGCCGGCCTGGACCCGGAGACGCTCATGGCAGGTCTGAGCGCCTGGACCCTCCTCCTCGGCTCGGTCACGACCGAGCTGTTCGAGCAGCTTGGCGACACGGTTGCGGACACCGACGCGTACTTCGCCTACATGCTCGAGGTTGCCGGGCGCCTGGTCCTGGCCGAGCCGGCCGACGGATGATC
>DASULG010000184.1:0-14889 GCA_036278335.1 Pedococcus sp.
ACGGTGTCGTCCTCGTTGACCAGGATCTTGGTCAGCTTGCCCGCCACGGGGGAGGGGATCTCGGTGTCCACCTTGTCGGTGGAGACCTCGAGCAGCGGCTCGTCGACGGCAACGTCGTCGCCCTCGGCCTTGAGCCAGCGGGTGACCGTGCCCTCGGTCACCGACTCGCCGAGCGCCGGCATTGTGACGGTCTGGCCGCCGGTGGAGCCGCCGTCACCGCCGGAGGCGCCCTGCGCCTGCGCCTGGGCGGCGTGCTCGGGCTCGGAGGTGGCCGGCTGTTCGGGCTGCTCGGTGGAGGGGGCCTCGGCGGGCGGGGCCTGCTCCTCCTGCGCCTGGGCCGCGGGGGCCTCCTCAGCGGGCGCCTGCTCCTGCTGGGGCTGCTCCTGCTCGCCGCCACCCTCGGCGGCGGCACCGCTGCCGTCGCCGATGACGGCGAGGTCGGCGCCCACGGGGACGGTGTCGTCCTCGCCGGCAAGGATCTGCTCGAGCACACCCGCGACGGGGGAGGGGATCTCGGTGTCCACCTTGTCGGTGGAGACCTCGAGCAGCGGTTCGTCGACCTCCACCCTGTCGCCGACGTTCTTCAGCCAGCGCGTCACTGTGCCCTCGGTGACCGACTCACCCAGGGCCGGCATGGTCACGCGTTCAGACATGAGCCTCAATCTCCTTGTTGTTCTTCGCTGGCTGTCAGGCGTGCACGTGGAGGGGCTTGCCGGCCAGGGCCAGGTGCGCCTCTCCCAGTGCCTCGTTCTGGGTCGGGTGGGCGTGGATCAGACTCGCGACGTCGGAGGGCAGCGCCTCCCAGTTGTAGATGAGCTGGGCCTCGCCGACCTGCTCTCCCATCCGGGCGCCGATCATGTGGACGCCCACCACCGGGCCGTCCTTCTCGCGGACGAGCTTGACGAAGCCCTGGGTCTGCAGGATCTGGGACTTGCCGTTCCCCCCGAGGCCGTACTCGACCGTCTCGACGTCGGCGTACTTCTCCCGCGCCTGGGTCTCGGTGAGACCGACGGAGGCGATCTCAGGGTCGCAGTAGGTCACACGCGGGATCCCGAGCTCGTCGATGGGCGAGGGGCTCAGCCCGGCGACCTCCTCGGCGACCAGGATCCCCTGGGCGAAGCCGCGGTGGGCCAGCTGGAGCCCGGGGACGATGTCGCCCACGGCGTAGACACCCTCGACGTTGGTGCGGCAGTGCTCGTCGGCCGGGACGAACCCGCGCTCGAGGGTCACGCCGGCCTCTTCGTAGCCGAGTCCCTCGGTCACCGGGCCACGGCCGACCGCGACCAGCAGCAGGTCGGCCTCGATGGTGCCGCCGTCCTCGAGGGAGACGGTCACGGTGTCGCCGCTCTGGGTGGCCCCGGCGAACCTCACGCCGGTCTTGACGGCGATCTTGCGCTTGCGGAAGCTGCGCTCGAGCTGCTTGGAGACGGCCTCGTCCTCAGCCGCCACGAGACGGGGGAGCGCCTCGACGACGGTCACCTCGGAGCCGAAGGACCTGAACACGGAGGCGAACTCGACGCCGATCACACCACCGCCGAGCACCACCACGCGCGGCGGCACGAACTCGAGCTCGAGGGCCTGCTCGCTGGTCATGACGCGGCCGGAGATCTCCAGACCCGGGAGGGTCTTCGCATAGGAGCCAGTGGCCAGCACGACGTTCCGGCCCGTGAGCCTGCGGCCGCCGACCTCGACGACATTGCGGGCGGCGAGGCGTCCCTCACCCTCGACGTACTCGATGGACTTGGCCTTCACCAGGCCCTGCAGGCCCTTGTGCAGGCGGCTGACCACGCCCTCCTTGTAGCGGTTGACGCCACTCATGTCGACCGACTCGAAGGTCGTCTTCACGCCGAACTTCTCGCCCTCTCGCGCAGAGTCCGCGACCTCGGCGGCGTGGAGCAGCGCCTTCGTGGGGATGCAGCCCACGTGCAGGCAGGTTCCGCCGAGCTTGCCCTTCTCGACGAGCGCGACGCTGAGGCCGAGCTCCGCAGCCCGCAGGGCGCACGCATAGCCGCCACTGCCGCCACCGAGGATGACGATGTCAAAGGTGGTCTCGGCATCAGCCGGCATACGGGGCGCTCCCTTGGCGGTGTTCGCTGACGGACGGTTCGCCGGCCGCGCGCGAGGCAGGTCGTGCCGCGGCGCAAACCGACACAGAGCATCTTGTCACTGATTGCTCACGCAGGCGCAAGGAGGTCCACCCTGGGCGCGCTGCGGTGTCGGCACCCCCGCCCGACGCGCCGACACCGTCCGCAGACGCCGATGAATCGCCATGGCGGACACGGGTCGCCGCCTATGGTTGAGGCATGGCGTGGTGGAAATGGGGCGGCCGACGGCTCAAGCCGGACGGCGGCCCGAACGACGGCCCGAACATGTCGGTGGACCGACAGGCCGTGCGCCGCCACCTCGCCGACTTCGTCGCGAGCCGCCGCGGCGTCGAGGCGTTCGTCGAGCCCCCCACGAATGTCACGGCGACGACGGTCATCCTCATCGCGCACGACGGCGAGTGGACTCGCCGCGCCGCCGGCTCGCGGGAGGCCGCCTTCGAGCTGGCCCGGAGCCTGGAGGTGCCCGTCTACGACGTCAACAAGACCGGCTACCCGAACCGCATGCGCGAGTGGAACTCCCGCCAGCGCGGCAAGGCCTGAGGCGGAGCCGGCCCACGGCATACGGCGCCAACCCGCTGGCCAAGGACCGCGGGTCGGTGCGAGGCTGGTCGCTGAACCGGGGCCAAGCCCGGTGCCCCCAAGTCGAGGCAGGGAGTCACGATGTCGAAAACGCCCAAGGGTTCGGGCCACTCGGCGCCGAACGAGGACATGAAGAAGAAGTTCCGCGAGGCGCTCGACCGCAAGCACGCCCACGGTGGCAAGGACGTCTCCGACGAGCTGAGCGGGTCCAAGATCGACCACGCCCAGGGAGCCGCCACGAATGCCACCCAGCAGATGTTCCGCCGCAAGAGCGGCGGCTGACGCACACGACTGAGGGCCCGTCCGATCCGGACGGGCCCTCAGTCATTCACGTATGCCGGCGGCCTACCGCGTCGCGTACGCCTCCGCGAGGGAGAGCAGGGTGGCCACCCCGTAGCCGGTGCCGCCCTTGGGCGTGTGTCCCCAGGCCCCGCCCTCGTTGAAGGACGGGCCCGCGATGTCGATGTGGGCCCACGGGATGCCCTCACCGACGAACTCCTGCAGGAACAGACCAGCGGTGAGCATGCCGCCCCAGCGCTCGCCCTTGTGGGCCAGGTCGGCAACCGTCGAGTCCAGCTGCGAGCGCAGGTCCTTCGGCAGCGGCATCGGCCACGCCGCCTCGCCCGCGCCGTCGGCGGCTGCACGCACCGTGTCGCGGAAGGCGTCGTCGTTGGCCATGATCGCGGCGACCCGGGCGCCGAGGGCGACCATCTGCGCGCCGGTCAGGGTGGCGATGTCCACGATGGCGTCGGGCTTGGACTCACTGGCCAGGCACAGGCCGTCACCGAGCACCATGCGGCCCTCGGCGTCGGTGTCGATGATCTCGACGGTCGTGCCGTCGCGCATGACCACCACGTCGCCGGGACGCTGGGCGGTCCCGCTCGGCATGTTCTCGGCCAGGCAGAGGTAGCCGGTCACCGACACCGGGACGCCCAGCTCGGCCGCGGCGAACACGGTGGCCGCCACGGCAGCGGCGCCGGCCATGTCGGACTTCATGGTGAGCATGGACGCCGGGGGCTTGATGCACAGGCCGCCGGAGTCGAACGTGATGCCCTTGCCCACCAGGGCAATCGAGGCCTTTGCACGGGCCGGCGACCACGAGAGCTGCACGATGCGCGGCGGGTTGGCCGAGCCCTGGCCCACGCCGACGATGCCCCCGAAACCGCCCTTGGCGAGCGCCTTCTCGTCGAGAACCTTGACCGACACCTTCGCCGAGGCAGAGGCGGCGCGCTCCTTGACCGACTCGGCGAAGGACTGCGGGAACATGCGGTTGGGGGGCAGGTTGACCAGGTCGCGCGCATAGGACTGGGCGTCGGCCAGGACGGCGGCCCGCTGGACCGCGGCCTTGACGGCGCGGTCCTTGGCCTCGCCGGTCACGACGGTCACTGCCGAGGGGCCCTGCGCCATCTTGGCCTTGGCCTTGGCTGCTCTTCCCTCCTTCGCGCGGTGCAGCCCGGCATACCTGTAGGTGCCCTGCGCGGCGCCCTCGGCGACCGCGGCCACGGACGCGACTCCGGCGGCGGGCAGCGCGAGGCCGACCTTGTCGACACCCGAGAGTGAGCGGGTGGCGGCGCCGGCGGCGCGGCGCAGCACCTCGGCGTCGAGCCCGGAACCGGTGCTGACCTCGCCGAGGCCGGTGAGCACGACGACCGGCGCGGCCACGCCAGGCACAGCCGCCAGCTTGAGCACCTCGTCGGCGCTGCCCTTGGCGCCGAGGGCGGACAGGGCGGAGGCGATGTGCGAGGCGGACTCGCTGGGCAGCCCGTGACCCTCGGCCAGAGCGGCGGAGCCGTCCTCGGAGATGGTCGCGAGGACGAGCGCGTCGACCTTGAGGCCGGCAGAGGGGCGGTCAGAGACAGTCACTGTGGTCACGGGTGTCGTGGTCCTTGTCGTGTGGAGGGATGGGAGGGGTCACCTTCGTCCTGCAGGATAGCCACGCCGCCGCTGCGCGTCCGCCGGGTGGCGGTAGCGTTCGGCCCATGAGCAACGGCGCCCTGAAGACCTCTCCCCTGCATGACCGGCACGTGGCGCTCGGCGCCAAGATGGCCGACTTCGGTGGTTGGGAGATGCCCATCGAGTACCCCGGCGGCGGTGTCGTCGCCGAGCACACTGCAGTGCGAACGTCGGTCGGCGTCTTCGACGTGTCGCACCTCGGAAAGGCCAGCGTCCGCGGTCCTGGCGCGAAGGACTTCGTCAACGCCTGCCTGGCCAACGACCTGAACCGGATCGAGACCGGCAAGGCCCAGTACACCTTGTGCTGCAACGACTCTGGTGGCGTCATCGACGATCTCATCGCCTACCTTCGCAGCGACGACGACGTGTTCCTGATCCCCAACGCCGCCAACACCGCTGCCGTCGTCGAGCGGTTGCGGGCCGCGGCGCCGGAGGGCATCGAGGTCGAGAACCTCCATGACGACTACGGCGTCATCGCCGTGCAGGGGACCAAGAGCGATGAGGTGCTGCGCGCGCTCGGGCTGCCAGTGGGCCACGACTACATGTCCTTCGTGGAGACCGAGTGGCAGGGGCACCCGGTCATCGTGTGCCGCACCGGGTACACCGGTGAGCGCGGGTACGAGCTGGTGCCGGCGTGGGAGGTCTCCGCGCAGCTGTGGGATGCCCTGCTCGAGGCCGCGGCGCCGTTCGGCGGACTGCCCTGCGGGCTGGGCGCCCGCGACACGCTCCGCACCGAGATGGGCTATGCCCTGCACGGCAACGAGCTCAGCCCCGAGATCACCCCCGTGCAGGCCCGGGTGGGCTGGGCGGTGGGCTGGAAGAAGGACGCCTTCTGGGGCAAGGAGGCCCTCGTCGCGGAGAAGGCCGAGGGTCCGCGCCGGCTGTCCTGGGGCCTGGTCGCGACGGGCCGGGGGATCCCGCGTGCGCACTGCGCCGTGCGGTCGGCTGCGGGGGAGGACCTTGGTGAGGTCACGTCGGGAACCTTCTCGCCGACCCTCAGGCAGGGCATCGCCCTGGCGCTGCTGGCGCCGTCGGTCTCCGAGGGTGACGAGGTGGTGGTCGACGTTCGCGGGCGCGAGGTGCCGGCCCGGGTCGTGCGGCCGCCCTTCGTGGAGGTCGGTGTCCGCGAGGCCTGACGGCGTCGACACCGGGCGCCGGCGGACACTGCCCGGGTGTCGGCGGACACTGCCGGGTGTCGGTGCCCGGCAGTAGCGTCGTGACATGCGCTACGGATTCGTGGTCCCCTTCCCCGCCAGCAGGGAGTTCGTGGAGCTGGCGGCGCTGGGGGAGAGCTGCGGGTGGGACGGGATCTTCACCTGGGAGGCGCTCTTCGGCGAGGACGCCTGGGTCACGTTGGGGGCCGCAGCCATGGCCACCACGCGGATCCGGCTCGGCACGCTGCTGACACCGGTCGCTCGGGTCCGCCCCTGGGACCTCGCGTCCCGCGTGGGCACGGTCGACCGCCTCAGCGGCGGCCGAGCCATCCTGGGGGCCGGGCTGGGGGCCCTGCACGACGGGTGGCTGGCCTTCGAGCCCGACGAGGGTCGGCAGGTTCGCGCCGAGAAGGTCGACGAGGGACTCGCGATCTATGACGGCCTGATGCGCGGGCAGCCGTTCGCCTTCGCCGGGAAGCACTACTCCGCGCGGCCGACCGACTTCATGCTCCCGCCGCCGCCGGTGCAGCAGCCGCATCCTCCGGTGTGGGTGGTCGGGGCGTACGTCCCGGGCCGGGCGCGCCAGCGCTCCCTGGAGCGAGCGGCCCGCTGGGACGGCCTGCTGCCGACCGTTCTGGAGCCGGAGGCGCCGGAGGGCAAGCCGAGCTACACGCTGGACTCCTTCGCCGAGGTGGTCTCTCGGGTCCGCGCGCTGCGCGCGGAGGCGGGGCTGCCCTGGGAGGGCTACGACGTGGTCGTCGAGGGGGACAGCACCGGTGAGTTCGTCCAGCTCGAGGGGGGACCCGCCGACTGGGAGCGGGCAGGGGGCACCTGGTGGGTCGAGAGCTGGTGGAGCGTGCCGGCAGGAGCGGAGGGGATGCGGGAGGTGCGCCGCCGGGTGGAGGCCGGGCCGCCGGCCTGACATTCGGCCGACGCCGGTTCAGGCGTCGGACTCCGCCTCGATCGCGTGGAGGTCGCGCACGGCGTAGCGGTGGTGCGCCCACTCCTCCTCGAGGATCACGTGCAGGCACGAGAGGGTGGTCTCCTGGTGTTCGGGGTCCCACGGGTTCTTGCGCGTCGCGGCCAGCTCGGCTGACGTCACTGTGGCGAGGAAGTCGCGCACCATCGCGACCCGACCGGCCCGGGCCTCGAGCACCTCGGCATACGACGGTGTGACCGTCGTGAAGATCGACATGTCGTTGCCGTCGGTCCCGTACTCGGCGTTCGGTTGACCAATGGGGTGGAACGGCTGGTCGATCCCCAGGATCGCCCCGCCCAGCCACACGTCCGTGGCCATCACCAGGTGCCGCAGCGTCTGCGCGAACGACCACTCGCCGCCCACCGACACGTCGACGGTGCCTGCCGGCATGGCCGCGACGCGATCGAGCGTGGCCGCCCATGTGCGCTCGAGTGTGGCCCAGGCAGCGCACAGGCCGTCCGGATCTCCGGCGCGCCGGTCGGCCCGGCCGGGAAAGCGGCGGTTGAGCTCGGCCTCGACGAGTGGGACCACGTCGACGCCGTTGACGCGCAAGAAGCTCTCGCCGTCGAGGAGCCACGGTGCGTCGATGTCCGCTCCCGCCACGTCGACGGTGCTCAGAGAAGCCCGTCGAGCAGCGCCGCCACCACCAGCGCCGAGCAGAGCCCCACCTCGACCGCCGCCCCAAGGACGTCGCCGGTGATGCCTCCGAGACGGGCCCGGCAGCGTCGCACGAGGATCTCGGCGCCCAGCACGGCCGCGGCGGTCACTACAGGGCCCTGCCACCACAGCGGGCCGTGACCGGCATCGCCGAGGGCGCCGGCACCAGCCACGAGCAGGCTCCCGGCCGACGCACAGGCGATGACTGCGGCCGCCAGTGCCGGCCGTCCGACTGAGCCAGCCACCAGGGCTCCGAGCCCCTGGGGCTGCGCCGCGGGCACGCCCCTTCGGCAGGCCCAGGCCAGGCTGTGCCGCGAGGCGATGACCGCTGCCGCGGCCAGGGCCGTCCCGACCGGGGACGCCACGAGCGTCGAGAGGGCGGCGACCTGCACCAGCAGCGCCAGCACGACGGCGGCGACACCCGAGGGGCCCACATCCGAGGCCTTCATGGCGCGCAGTGAGGTGGCGGCGTCGTAGCCGGCGGACAGGCCGTCGGCCGTGTCGGCGAGACCGTCGAGGTGCATGGCCCTGGTGTAGAGCGTCGCGGCGGTCACCACGAGAGCCGCCATCAGCACCGGTGGCGCTCCGGCGGCCACGGCGAGGTGGGCGAGTGCGAGCAGCGCCACGGTGGGCAGTGTTGTGAGCGGGGCAAGCGCGATCGCGACCCCGGCCGAGCGGGAGTCCACGGTGGGCCTGCGCCTGACCGGCAGGGCCGTCAGCAGCCCGAAGGCGAGGCGGAGCGAGTTCAGCACGGGAGTAGCCAGGGTCGCGGGCCTCAGTCGCCGACCACTGGTGCTGCGCTCAGGTCCAGGACCCGGCCGGCGACCACGAGGGCGACGTGGTCGCTCAGGGCCGAGAGGGTGGCGTTGATCCGGCCCAGCTCGTCGCGGAAGAGCGCACCGGAGGGGGCAGCGGGGACGACCCCGAGTCCCACCTCGTTCGTCACCGCGACGACGTCGGTCGGCGCGTTCTTCCAGGCGTCCGAGAGGTCTCGAAGGGCCCAGGCCACCGCGATGGAGGCCTCTCGCGGGTTCTCCCAGCCGCCGATGCCGTCGATGAACCTGGTGAGCCACAGGCCGAGGCAGTCGATGAGCACCGGGCTGGAGGCCTCGCGGATGGCGCCGGCCAGGTCCAGGGACTCGAGGGTCGTCCAGCTCTCGGGCCGGCGCGCACGGTGGGCCGCCACCCGCTCCGCCCACTGCGGGTCGCCCTCGTCTGCCGGGTATCCCGGCGCCACCACGAGAACCTCGGCGTGCTCGCGCAGGAGCTGCTCGGCATACCTGCTCTTGCCGCTGCGGACGCCGCCGAGCACCAGCGTCGCGGTCATGGCGCGGGCACGAAACGGGCCGGGGCCTCGAAGCGGGCCTGGCGCACGCTCCGGCGCAGTGCCCGCAGCAGCGGCCCGCTGGCCGCCAAGGTCAGCCCGGCGGTCAGGAGCCCCCGAGGCAGGTCCCAGGCCAGCGACGTCGTGACGTAGAAGACGGCGTAGTGACCGAGGTTGACGCCCGCGCCCGCGTCCGGGACGAAGCCCGCACCCGCCGGCGCCGTGCCGCCCATGAAGGGCCAGAACCACAGGTTCATGACCGCACCGTAGACCATGCCGCACGCGAGCCCGTATGCCGCGAGCAGCCAGCGCTCGGCTCGGCTGCTCACGGAGGGCAGCAGTCCGCCGCCCATCGCCACCCAGCCGCACGCGATCATCTGGAACGGAGTCCACGGGCCGATGCCGGCGGTCAGGAACGCGGACGTGAGCAGGGCTATCGCCCCGAGCAGGAAGCCCTTGCTCGCGCCCAGCACCCGCCCGGCGATGACGAGCAGGAAGAACATCGGCTCGAGGCCCGCCGTGCCCGCCGAGAGCACCCGCAGCGCGCCTCCGGCAGCAGCGAGGGCGCCCAGGACCGCGATGCCCTTGGCGTCCACCCCGCCCGAGGTCATCTCCGCGAGCAGGACCAGGCACAGCAGGCCCATGAGGGCGACGAAGATGAACGAGGCGTCGCCTCCGTGCCCGAGCTGGCTGAGCTGTGAGCCAGGCGTCGCGAGGAACGGCCAGGCGAACGCCACCACGCCGACGGCCATCACCAGGGCCATGGCCATGCGGGTGCGCCAATGGACGGTGGTCACGAGGCGGCCCCGACTGCGGCCACGACCTGGTCCACGGTGAGGAAGTGCAGGGGGTGCAGGATCTTCGAGACCTGTGGCGCGAAGGCAGGAGAAGCCGCCAGCACCGCCGCGGCAGCCCCGTCGGCGACGACCTCGCCCTCGGCCAGCACCACGACCCGGGTGGCGACCTCGGCGGCGAGCTCCACGTCGTGGGTCGCGAGCACCACGGCGTGGCCCCGGGTGGACAGACCGCGCAGCAGGTCCACGAGCCGGCGCTTGGCTGCGTAGTCCAGACCGCGCGTCGGCTCGTCGAGGAGCACGACGCGCGGCTCGGAGGCCAGGACGACGGCCAGCGCGAGCGAGACCCGCTGCCCCTCGGAAAGGTCCCGGGGGTGCTGGGAGCCCGCGAGCCCCGGCACGATGTCCTCGAGAACGGCAGCGGTGCGCCCGGCAGGCAGCGCGAAGTCGCGGTCGGCGGCCGCGCACTCCTCCGCGACGGACTCGGCATACAGGATCAGGGCCGGGTCCTGCGGCACCATCCCGGCCCGGCGCACGACCTCGGCCGGCGCGGCGCCCGCCGGGTCGAGGGTGCCCAGCCGCACCGAGCCTGCCGAGCGGCGGGCCTGCCCGACGAGACTGGCCAGCAACGTGGACTTCCCGGCGCCGTTGCGGCCCATGACGGCGACGACCTCGCCGGGTCGCACCTCCAGGCTGACCCCCCGCAGGGCGACCACGCCTCCGTGGCGCACTGACAGGCCATCCACCTCGACCGCCGGTGACCCAAGCAGGGGGTCGGCAGCGGCCGTCTCGGACGGCACGGCCCCGGCGAGGAGCTCGCGCACCTTCCCGGCCCGGCGGCGCGCGTCGCGGATGGACAGCGGCAGTGGGGACCAGTCCAACGCCCGGCCCAGCCCGATGACGGGCGGGTAGATCGGGGAGGACACCATCGCCTCCTCGGGCTCGAGCAGCCCGGACACGACGCCATCGCGGATGAGGATCACGTGGTCGGCGTGGTGGATCACCCGCTCGAGGCGGTGCTCGGCCACCACCACCGTGATGCCGAGGTCGTGCACGAGCCGGTTCAGGGTGGCCAGGACGTCCTCGGCCGCGACCGGGTCGAGCGCCGAGGTGGGTTCGTCGAGGACCAGGATGCGCGGGCCCGCCGCCAGCACCGCGCCGATCGCCACACGCTGCTGCTGGCCGCCGGAGAGGTCGCGAAGCGGCCGGCTGCGCACGTCCGCCAGGCCGAGGAGGTCGAGGGTCTCCTCGACGCGGCGACGCATCGCGGTCGCGTCCACCCCCAGCGCCTCCATGCCGTACGCGATCTCCTCCTCGACGGTGTCGGTGACGAAGGAGGCCGTCGGGTCCTGGACGACGAACCCGACCAGGTCCGCGAGGTCGCGGGGCCGGTGCCGGCGGGTGTCCCGGCCGCCCACCGTGACCGTGCCCTGGAGCGTGCCGCCCGAGAAGTGGGGAACGAGGCCGTTGACGCAGCGCAACAGGGTCGACTTGCCCGACCCGGTCGGGCCGACCACGAGCACCAGCTCCCCTTCGGGGATGACGAAGGTGGCCTCGGTGAACACCGCACTGCCGGCCTCGCCCGCCCGGGCTGGGCTCGGGGGCCCGTCGGCGAGCGGCTCGTAGGTCACACTCACCCGGTCGAAGCGGATCATGGCGTTGCCTCACGTGAGCGGGCCAGGAGGGGCGGGACGGGGGCGAGGACCGCCGGAAGCGCGCCCACCGCGATGGCGAGCGCGGCGGTGCCGGGCACGGGCGGGAGCGCGGCCGGGACCTGCTGCGGGACGATTCCGTGCCAGGACAGGACGGAGCCGGCGATGAGGGCGGCTGCCGGGACCACGCCGGTCAGGCAGACCAGCCACTCCGGGATCCCCCAGGGGTCACGGCGGTAGCGGGTGCGTGCGTCCCGGCGTGCGCCGACGGCGAGCGCCGCGCCCGCACACAGCACCCCGGTCACCAGCATGGGCACGCCCAGCAGGGCCGGACTCGTGGCGTCGAGGAGGCCGTAGAGCCCCACCACCACCCCGAGCAGCCCCACGAGCGTCAGGGCACCGGCGAGTCGCACCGAGCCCGTGGTCCGTCGCACCACCCGACCGTATCCGCGGGACTCCATGGAGGCGGCCAGACTGAGTGAGCGCTCCAGTGATCCGACCAGCACCGGGACAGCCAGGCGGCCCATCTCCCGGATGCCGCGGCCGGTGTGGCCGCGCAGCCGGCGGGCGGCCCGCACCCGCGCCGCGTCCTCGACCATCTGGGGGGCGAAGGTCAGGGCGACGACCACGGCCGTGCCCACCTCGTAGAGCGTGGCGGGCACGTACCGCAGCAGCCGTCGCGGGCTGGCCAGGGCGTTCGTCGCTCCGAGGCAGGCGAGGATCGCGGCGAGCTGCATGCCCTCGTAGGCGGCGGCGAGCAGCCCCTCGAGGGTGACGGCGCCACCCAGCCGCACCCCGCTCGTCCAGTCGGGCAGCGGGACCTCGGGTAGCCGGACGATCACCACGCGCCCCACGACGCCGCCCCCGAGCAGGGCACTCATCACCACGCGCAGCCCGATCGCGAACAGCCCGACGAGCAGGAACGGCAGGAACGCGTTGGTTGCCCCCACCTCGCGGCGCTCCAGCACCACGGTGCCGACTGCCACGACGACCAGCACCAGGAGGAGCGGGTTGGTCGTGCGCGACGCGGCCACCGCCATGCCGACGCCCCACACCCACCAGGCCACGGGGTGCAGCAGCCTGGGTAGGGAGAAGCCTGTCAGCGGGGCCATCAGCGTGGAGTCTGGCAGTCTCAGGGCCGGCGGGTCAGCGGCCGTCGCGGCGGCGACGACCGGCTAGGCCGAGCGCTGTCGCCGCGCCCAGCGCCACGGCGATCGCCGCGTAGGTCAGGACGTTGGAGTCAGAGCCGCTGTCCTTCGCTGGGGCCGCGCCACTGGCGCTGGGGGCCGCGCTCGGGGTGGCGGCTGCCAGCTGGACCGGGGTGTCGGCGGCCTGAGCCTCGGGGCTGACCTGCTTGACCTCCCCGCCGCAGCCGGTGGCAGGGTGGCTGTCGACTGCGCAGATGAGGCCCTTCTCGGCCCGCACGCTCGCGACCGCTGCCAGCACCTCCGCGCTCGTGGCCGCAGGTGCCACGACAGCGCACTTGCCGGTCGGGGCCGGGGGAGTGGTCGCGTCCTCGGTGTCGGCCGCCCGCCCGTAGTCGATGACGAGGCCCACGCGCTTCTTGCCCGACTCGGCAGCGGTGGCCCCGCAGAGCTGGTCGAACGTGGCGCTCGCCCGGGGTGTGCGCGAGTCGCTCTCCCCGGCGACTGCGAAGCGCCAGCCCTCGACGGAGCCGTCGGGCGGGGTGACCTGGTCAGGCCCCTTGGTGGCGAAGGCCCAGGTGCTGCCCTGCAGCTGGAAGAAGCCCCAGTACCGGTAGGCCGCGGCGCTGGCTGCTCCCGCCGGGAGCACCACGGCAGCGACGATGGCGACGATGAGGGACAGCGCGGCCACGGTGGGCCGCAGGGTGGTGCGAGACATGCTTCCTCCTCGCGACCGGCGAGGAGACGGGGCCCGAGGGCGACGTCCCTGACTCCGGTCCGCATTCCACGACGGACAATGTTGGAGTCGAGACCCAGGGCAGGTGCTCCGGCTTGCCGCCCCAGCCTCAGCTGGTGGCGACCCACGGTTGCGGGACAGCGCCGGACTCTGACCGGCTTTCCCTGACAACGGGCTGTTCGACGAGCGAACCGTCCCACCCCGTGATGGCTGGTGTCAAAGTGGTCTCGGACCCATGCGGCCAGGCGCTGCAGGGGAGGGTGGACGGGCACGCCATGCGGGCCCCAGCCCGGTGTGGCGCGCGCGTAGGGTGACCCGCGTCCCCTCAGCCAGGAGTTGCCCGTGTCCCTGCTCAGCCAGACCCTCGCGGCCATCGGCCCGCTCTCCCGGACCGCCGCCTCGGAGGCAGATGCCCGCCAGGCGCTGCTGACCAAGCCCCGCGGGTCCATGGGCCGCCTCGAGGACGTGGGCTCGCAGCTGGCGGGCATCGCCGGGTCCTGTCCGCCGCCCGTCCCGCAGCACCCCGCGATCGCGGTTTTCGCCGCCGACCACGGCGTGCACGCGCAGGGCGTGACGCCCTGGCCGCAGGAGGTCACCGCCCAGATGGTGGCCAACCTGGCCGCGGGGGGAGCGGTCGTCAACGCCCTCGCGCGGCAGATCGGGGCGAGCGTCACCGTCGTCGATGTGGGCGTGGCGGCCGACCTGCCCGATGCCCCGAACCTGTTGCGGCACAAGGTTGCCCACGGCACGGCGGACATGACCAAGGGGCCGGCGATGAGCCGCGCGCAGGCGCTCGCGGCCATGGAAGCGGGCATCGCCGTGGCCTCTGCACTGGTGGACTCCGGCGCTGACCTGCTGGTCAGCGGCGACATGGGCATCGCCAACACCACGGCGTCCGCAGCTCTCATCGCCGCGCTGACCGGCCATGAGCCCGCGCAGGTCACCGGCCGGGGCACCGGCATCGACGACGCGATGCTGGCGCACAAGACCGCGGTGGTCGAGCGGGCCCTGGCCAGGCTCGACCGCTCGGAGCCTGTGGCGGTCCTGTCCCAGGTCGGCGGCCTCGAGCACGCAGCCCTCGCCGGCTACCTGCTGGGGGGCGCGGCCCGCCGGGTTCCCGTCGTCCTCGACGGCGTGATCGCGGTGTCCGCCGCGCTGGTGGCCAGCGCGCTCAGCCCGCGGGCTGCCGGGTACTGGATCGCCGGGCACGTCTCGGCCGAGCCCGGCGCCCGCGCAGCCCTGGCCCACCTGGGCATGGCGCCCCTGCTCGACCTGGACCTTCGCCTCGGCGAGGGCTCGGGAGCCGCGCTCGCGGTGCCCCTCGTGCAGTCGGCCGCCCGCCTGCTCGGCGAGGTGGCGACCTTCGACTCTGCAGGCGTTACAGAGAAGTGAGCCGCGGCCTACAGTGAAGCCATGAGCGACGCGTGGACCTGGACGTATCTCGATGCCGACGGCAACCCCATGAGCGGGGAGGGCCTGGTCAGCACGGCGTTTCCCTCACAGTCCGACGCCGAGAACTGGTTCGGCGAGACCTGGCACGACCTGGCCGCCAAGGGCGTGGACGCGGTCAGCCTGTACCGCGAGGGCGCGCTGGTGTACGGCCCAATGGCCCTCCAGCCCGCCGAGTAGTTCCGCGTAGGTCCCGAGTAGGACCCGGGTACCGCCCGACGAGGACCCGAGTACCGCCCGAGTAGGTCCCGCGTTGGACCCGCGCGGCCGCTAGGAGGGGTACTTGCCGCGCGCGACCTGCGGGCGCGGCATACGCGAGCGCCGCATCTGGAAGGCGCGCATCACGGCATACATGGCCCCGC
>DASULG010000185.1:0-15050 GCA_036278335.1 Pedococcus sp.
CGGGGCGCTCCAGCGGCGGAGCAAGAGCCTCCATGGAGGCAAGGGTCGGCGAGATGCGCTGCAGCACACCGGTTCTGCGCAGGAGGCGCGACAGGCCGCTCTTCTGGTGCAGGCGGAGCGGTCCGCGCATCGCCCGGAGCCGTCTCGGGTACGGGAACAGCGCGAAGATCGCTGCGCGCAGCATGCGGTCTGACCTCGTGCGCTCGAACCGGCGCTCCACCTGGCTGCGGGTCGCCTCGATGAGCTTGTCGTACTGCACACCTGACGGGCAGGCGGTCACACAGGCCATGCAGCCCAGGCAGGCGTCGAAGTGCTCCACCATCGAGGGCGTGAGCGGCTCGCCCTGAAGTCCCTCGTTCATCAGGTAGATGCGCCCGCGTGGAGAGTCCATCTCCTCACCCCACAGCGTGTACGTCGGGCACGCCGGCAGGCAGAAGCCGCAGTGCACGCAGTCCGCGACGAGCTCTGCCGACGGCGGCCGGTGGCTGTCGAAGGCGGGCTCGCCGCCCTGGATCGCGGTCAGCGAGAGCCGCTGGTCGGTCCCGAGGGTGCCCGTGGGGCTGGACACCGGTCCGTCGGCGCTGTCGTGCACAGTCATCTAGATCCCTCCCACGAACCGGCCCGGGGCGAGACGCCGCTCGGGGTCGAACTGGTGCTTGACGGACCGCATCAGCCCCAGGGCGCTGACCGGGCCCCAGACGTCGACGCCGTCCTTGAGGTACTCCGGCGCCTCGAGCAGCACCACGCTGCCGCCGAACGACGATGAACGCCGGCGCAGGTGGTCCACGAAGCGCGCCACGCGCTCGGCGGTGACCTCTCCGTCGAGACCCACCAGTGCGGTGCCGACGACAGCACTGCCCCGCAGCCGCGCGCTCAGTCCTGTTGCCGCACAGGCCCCGTCAAGAGCGTCCAGCAGCTTTGAGAGACCCGAGATCTCGTGGGTGAGCTTGACCAGGACCCCGTGCTCGCTGGTGGGCTCACTCCCCCACCACGCGGGCGGCTCATCGCTTGGGCCGGCGGAGTCGCCGAGGAGGGCGAGGGCCTGCGCGGTGCGCCCCTCGACGCCCGGGACGGTCCCCTCGAGGAGGAGGCTGATGGCTGCCCCGCCGCCGGACCGGTCGAGCTCGACAGCCGACGGGACGACCTGGGAGTGCGCGATGGCCTGGACCCGCTGCTGTATGCCGTCGGCCGAGTCCACCGCAGCGCTCACCCACCGCCGGGCCTCGGGGACGGGGTGGAGGCGGAAGGCGACCTGCGTGATGACGCCGAGGGTGCCGAACGAGCCGGTCAGCAGCTTGCCGAGGTCGTAGCCGGCGACGTTCTTGACGACCTTGCCGCCGGCGTGGGCGACGACGCCGTCGGCCCGCACGAGGGTCATGCCGATGACCAGGTCGCGCACGGAGCCGTGGTGGAGCCGGTTGGGCCCGGTGGCTGCCGTGGCCACGGCACCGCCGACGGTGCCGCGACGCGCCGGGTCGATGCCCAGCCGCTGGCCTGCCCCGGCGAGGTCCGACGCCAGGGTCTCCAGCGGTCGACCGGCGCCCACGACGCAGATCAGGTCACCGGCCGCGTGCTCGACCAGGGCGTCCATCCGCGTCGTGTCGAGCAGGACGTCGACCTTCTCCGGGGCGGCGCCCCACGCGAGCTTCGTCCCGGCGCCGCGCGGGACCACGGTCAGGCCGTGCGCGGCCGCGGCCCGCAACACCGTCGAGGTCTGCGCGGTGGTGCCCGGGCGCGCGACCCAGCGCGCCGGCATACCGGCGACGGTGTCGGCCTGGGTGGCCTCGCTGGCCTCACCGCCGACGGCGGCGCGCAGGTCCTCCAGGACGTCCGCCATCAGAAGACCTCCGCGATTCCGGCCTCGGCCAGGGGGTGGACGCCCTTGTGACGGCCGGGGACCTCGCCGCACAGCCGCGGCGTGGGAAACACCTTGCCAGGGTTGGAGATCGACGCAGGATCGAACGCGCACCGGAGGAGCTGCATCGTGTCGAGGTCGTCGTCGGTGAACATGCGCGGCATGTACTTCGCCTTGTCCGACCCGACGCCGTGCTCGCCGGTGATGGAGCCGCCGTTCTGGATGCAGAGGTCGAGGATCGCGCCGGAGACCGCCTCGGCGCGCTCCGCCTCCCCCTCCACGCTGTCATCGAAGAGCACGAGCGGGTGGAGGTTGCCGTCGCCGGCGTGGAAGACGTTGGCGACCCGGACCCCGGCCTCCGCCGAGATCTGGGAGATGCTGCGCAGCACCGAGGGCAGCGAGGTCCGCGGGATGACGCCGTCCTGGACGATGTAGTCCGGGCTGATCCGTCCCACGGCCGCGAACGCCGACTTGCGGCCCTTCCAGAACAGGGCGCGCTCGACGTCGTCGGCGGCGATGCGGATCTCGAAGGCACCGTTGGCGCGGCAGTACCCCTCGACCTCGTCGAACTGGTGCTGCACCTCGACCGCCGGGCCGTCGAGCTCCACGATGAGAACGGCGCCCGCACCCTGCGGGTAGCCGCACTGGACCGCAGCCTCTGCCGCCTCGATGGCCAGGGCGTCCATCATCTCGATGGCCGCCGGGATCACACCCGCCCCGATGATCGCCGAGACGGCCGCACCGGCCTGGTCGGTGTCCGGGAAGGCGGCCAGCAGGGTGCGGACGTCCTCGGGGCTGCGGGTCAGCCGGACGGTGACCTGGGTGGCGATGCCCAGGGTGCCCTCCGAGCCGACCACGGCGCCGAGGAGGTCGTAGCCGGGCGCGTCCGGGGCCTTCCCACCGATGTGCACGACCTCGCCCGAGGGCGTCACGAACTCCACGCCGGTCACGTGGTTGGCGGTGAAGCCGTACTTGAGGCAGTGCGCGCCGCCGGAGTTCTCCGCCACGTTGCCGCCGATCGAGCAGACCTGCTGGCTCGACGGGTCCGGGGCGTAGTAGTACCCCTGCGGCAGCGCCTCGCGGGTCAGCTGGAGGTTGATCACCCCGGGCTCGACCACGGCGCGCTGGTTGTCCCGGTCGATCTCCAGGATACGGCGCATCTTGGACATCACGATGAGCACGCCTTCTGCGTGCGGCAGCGCACCGCCCGACAGCCCGGTGCCGGATCCCCTTGCGACGAAAGGGATTCCGTGGGCGGCACAGGCCCTCACGACCGTGGCGACCTGCTCCGTGGACTCGGCCAGGACCACCAGCGCGGGTGTCACCTTGTAGTGCGCCAGGCCGTCGCACTCGTAGGTGCGCAGGCGCTGGTGGTCCGTGATCACCGCGTCCTGCCCGAGGACGGGGCGGAGCTGCTCGGCGAGGGCGAGCGCATCCATGCGTCAGGGCATCCGCGCGTAGGCCGGGACGGTGAGGAACTCGGCGAAGTCGTCCGCCACGGCGACCTCCAGGAAGGTCGACCTGGCCTGCTCGTAGTCGCCCGGCTCGCCGGGGAGCTTGGCGATCTCCTCCTGGACGAGCCGGTCGACCAGCTCGCGGGTGACGGTGTCGCCGGTGTCCAGGACGACGTCGTTGTGCAGCCACTGCCATACCTGGGAGCGGGAGATCTCCGCGGTCGCGGCGTCCTCCATGAGGTTGAAGATCGCCACGGCGCCGGTGCCCTGCAGCCAGGCGTGCAGGTACTGGATGCCGACGCTGATGTTGTTGCGCAGACCGGCCTCGGTGACGTTGCCCGGCGTGGACTTCACGTCCAGGAGCTGCTCGGCGCTCACGTGCACCTCCTCGCGCTTCTTGTCGAGCTGGTTGGGCCGGTCGCCGAGGACCTTCGTGAAGGCCTCCTTGCACAGCTCCACCATGCCCGGGTGCGCCACCCAGGACCCGTCGAAGCCGGCCCCGGCCTCGCGGGTCTTGTCGTCGGTCACCTTCTGGAAGGCGGCCTCGTTGACCTCGGGGTCCTTGCTCGGGATGAAGGCTGCCATGCCGCCGATCGCGTGGGCGCCGCGCTTGTGGCACGTGCGCACGAGCAGCTCGGTGTAGCTGTGCATGAAGGGCACCGTCATCGTCACCTGGTTGCGGTCCGGCAGGAGGAAGTCCTTGCCGCGGGTGCGGAACTTCTTGATGACGCTGAAGATGTAGTCCCACCGGCCTGCGTTCAGGCCCGAGGAGTGCTCGCGCAGCTCGTAGAGGATCTCCTCCATCTCGAACGCTGCCGGGTAGGTCTCGATGAGGACCGTGGCCCGCACGGTGCCCTGCGGCATACCGCGGCGTTCCTGGGCCCGCACGAACACGTCGTTCCACAGCCTGGCCTCGAGGTGGCTTTCCATCTTCGGCAGGTAGAAGTACGGGCCCTTGCCTGCGTCGAGCTGGCGCTGGGCGCTGTGGAAGAAGTACAGGCCGAAGTCCACCAGCGCGCCCGACATGGGCTGGCCGTCGACGACGACGTGCTTCTCGTCGAGGTGCCAGCCGCGGGGACGGACCACGATCGTCGCGAGCTCGCCCGCGGGGCGCAGCGAGTAGGTCTTGCCCTGCTCGCTGGTGAAGTCGATGGTGCCGTCGAGGGCGTCCATGAGGTTGAGCTGGCCCTGGACGACGTTGCCCCACGTGGGGGTCGAGGCGTCCTCGAAGTCGGCCAGCCAGACCTTCGCCCCGGAGTTCAGGGCGTTGATGGTCATCTTGCGGTCGGTCGGGCCGGTGATCTCGACGCGGCGGTCGACCAGGCCGGGCGCGGGCGGCGCCACCTGCCAGTCACCGTCGCGGATCTCCTGGGTCTCGGGGAGGAAGTCGAGCATCTCCCCCGCGGCCAGCTTGCTGTAGCGGTCGTCGCGGGCCTGGAGGAGCTCGCGGCGCCGGGAGTCGAAGGTGCGGTGCAGGTCGGCGAGGAACTCCAGCGCCTCTGGGGTGAGGACCTCGCCGTCACGCTCGCCGCTCTCGCCGGTGATCTGCACGCCATCAACCACGGTGCCCATCCAATCGTCGGTGTCGTTTCCGCGATGCGGAATTCTGGTTCCGGAAGGAAGCCTAGTGAGGTGCTTCGAGACGCGTCAATGCTCCGATGTGCGCAGTTGCGACCGTTGCGACCGGTGCGGCCGCCTGACGGGCAGACCCGTCAGGCGGCCAGCGCGGCGTCCACCGGAGCCGTCTCCGGCGCCAGCTGGCGCGGCCGGCGGCGCAGGCTCCCGCGCAGCCGCCAGGCGCCGAACACCGCGAGCAGGCTGACGGCGACGTGCAGGATCAGGAACAGCGCGGACTGCCCGGCTCCGAGGACGACGCCGGCCACCAGGGGGCCGACGGCCGAGACGCCGGTCTGCAGCGCGGTGAACACCCCCAGCGTGGTGCCGACCATGCCCTGCGGGGCGAGGCTCGCGGTGAGCGGGTTGAGGATCGGCGCGTACATCGTCTCCCCCACGGCGAAGACGCCGAAGGTGGTGACGAAGAGCGCAGCCGCGAGGGCAGGGGCCTGCGAGGCGAGGGCCAGCAGCACCCAGGACACCGCCCAGATGGCGCCGACCACCATCAGCAGCGCGGGGGCGCCGCGGCGGGCGGTCACCCGGACCACGACCATCTGCAGGGCGATGATGACCAGGCAGTTCACGGCGGCCGCGAGGCCGATCACGGTCTCGTCGACGCGCAGGACGGTCAGCGCGTAGGCCGGCAGCCCACTCTCGAACTGCGCGTAGAAGCCGAGCGCCAGCGTGACCGTCACGAGTGCCGTCCAGCGCAGCGCCGGGCTGGCCCAGATCAGGCGCAGGGCGGTGCCCGCAGCGCGTCGACCCGACGCCCCGGCAGCTGCGTCCGCGGCCACCCCAGCGGGCTGGGCGGGGGCGCCTCGGCCGGCAGCCAGGATCATCAGCGCCGAGAGGACGAAACCCCCGGCCGCCGTGGCGAAGGCCGGCCACATGCCCGAGGCCCGGTCGAGGTCGACCATGTAGCCGGCGGCGAAGGCGCCGACGGCCATCCCGAGCGACTGCCCGGTGAACTGCCAGGCGAAGACACGGCGGCGGTCAGCGCCGTCCCCGACCCAGCGCAGCACCAGGACGGTCTGCGCCGGCGCCGCCGCGGTGATGCCTACGCCGAAGACGAACATCCCCGCGAAGAAGGTGAGCGGCGACCCGGCCACGACCAGGCTGGCGGCGCCGATCGCAGCGATGGTCTTGGCGCCCACGGCGACCGCGACCGGCGAGATGCGGTCGGCCAGCCGGCCGCCGATCGGGGCTGCGACCAGCGCCCCGATGGAGAAGAGGCTTGACGCGGCCGCGGCGGCAAGGCTGCCCCAGCCGCGCGTGTTCGCGGCATACGCGTACTGGTAGGGGAGGACGGTGCCCCAGCCGAGCATGGCAACAGCAGAGGCGAGGATGAGCAGACGGGCGCGCACGGGTATCGGTTCGTTTCATAGTTCGATGCGGAAGATTTCGATTTCGAAATATTAGCATGACAGGATGGGGTCATGTCTTCGCGACAGAGGTCAGCGGCGCCCGAGTCGGTGCAGCGGCAGTACTCGGTGCAGCGGCAGTACCAGGCGGCCGTGAGCGCCTACGTGGCTGCCGGTGGTGACGAGTCGGTGCAGCGGGTGATCACGGCGGTCTACGGCCTGACCCGCAAGCTCGACAAGTGGTACGGCCGCCAGCTGGCCGACCTCGACCTCAGTCACGGTGAGTGGGCCGTGCTGGCGTACCTGGCCAAGTCGGGCGACTCCCCCGTGACGCCGAGCCAGCTTGCCGACGTCGCCAACGTAGCCGCGTCCTCGATGACCCACCGTCTCGACAAGATGGCCGGGCGCGGCCTGCTCCGCCGCGAGCCCGACCCCAGCAACCGCACCCGCGTGCTGGTCACCCTCGACACCGCCGGCTGGGATCTGTTCACCGCGGCGGTGCGGGAGGCCAACGTCGTGGAGTCCGACACCCTCGCAGGCCTGACGAAGGCCCAGCGCGAGACCCTCGCGTCGCTGCTCGAGGTGGTGATCGGCGGCCTCGACGAGCTCGAGACCGCCTGAGCGACCCGACTCCGTACCCGAGGAGCCGCCTACCAGCCCGGAAACGGGCGGGATAGGCGGCTTCGTGGATACGAGGTGGGGCCGGGGTGGTGCGGGGTCGGCCGGGTGAGAGGCCCAGCGAGAGGCCCGGTCAGTGCCGGCTCAGTGCCGGGTCAGTGCCGGATCAGGGCCGAGTCAGAGGTCGGGGAACCAGATGGCGATCTCGCGGGCGGCCGACTCCGGGGAGTCGGAGCCGTGCACGATGTTCTCCTGGACCTTCTTGCCCCAGTCGCGGCCGAGGTCGCCACGGATCGTGCCCGGCAGCGCCGCCGACGGGTCGGTGGCACCGGCCAGGGCGCGGAAGCCCTCGATGCAGCGCTGCCCTTCGATGACGACGGCGGCGACCCGGCCACTGGACATGAAGTCGACCAGCGGCTCGTAGAAGGGCTTGCCCTCGTGCTCGGCGTAGTGCTCGGCCAGCATCTCCCGGGTCGGGGTCAGCACCGAAAGCGCGGTCAGGGCGTAGCCCTTGGCCTCGATGCGGCGCAGCACCTCGCCGGTGAGTCCCCGGGAGAAACCGTCGGGCTTGACCAGGACCAGGGAGCGTTCTGTCTGCGTCGTCACGGCGCTCACCCTACCGAGGGCGGGGCAGTCGAGTCGCCGCGGGCCTCGGCCGCCCGCTGGGCCTGCAGGACGTCGACTCGAGCGCCCTGCACCATGCACAGCACCCACAGCGCCAGGAAGAGCAGACCCACCAGCAGCATGGCCGGGACGACCACGGCGCTGAGCAGCGTGAGCGCCTGGACCACCCAGCCGAGCGTGACTCCCCATGGCCGGCGCATCATGCCTGCGGCCAGCAGGCACAGCACCGCCAGCGCCGACCCGACGGCCAGCCACATGCCGCTGCGGGGGTCGCCACCGGCGGAGGCCAGGGCCCGGGCGACCAGCGCCCCGAAGAACACGATGACCGACTCGCCTCCCAGCACCGTGGCGAGCATCCGCCAGCTGAAGGTGCCGAGCTGGCCGTAGAACGTCAGGTGCCTCACGGTCTGCGCTGCCGGCCGCGGACGTCGACGGCCGCCTTGGCCTGGACGAGCGAGGCGCTGGTGGCGTCCCGGTAGATCTTGATCGCCTGGATGGTCCTGCCCTCGGTCAGCGCGTGGTCGATGGACTCCTGCACCCGCGGCGGCAGGTCGCTGACGGGCACCGGTGGCATCGGGTCCTCAGGCAGCCGGCGGTCGCGGAACCGCGTGACGAGCCAGAAGACCAGCACGATGAGCGCCAGGATCAGCAGCAGCTTGGTGAACGGGTGCATAACCCAACCGTATGCCGTGTGCTCACCTCCGCCGCGCGGCGGTCGGGCCCGCGCCTGCTTGGATGGGGGCTGTGGGAGCCCCAACCATCACGACGCGTCAGCTGCGCCGCACCGTCCTGCTCGTGGCGAGCCTCAACCTCGCCTACTTCTTCGTGGAGATCGGGGTGGCACTGGCCATCGGGTCGGTGTCGCTGTTCGCCGACAGCGTCGACTTCCTCGAGGACACCGCGGTCAACCTGCTCATCGTCGTCGCGCTGGGCTGGAGCGCCCACCGCCAGGCCCTCATGGGAAAGGTCATGGCCGGCATCATCCTGGTGCCGGCGGCGGCCGCCCTGTGGCAGGCCGTCGCGAAGTTCTCCGACCCCTCGCCGCCCGACCCGCTCTCGCTGGCCCTGACAGCCGGCGGCGCGATCGTCGTCAACACCGCCTGCGCGCTACTGCTGGCGCGGATGCGCGCGCACGGCAGCAGCATGTCGCACGCGGCATACCTCGCCGCCCGCAACGACGTCGTCGCCAACGCCCTCATCATCGCCATGGCCGCGACCACCGCCTGGACGGTCTCGGGATGGCCGGACATCGTGCTGGGCATCGTCATCGTCCTCATCAACGGCGCGGCGGCCAAGGAGGTCTGGGAGGTCGCCGAGGAGGAGCGCCTGGCGGCAAAGGCGCTGGCGGGCGAGGAGATCGACTGATGCGTGCGGTGCTCTACCGGGAGTACGGAGCCGTGCCCCGGCTCGAGGACGTGAAGCCGCCGCCCTGCCCCGACGACGGGGTCGTCATCGACGTCCGGGCCACCGGGGTGTGCCGCTCGGACTGGCACGCGTGGAAGGGCCACGACCCCGTGACCCTGCCCCACGTCCCGGGCCACGAGTTCGCCGGCGTCGTGTCCCAGGTCGGGGGGCGGGTCACGCGCTGGCACGCCGGGGACCGCGTCACCGTCCCCTTCGTCTGCGGCTGTGGCCGGTGCGAGCTCTGCGCTGCCGGCGAGGCCCAGGTCTGCCCCAACCAGACCCAGCCCGGCTTCACGGGCCCCGGATCGTTCGCCGAACAGGTGGCGGTGCACGCCGCGGACCTCAACCTGGTCAGGCTGCCCGACGCGGTGGACTACGTCACCGCCGCCTCGCTGGGCTGCCGGTTCGCCACCGCCTATCGGGCCCTCACGGCCCACGGCCGCGTCGCGGCCGGCGACTGGCTGGCTGTGCACGGCTGCGGAGGCGTCGGCCTGTCAGCGGTGATGATCGGGGCCGCGCTGGGAGCCCGGGTCGTGGCTGTCGACATCGCCGAGACCGCCAGGGGCCGCGCCGGGGAGCTCGGGGCAGAGTGCCTCATCGACCCGGCGGCGCACCCGGACGTGGCCCAGCGGATCCGCGACGTCACCGGCGGCGGGGCCCACGTGTCCCTGGACGCCCTCGGCTCCCCCGCGACGGCTGTGGCGTCGGTGGAGTGCCTGCGGCGCCGCGGCCGCCACGTGCAGGTCGGGCTGCTGCTCGGCGCCGCCTCGACGCCCCCGCTGCCGATGGACCTGGTCGTGGCCCGGGAGCTCGAGATCTACGGGTCGCACGGCATGGCTGCTCGCGAGTACCCGCCCATGCTGGCGCTGATCGAGGACGGCACCCTGCGGCCAGGCGATCTCGTGGGCGACGTGATCGCGCTCGAGGACGCCGGGCGCGCGCTGGCGGCCCTGGACCATCCGCGGCGACAGGCCGGGATGACCGTCGTGCGCGTGGCCCCGTTGGGGGGCCCGGAGGCGTAGTGTCGCAGTTGTGGAGTCATTCAGGCTTCCAGGAGCCCCGGGAGCAGCCATGGCTGACAAATCGCCTCGCTCGCACATGTCCAAGAAGGCCAGCAAGTCCATCAAGGAGAAGCGCGCCGACAAGCACTCGAAGTCGGATGACAAGGGCCACCTCGACATCCACGACATGGGCAAGAAGCGCTGAGCCGGGCTGAGGGCACCCACCCTCCCCTCTCGGGGTGAGGGTGGAGTCGTGGCCTGCGACCGGGGTGGGCGCGCCCCTTGGTCTGCGCGATGCTGGCAGCCATGAAGTTCCTCGTGCTGTGGCGGATCGACCTTTCCCTCGTCTCGGCCGAGCTGGCCCGGGCCATCGGCCGCATGCCCGAGTACGGCCAGCGCCTGGAGCATGAGGGCAAGGTGGTCGCGCGCTACCACGTCGTCGGCGCCCACGGCGGTGCCTGGATCTACGAGGTGGACTCACACGAGGAGTTCGAGCAGCTCCTCGGCCGGGCGCCGGTGTTCAACTTCGCCACGTACACGGTCCACGCACTGGCGGACATGGAGCCACCCACGGGGTAGACCGCGGATGGTTCCCGTACCGGTGTCGCCGTAGTCGGATTGGCGGATTGCGCGAATCCGCCACAGAGGTACCGTCGACAGGTGGCCTCACGACCAGGGTCTCAGTGGATCTGACCGGGACGGGTGACCTCGAGGCCCGTCGCCACCTGGAGGTCAGCCAGCGACTGCGGGAGCGCCGTCGGATGCTCGGCCTCACCCAGAAGCAGGTGACCTCCCGGCTAGGCCGACTCGGGATCGCCAGCACGAACAAGTCACTGAGCAGCCTCGAGCACGGCGCCGGCCTCGATGTCGCCCGTCTTCCCGAGCTCGCGGCCGCCCTGGACTGCACGGTCACCTGGCTGCTCGGCCTCACGGACGACCCGCACCGGTGGGAGCCTCACCCCGATGCGCCGTGCTTCTCCAGCGCCAGGCTGGCGCCGCCAGCACCCCACCCCGAGCACCGGGCACAAGGCGTCGAGGACCCACCACCACCGGCACCCCTGCCCGCAGCGGAGGTGCAGGACGCGGTGCCGAGGCCGACCACCCATCCCTGGATCCTCGGTCCCCTGCCCCTCGAACCCTGAGATGGCCGGCCGCGACGCTCCTGTCCCGCACACTCCCGCGGTGTCCCGCCGGGCAGCCCTCGGGGGTGCCGCCGCGCTGGGGCTGGCCGCGCTGGGAGCCTGCAGCGCCGCCTCGTCCTCACCGCCGGCGCGAGCTGGTGCGTCGTCCAGCGCGGCCGGAGCGGTGTCGGTCCTCGACCAGCGTGGCCGACGCCTCACCCTTGCCCAGCCCGCGAGACGGATCGTCACGGTGCCGATGCCGGCCGCCTCGCTGGTGGTCGCCGTCGACCAGGGGCCGTCCCATCTCGTGGGAATGCACAAGGCCTCGTGGACCGCGATGCGCGACGGCGTCCTCGGGGAGTTCTTCCCCGAGGTGCTCGAGGTCGAGCACGACATCGCCACCACCGACTTCGTGCCCAACGTGGAGGGGGTGCTCGCGCTGCGCCCGGACCTCGTGGCCCAGTGGGGCGACCAGGGCGCCGGCCTCCTCGCTCCCCTCGAGAACGCCGGCCTCACCGTGGCCGGTCTGCGCTACGGGCGCCAGGAGGACCTGAACGCCTGGGTCGGGCTCTTCGCGACCGTCCTCGGCAGGGAGGACCGCGGGCAGCGGATCAGCGCAGCGATCGCCGCGTCCCTTGCCGCCGTACGGGCCGAAACGCCAACAAGGACAGGGCCCCCCGCGAAGGTGCTCTACTTCAACCGGTTCGCCGACGGTCTGAAGGTGGCGGGGATGGGAACCTACAACGACTTCTACATCGAGCTGGTGGGCGCCACGAACCCCGCCTCTGGTCCCGGCGGGCTGGCCACCGGGGGGATGGTGGGCGTCGACGTGGAGCAGGTCGTGGCGTGGGACCCCGACATCATCCTGCTCGGGAACTTCGACGGCGCCCTTCCCCGCGACGTCTACGGGTCTCCCGCGTGGGCGGGCATCTCAGCCGTCCGGGAGGGCCGGGTCTACAAGGTGCCCATCGGGGGCTACCGGTGGGACCCGCCCAGCCATGAGTCGCCGCTGATGTGGCGGTGGCTGGCCATGCTCGTCCATCCGACCGGGCCGCGTTTCGACCTTTCCGGCGAGATCGAGCGCTACTACCGGCTCTACTACAACCGCGTCCCCACCCCCACCCAGCTCAAGGCGATGCTGTGGGCCGACGCGAACTTCCACTCCGCCCACTACGAGCAGTTCGACGTGTCGTGACGGACGTCCAGACCCTCGCCGCCAGCGCCGCGCGAACCGATGTGCCGGTCGGGCGCAGGCCGGCGGTGGCCGTCGTCCTCGCAGCCGCCGCCCTGGCGCTCGCGTGCTGCCTGGCGCTGGCGGCTGGGCGGTTTCCGGTCTCCGTGGGCCAGGTGCTGCAGGTGCTCGCTGCCGAGGTGACAGGGGCCGAGCCGGTTGACGAGACCTCCCGCAGTGTCGTCCTCCTGGTGCGCCTGCCGCGCATCCTGCTCGCCGTGCTGGTGGGCGGCGGGCTCGCCGTGAGCGGGGCGGCGCTGCAGGCGGTCTTCCACAACCCCCTGGTCAGCCCGCAGATCATCGGCGTCTCCTCGGGTGCGTCGTTCGGTGGCGCCCTCGCCCTGTTCCTGGGTTTGGGGGCCGGCCTGCTGGTGGGGCTGGCCTTCGCCTTCGGGCTGGTGGCTCTCGGCGTCGTGTATGCCATCGCCCGTGGAGAGGAGGGCTCGCCCATGCTGGTGGTGGTCCTCGCCGGCGTGGTGACGGGGGCGTTCTTCTCCGCACTGGTCTCGCTCCTGACCTACCTTGCCGACCCCTACAACCAGCTGCCGGCCATCGTGTTCTGGCTGCTGGGCAGCCTCGCCTCGGCGACCTTCGCGAAGGTCGCCCTGGCCTGTGTGCCGGTGCTGGCCGGGCTCACGGCGCTGATCCTGCTGCGCTGGCGGATCAACGTCCTCTCGCTCGGTGACGACGACGCCGCAGCGGTCGGCCTCCATCCCGCGCCGACCCGGTGGGCAGTGCTCTGCGCCGTCACCCTCATCGTCGCCGGCGCCGTGGCGGTCAGCGGCGTGGTCAGCTGGGTGGGCCTGGTGGTCCCGCACATCGTGCGGATGTGGGTGGGCCCCGACCACCGGGTGCTGCTGCCCGTGTCCTTCCTCGTCGGCGGGGTCTACCTCCTCGTCATCGACACCGCGGCGCGCACCCTCACGGCGGGCGAGGTCCCGCTCGGCGTGCTCACCGCTCTCGTCGGCGCGCCGGTGTTCTTCGTGCTGCTGCGCCGCAACCGGCGAAGGGTCTGGGACGGTGCTTGAGCTGCACGGCCTCGGCTTCGCCTACACCCCCGGCCAGTGGGTCTTCCGGGGCGTGACCCTCACGGTCCCCCGCGGCAGCGCCACCGCGGTGCTCGGGCCCAACGGCCGCGGCAAGACGACCCTGATCCGTTGCGCTGCAGGCCTGCTCGGGCCCACGGAGGGAACCGTGCTGCGTGCCGCCACTCCCGGGTTCGTGGCGCAGGCCCGCGGCTCGACGTTCGCCTACCGGGTCCTGGACATGGTCCTCATGGGGCGTGCCCGCCAGATCGGGCGGTTCTCGGTGCCCGGGCGGCTCGACCGCGCGGCTGCGGAGGATGCCGTCGAGCGGGTCGGGATCGCTCACCTGGCGAACCGAACCTACCCGACGCTGAGCGGCGGCGAGCAGCAGCTGGTCCTCATCGCCCGAGCCCTGGCGTCCGGGAGCCCGCTGCTGGTGCTCGACGAGCCTGCGGCCGCCCTGGACCTGCACAACCAGTCCCGCGTGCTGTCCCTGCTGCGGGACCTGGTCGGTGACGGCATGGCCGTGCTGCTGACGACCCACCACCCGGACCACGCCCTCTTCCTCGCCGACGACGTGGTCCTCATGCACGCACCGGACGACGTCCGGACCGGGCCGGCGGCACGCATGCTGTCGGACGAACTGCTCTCGGCCCTGTATGCCGTGCCGGTCCACAGCGTCGTCTACGCCGAGGGCGGTGAACAGCGCCGGGGCCTGGTCACCGGCTACGCCCCCTCGCCCCCAGGGCCGCCGCTCAGCCCAGAACCGCTGCCGGCCCGGACCGCTCCACGCCGTCGTTGACGACGGCCAGGTGCCGCAGGGTGTAACCGCGCAGGGCGCGCAGCGACACCGGGCTGAGCCGGTCACAGACCCACTCCCAGTGCAGCGAGACCCAGTCACCCGACGTGAGGTCGTCGAGCATCCCCACGCCGTCGAGCGAGCGCACCGCTGTCTCTCGCACCGGATCTCCAAGCTCCAGGCGCCGGCCGTCCCAGGTCAACGGCCGGCTGTCGACGACGACGCGGTCGCCCGTCACGCTGACCACCTGGCCCCACCGGATGCGGCAGCGGTCCAGCACCGTGAGTGCCTGCTGCGCGCGACGGTCGTCGCCGAGCAGGCCCGTCCACGGGTAGACGCAGAACACGTGGAAGCTGTGGTGCGGCACCCCACCCGCCACGACGCCCTCCGCCAGCTGGCCGAAGTGCGGCCCCGCGCGGTGACGGAACCGCTCCTCCATCGAGCCGCCCATGGCGAAGGCCGGGGTGCGCTCCAGGAGCCCGTTGCCGACCCAGTAGGCCTCGACGACCCTGCGGTCCAGGGGGTCGGCGATCTGCGCACAGCCGGCGATGAGCTCGAGGTAGGGCCAGGCCCCGGCGAAGGCCTGCGCCATCTGCCGGAACCCCCGGTCGACGGTGCCGCTGACGCCGTACTCGAAGAACCCGGTGTTGTCGCTGGGGCCGCAGTAGCCGTGGGAGTTGGGGGGAAACGCGTACCGCACGAACAGCACCGGCCCCGAGGCCGGCTCGTGGTGGCGGGCCGGGCCCGCGGCCTCAGCCTCGCTGTGGCTCATCAGCCAGCTCCCCTCGGGCCAGCCCGTCGAGCATCGCCGTCGCGTCGCGCGCCTCCTCCTCGGTCATGCGCTCGAGGGCGAAGCCGCTGTGGATGAGGATCCAGTCCCCCGGCACCCAGGGGCCGTCCAGCAGGCCGACGTGGATCTGCCGTACGGCCCCGGCGACGTCCA
>DASULG010000186.1:0-3621 GCA_036278335.1 Pedococcus sp.
GAGCTGCTCGAGGGCCTCGGCCTGGTCGAGACCGCTCTCGACCGCAGTGATCCGAGGAACTGGCCGGCCCTGCGCGAGGCGCTCGCTGCCCGCTTCCGCGAGCGGACCCAGCAGGAGTGGACCGGCGTCTTCGAGGGAACCGACGCGTGCGTGTCGCCGGTCCTGCCGCTCACGGAGTCCGCGCGCCACCCCCACCTCGCCGCACGGCATACGTATGTGGACCGCGGGGGGGTGGTGCAGCCCGCGCCGGCGCCGCGCTTCTCGCGCACCCCCGCTGCGCTGGGGAGCCTGCCGAGCCTGCCGGGAGAGCACTCCCGCCAGGCCCTGCAGGCGTGGGGCGTCGAGGATGTCGACCAGTTGATCGCCGACGGCGTGGTCACGCAGGCCTGAGCCGCGACGGCCGCGCCGGTCAGGGCGCTGTCACGGCCCTGGCTGCGGACGGCGTCGGGCCGCCGCCGTGGGCGCGGTGGGCGTGGTGATCCGAAAGACCGGGTACTGGTCGGCAATGCGCTCGAAGTCGGCCAGAGGCGCCTGACGGCTCACCGGGAAGTGCGCTCGTGCGCCGGGGGCCACCGCGAGGTACTGGCGCAGGATCGGGGCCCGCTCCGCCGGCTCGACCTCCACGAGGTGCACGTCGGTCCGCCCACCCCGGCACAGCACAGCGCTCCCGCCCGCGGCGCGGACGTTTCGCACCCAGTTCGCGTCGTTGCCCAGCATGGACACCAGGTAGCGCTCGCCGCCGACCTCGGCAACCACCAACGGCAGCGAGACGACCTGGCCCGAGCGCCGCCCGCGCACCTCCAGGGTCACCGCGCGCCGGGGTGACAGGACTCCGGCCGAGAACTGCAGCGCCGACAGGCGGTTCATGGCCCGGGCCAGGAGGCCGGGGCGCCCGTCGCGGTACATCCAGCGCCGCAGCGCATAGTGCGGCCGCCGCAGTGCCTGCCGGTAGTCCATCGGCGCCCTCCTGACCTTCCACGCTAGGCCGGGGAGCGCGCGACCAGATCCGCCGCTTGGCGTAACCGTCGGACGGTCGTCTCCGTCAGCGGGGGAAGGCGGAGGCCCGCCAGGCGCCGCGGCCGGGGGCCAGCGGCTGACGGACCGCCCGCTCCCTCGAGGCCCACAGCGAGCGCGGGCGCGGCGGGGCAGGGTCGCCGGCAGCGCTCGCGGCCGACAGCACGGCCACCAGCGCCGCGATCTCCTCGGGGGTCGCATCCCCCCGGACGAGGCGCAGCGGCGGAGCGGCCGGACCCCCAGGTGCCTGGTCGTGCCCGCTCACAGCGGGACGTTCCCGTGCTTCTTCGGCGGCAGCGTCTCGCGCTTGCTGCGCAGCGCGCGCAGCGCCTTGGTGACATTCATCCGGGTGTTGCTCGGGCTGATCACGGTGTCGATGTAGCCGCGCTCGGCCGCGATGTAGGGGTTGGCGAGCGTGTCCTCGTACTCGGTGATGAACCGCTGCCGCGCCTCGTCGATGTTCTCCCCGCGCTGCTCGGCCTCCGCGAGCTGCTTGCGGTAGAGGATGTTGACCGCCCCCTGCGCGCCCATGACCGCGATCTGGGCGGTGGGCCAGGCGAGGTTGATGTCGGCGCCGAGGTGCTTGGACCCCATGACGTCGTAGGCGCCGCCGTAGGCCTTGCGCGTGATGACCGTGACGAGGGGGACGGTGGCCTCGGCGTACGCGTAGATCAGCTTCGCCCCACGGCGGATGATGCCGTCCCACTCCTGGTCGGTGCCGGGCAGGAAGCCGGGAACGTCGACGAAGGTCAGCACCGGGATGTTGAAGGCATCGCAGGTGCGCACGAACCGGGCGGCCTTCTCGGAGGCGTCGATGTCGAGGGTCCCGGCGAACTGCATCGGCTGGTTGGCGACGACGCCGACCGAGCGCCCCTCGACGCGGCCGAACCCGCAGACGATGTTCGGCGCGAACATCGGGTGCACCTCGAGGAACTCGCCGTCGTCGAGCACGTGGTCGATGACGGTGTGCATGTCGTAGGGCTGGTTCGGGGAGTCGGGGATGAGGGTGTCGAGCTCGCGGTCGTGGTCGGTCACCGCGAGGTCGGCGTCCTCGTCGAAGGACGGCGGGTCCTCGAGGTTGTTGCTGGGCAGGTAGGACAGCAGGGCCTTGACATAGTCGATGGCGTCCTGCTCGTCGGTGCCCATGTAGTGGGCCACGCCGGACTTGGTGTTGTGGGCGCGGGCCCCGCCGAGGTCCTCGAAGGAGACCACCTCGCCCGTGACCGTCTTGATCACGTCGGGACCGGTGATGAACATGTGCGAGGTCTGGTCAACCATGACCGTGAAGTCGGTGAGCGCCGGGGAGTAGACGGCGCCGCCCGCGCAGGGGCCCATGATGAGCGAGATCTGCGGGATGACCCCGGAGGCGTGGACGTTGCGCCGGAAGATCTCGCCGTACAGGCCGAGGGAGACCACGCCCTCCTGGATACGTGCGCCACCAGAGTCGTTCAGGCCGATCACCGGGCAGCCGACCTTCATGGCGAAGTCCATGACCTTGACGATCTTCTCGCCGAAGACCTCGCCGAGGGAGCCGCCGAAGACGGTGAAGTCCTGGGCGAAGACGGCGACAGTGCGGCCGTCGACCGTGCCGTAGCCCGTGACCACCCCGTCGCCGTAGGGGCGGTTCGTCTCCTGGCCGAAGGCGTTGCTGCGGTGCCGGGCGTACTTGTCCATCTCCACGAACGAGCCCTCGTCGAGCAGCATCTCGAGCCGCTCACGGGCGGTCTTCTTGCCGCGGGCGTGCTGCTTCTCGACGGCGCGCTCCGAGCCCGCGTGGGCCACTGCTGCCACCCGGCGCTTGAGGTCGGCGAGCTTGCCGGCAGTGGTGTGGACGTCGATGTCCCCGGGGACCTCGGTCCCACCGGTGACGATGGAGGTGGTGCTCTCGGCCATGCAGGGGAGCCTAGCCTTGTCCCCATGCGGGAGACGCTTGACACTGAGGCTTTGCGCGAGGCGTTGGTCACGCCCGGTTCGCCGTGGCAGAGCCTCGACGTCCGCCCCGAGCTCGGATCCACGAATGCCGAGGCGGCACAGGCCGGGAGGCTGTGGCATGTCGTCGTGGCCGACCACCAGCAGGCCGGCCGCGGCCGCCTCGGCCGGACGTGGGAGGCCCCGCTCGGTGCCTCGGTCGCGATGTCCGCGGTGCTGCCCGCGCCGCCGCACCACGGCGGCTGGGTGCCGCTGCTCACCGGACTGGCCGTGAGCCGGGCCCTGTCCGAGGTTGCTGGGGTGCAGGCAGGGCTGAAGTGGCCCAACGACGTGCTCGTAGCCGAGGACGGCTGGCGCAAGGTCTGCGGCGTGCTGTGCGAGCTGCACCCGGCGGGGGTGGTCGTCGGCATCGGCATCAATGTCGACCAGCGCCGGGATGAGCTGCCTGTCGACACCGCGACCTCCCTGCGGCTGTGCGGCGCGCCGCGGGTGCGCCGCGAGCAGCTCATCCCGGCGGTCCTGGACCACCTCGTGCGGCTGCACACCGACCTCATGACCGGGGGCGCGGCGCGGGACCGGGCCCGCGCGGCATACCGCGCCGCCTGCCGCACGGTGGGCATGCTGGTCGACGTCCAGCTCGGCGGCGGCGCCGCCCAGCGGGTGGTCGCGGTGGCCGTC
>DASULG010000187.1:0-5453 GCA_036278335.1 Pedococcus sp.
TGGGCACCCCTGTCTCGCGGAAGACCCGTCGGGCGGCGCTCTTGAAGCCCAGCGACCACAGGCCCGGTGCGGTGCCGTTGATGGGGAGGCCGAGGCGCTCGGCGACGGCGACCTCGGCGGCGGTGACGTTCCAGGGCTCGATCATGGCGGGGCGGCCCGCGACGATCGCGGTGATCCGCTCGAGTGCCTCCGGCCGCTGCAGGAGCGCGACCGCCACCGGCAGCGGCTCGGTGCGGGGCACGACGACCACGTGCATGCGCGAGCGGACGCTGTGCCGCAGCTGCTCCGGCAGGAACCCCGCGTAGTAGTCGAGCACCCTCTCGCCCGGGTGGGCCGAGGTCACGAACACCAGCTCGCAGCGCGGGATGTCAGCCAGCTGCAGCATGCCGACGAGGTAGCGGTGCTCCAGCGCGACCAGGCGGGTGCTGTAGTGCGCCATCATCGAGGGCGCCAGGCTGAACGACGGCAGCTCGACGACGACGTGCTCCTCGGTGCGCCCCGGCTGGTTCATCGACCACACCCGGCCCAGTCTGGTCTGCAGCTCCTCGAGTGACGCCATGCCCACCCTCCGACCTCACAGGAGGCGGATGACCTCGTCGAGCTCCGTGGCGTCGTACCAGAGCAGGTCCTCGGTGCCGTCGGCGCCAGGCGCCTCGTCCACGTGGAAGGAGACGATGTCCCGCAGCTGCACGGGCTCGGAGACGGTCACCGCAGCCAGCGCAGCGCCCTCGGAGTCGGCCTCGCTCACCCAGTCGCCATCGACGTCCGCTGCCGCGATCACTCGCTTGGTGCGGGCTGCCTCGCGTCCCGCAGCCGCGGCCTCGGCAGCCTCACACAGCGCGGCATACTCCCACTCCTCCTCGTCGCCCATCGGAAGGGAGCGCTCGAGCCGCCCCGTGACCGCGAAGGCCCCCAGGGGCACCCGCGCCAGCGCGCGGGTCTCGGCCAGCTCGCGCATCCGCGCGGTGTCCAGCGGAAGGTAGATCCGGGTCTGGGTCATCCCACGTCCTCAAACGTCGTCCGGTCCGGCAGGGGCGCCGGGTCGCGCAGGGCATGCGCCGATGTTCGCAGGGAGGTCTCGATGACGCGAGGGCGCCGGCTGACATCCATGAGGTTGGACCCGAACGCCTCGAGATCCGCCTCGCTCGGCCCCAGCACCGTCACGTGGGCCCCGTCGCGGTGCACGCGGCCCAGCTCGCGCAGGCAGCGCAGGGTGACGCGGTTGCGCCACTGCCGCTCCACCCGGGTGCGCCAGTGCCGGGGCGCGTCCTTGACGAAGCTCACCTGCGGGGCGAGGACGAAGACCTCGTCGAGGCCCTGCCCGACCATGAGGTCGAGGTTTGTCGACGACCACGCCCCGCCGTCGATGTAGCGATGCGCGCCGATGCGCACCGGCTGGTACCACCCCGGGATGGCGCAGGACGCCATGACTGCCGAGGCGAGCGGCACCGCGGGGGCCTCGGGGCGGCCGAACGCCACCCTCTGGCCGGAGTCGAAGTCGAGGGCGACCACGCAGACACCCTCGCGCGGCGCCCACGCGTCCTTGGCCACCCACGACACGAGGGCACCGACCGCCTCGATGCTCCCCCGCCCCTCCGGGACGATCGCCGAGAGCACCGCTGTGGGCGGCAGCTGGCGCAGCTGGCGGGCGTTGGCGCGCAGCAGCTCTCGCGAGCCGAGCCCCACCCGCGGCCGCGGCGGCTTGTCGCCGCCGGTGTCCGTCTCGTAGTCGAACTTGTAGCCGGCGAGCGGCCCCACGTCGATGCCGCCCTCGAGCTGGTGGGCCAGCAGGTCCGGGACCGACACCCCGCAGGCCAGCATCGCCGTGAGCACGGAGCCCGCCGACGTGCCGACGTACTGGTCGAACTCGCGGGCGTCCATGCCGAGCTCGTCCTCGAGCGCTTTGAGCGCCCCCACCATCCACGCCGCGCCCAGCACACCGCCGCCGCCGAGGACCAGGCCACGGCGCGGGCGGGCGGGCTGGCCGTTCACCTCTTGGTGCTCTTGCTCTCGAGCAGCTCGCTGAGCGAGTCGACGATGCTCTGGCCCAGGACATCGATGTCCGGCATGGCGTCCCGGTCGGCGTTGAGGCCGTAGTAGACCCCGCCGTCGTAGGAGGTGAGCCCGATGGCCAGCGCCTGGCCCTTGGCCAGGGGCATCACGGGGTACGTCGAGAGCATCTTGGCGTCGCCGGCATACAGGGCGTGCTGGGGGCCGGGCACGTTCGTGATGACCACGTTGAACAGGCGTCGCGACACCGCGCTCCCGAGCCTCGCGCCGAGCGAGTGCAGCGTCGGAGGGGCGAACCCCGCCAGTCCCGCGATGGACTCGGCACCCACGGCCTGGCCGCCCTCCATCTGCTGGCGCATGGCGAAGGCAATCTGGTGCAGCCGCATGGAGGCACCGGGCTCCCCCACCGGCAGGTCGACGAAGCACGCCTTCAGGCCGCTGCCGAGCCGGGTGCGCTGGTCGCCGTCGTAGACGCTCACCGGCACCATGGCCCGCACCGTCGTCCCCGAGTGGACCGGCTCGCCGCGGGTCAGCAGCCAGCTGCGGAACGCCCCCGAGATCGTGGCCAGGACCACGTCGTTGATGCTCACGTCGTCGGCGTAGTTGCCGCGGGTGAGCCGGCTGCGCACCTTCCGGTAGTCGTCGAGGTCGGTGCCGATCATGACGTAGCGACGGGCCTCGCTGACCGCGGCGTTGAGGGGGGAGACCGGCGCCGGCCTCGCGGTGCGGGCCAGGGTCGACGCCACGTCGCCGGCCGCTGCGAGCGCCCGGCCGCCGACGGCCTTGAGGTCGACCAGGCCGCCGCGGACGTTCTCGACGATCTCGCTGGGCCGCCGGACGGCGTCGACGAGGGCGCCGGTGAGGAGCTCGATGTCGCTGGGCTCGTGTGAGGGGCGCCACGTGTCGGTGATCAGGCCCTCGGCTGCCGGGTCGTTGTCGACGATGACGTGCGCGATGTCGACCGCGTTGACCCCGTCGACCAGCGCCTGGTGGGACTTGGTGACGATGGCGAAGCGGTCCTCCTCCAGCCCCTCGACGAGGTAGACCTCCCACAGCGGGCGGTGCCGGCTCAGCGGCCGGGGCTGGATGCGGGCCACGAACTCCTGCAGCTGCTCGTCCGTGCCCGGCCGCGGCAGCGCAGAGCGCCGCACGTGGTAGGTCACGTCGAAGTCCTCGTCGTCGACCCAGACCGGGTTGGCCAGCCGCCCGGGGATCTGCCGGATCCGCTGCCGGTAGCGCGGCACGAACGCGATCCGCTGGGAGATCAGCTGGACGAGCCGGTCGTAGTCGAATCCCTCGTCGGCTGGCTCGAACACCATGACGGAGCCCACGTGCATGGGGGTCGTGGCGTCCTCCAGGTACAGGAATGACGCGTCGAGGGAGCTCAGGCGGTCAGACACGCGTCCATCGTGTCAGAAACCGCTGTCTAGACTGCCGTGCGTGACGAAGATGACGCCGTCCAGGCACGTCCGGTATGCCGTCGTGGCGGCTCTGGCGCTCACCGTCACCGCCTGCGGTGGGGACGCGGGGGCGCCGTCCGCCAGCTCGAGCGGCGACACCGGCTCGAGCTCGGCAGTCGCGACCACACCACCCTCCGCCAAGACCCCCACCACTCCCCCTCCCGCGGGCGACGCACCGCAGGGACGGTCGATCGCCATCGCGATCAGGGGCAAGAGTGTGACCCCGGCTCCGGCCACGGTGGACCTCAAGGTCGGTGAGACCCTGACCCTGGTCGTGACCAGTGATCACGACGACGAGCTCCACGCCCACGGCTTCGACGTGGAGACGAAGCTGGTGGCCGGCGCCCCGACGACCATCCCCCTCACCGGCAAGCAGCCCGGGCTCTACGAGGTGGAGACCCACGAGACGCCGCTGCGCCTGCTGATGGTCGCCGTGCGATGAGCGCGATCGCGCTGCTGCCGGCCCACGGCGTCGGCTCGCGCCAGGACCTGCCCCTGCCCTTCGGCCTGCTGCTGACCGGGGCCGCCCTGGCACTGGTCATCTCCTTCCTCGCGCTCGGGCTGCTCTGGAAACAGCCGCGCCTGCGCCCGACCGACGGCCGGCTCCTGCCGCCCGCGCTGGCCCTCGCCCTGGACTCCCCCGCTGTGCGCGGGGCGTTCGGCGCGCTCTCGCTGGCCCTGACGGCCTGGACCCTGCTGGCGCTCCTGGGTGGACAGGACGACGCCAACAACCCCGTGCCCTACGTGGTCTACGTCTGGCTGTGGGTGGGCCTGGCCCTGCTGTCGATGGTCTTCGGCCCGATCTGGCGCGTGCTCAACCCCATCCGATGGCTGCACCGGGGGATCCTCGCGGCGGCCCGGGTCTCCGCGGACTTCTCCCTGGCCCGCTACCGCGCCGGTTACTGGCCCGCGGCCCTCGGCCTCTTCGCCTTCACCTGGCTGGAGCTCATCGCCCCGGACAACGACACGCTGCCCGTGCTGCGGGTCGCCATCCTCGGCTTCATCCTCATCTCGCTGGTGCTCGCCCTCGCCTTCGGCCGCGACTACCTCGACACGGGCGATCCGTTCGAGGCGTGGTCGGGCCTGTTCGGCACCCTGAGCCCGCTGGGGCGCCGCGAGGACCGCCGCTGGGTCCTGCGCACCCCGCTGCACGGGCCCAACCAGCTCGCCACGAAGCCGGGGCTGCTCGCCACCGCGTCCGTCATGCTCGGCGGCACCGCCTACGACGGTTTCTCCGGCGAGACCTGGTGGTACACCTTCGTGCAGTCCTCTGCCCTGCCGGCCCGGCTGTGGGAGACCGCCGCGCTGCTCACGATCTGCCTGGTGGTGGCCGGGAGCCTGTATGCCGCGGCTGCCCTCTCGGCGTCCCTCGCCCGCGTGCCGCTGCGCGGGGTCGCCACCCGGTTCGCCCCCTCGCTGCTGCCCATCGCCGCTGGCTACCTGGTCGCGCACTACTGGTCGCTCTGGGTCTTCGAGGGGGTCAACGGACTGGCCCGGCTCTCCGACCCCCTGGGCACCGGCGCCAACTGGCTGGGCACCGCCGGGGTGAAGCCGAGCTACGCGCTGATCGAGCCGACGCTGGTGGCCACGATCCAGATGGTCTCGATCGTCACCGGCCACCTGCTCGGTGTCGTGCTCGCCCACGAGCGGGCGGTGACCCTCTTCCCGCGCCGAGTGGCGGTCATCGGCCAGATACCGCTGCTCGTGCTCATGGTCTTCTACACCGTCGGCGGGCTGACCCTGCTCTTCTCCCACTGAGCGCCCGCGCCGCCCCGGCGTGGCTGGCGCCTTCAGGAGCAATATCCGGTCGCTGTCAGGAGCGAGGTCCGTCGCTCTCAGGAGCGGCGGCGTCCGCGCCGCGACCCGACCGGCTCCGCGGACCCCGCGGCATACCGTCCGGCGACGGCAACCAGGGCGCGACGCAGCTCGGACTGCGGGGCGAACTCGGTCAGGGAGCGCCCGGCGAACATCGCGCCGTCGAGC
>DASULG010000188.1:0-8408 GCA_036278335.1 Pedococcus sp.
CGGCCAACAGCGCCGGCTGGGTCCGAGACCGATCGGGAACACGGTAGCGGCCAGGACCCGATTTGGAGAGGGTCCTGGCCGCTACCAGAGGTGTTACTTGATTTCCTGGTCCGGGACGATCTTGCCGCCGGTGACCTTGTAGGCCCAGACGGAGACGTGGGCAGGCTCGCCCTTGGAGTCGAACTGGACCTGCTTGGTGACGCCCTTCTGGTCGTAGGACCCGATGAAGGCAGTCATGTCCTTGGACGCCGACTTGCCGGCCGCGATCGCGGCGAGGAAGACGTTCGCGGCGTCGTAGGCCTCAGCCGAGTAGGTCGCCGGGTCCGAGTTGTAGGCCTTCTTGAAGGCCGTGGCGAACTCGGGGGCCTGGTCGGGCGGCAGGCACGGGCAGGTGACGATGGCGCCCTCGGCTGCCGCGCCGGCGGCCTTGATGAAGCCGTCGTCCTTGACGCCGTCAGCGGCGACGAAGGTGCCGGTGTAGCCGGCCGAGCGCAGCTGCTTCACCAGCAGCGCAGCCTCGGCGTAGTAGCCGCCGAAGAACACAGCCGGTGCCTTCGACGCAGTCACCTTGGTGACCGTGCCGGAGAAGTCCGTCTGCTTCTGCTGGATGGCGTCGCTGCCGACCACCATGGCGCCGAGGTCCTTGCGGACGATGTCGGCCAGGCCCTTGCCGTACTCGGACGAGTCGTCGATGACGAAGGCCTTGTCGACCTTGAGGATGTCCTTCATGTACTTCGCGGCGGCGGGGCCCTGGGTGGCGTCGTTGCCGAGGATGCGGTGGAAGGTCTTCCAGCCGTTCTCGGACAGGGTCGGGTTGGTCGCGGAGGCCGAGATCAGGTTGAGGCCGGCCTTCTCGAAGATCGGGTCGGCGGCCTTGGACTCGCCAGAGAAGGCGGGGCCGACGATGCCGACGAGCTTCTTGTCGGTGACGGCCTTCTGGGCCAGGCCGGGGGCGATCGAGGGGTCACCCTGGCTGTCGAAGGTCACGAGGGTGACCTTGCAGTTCGCGTTCTTCTCGTTGTACTGGTTGACGGCAAGCTCGGCACCGTTCTTGATGTTGATGCCGAGGTTGGCGGCGTCGCCGGTCAGCGCGCCGAAGAAGCCGATCTTGAGGTCGCAGGCCTTGCCACCGGCCGACTTGTCACCGGAGGACGTGGTGCCACCGCAGGCGCTCAGCGCGAGCGCAGCGGCCACGACCGGCACACCAAACTTGATGAGGGAACGCAAGACTCCTCCTGAAGTCACTTGGGCGCGTGCAAGGTGCAGCACGCACTGGGTACCCCATTGGGGTGGTTGAACACTAGACGGGTTCCTGCGGCATGGGAGATACCTTGCCCACATTGGTGACCGTGTCGTTATGCGTGGTGGGCCGCGGCGCCGAGCCCACCTTCCGGGCGGCCGGCGGGCCCACAGGCCAGCCACAGGGAGCGCTCAGCCTGGCCCGGCATACTCTCGGCTGGTCGGAGGCGCGGTCAGCGCCCTGGCGCACCCCCCACGAAAGGGCCCGGCACCCATGACCCCCACCACGCCTGAGACCGAGAGCGCCTCACCGTGCTGCAGCCGGCGGACCCTCCTGGCCTCCGCGGGCCTTGCAGGAGCCAGCGCGGTGGCCCTGACGGGCTGCGGGGCAGCGCAGGACATCGCCGGGGGCGCGATCTCCAGCGCCACGGCCGCAGCCTCAGGCGCGATTCGGGACGCCATCTCCAAGGCCGCCATCCCCGTCGGTGGGGGCAAGGTGTTCGGTGACCAGCAGGTGGTCGTCACCCAGCCGACCAAGGGGGAGTTCAAGGCCTTCACGTCGGTGTGCACGCACCAGGGCTGCCAGGTGGCGGAGGTCTCCGATGGGACCATCAACTGCCCCTGCCACGGCAGCAGGTTCGACATCGCCACCGGCGAGGTGAGACAGGGGCCCGCGACCGCGCCCCTGCCCGAGAAGACGGTGTCGGTGACCGCGGACGGCATCAGCGTCTCCTGACGGTCTCCTGCCTCACAGCCCGTCAGCGGCCCCTCATAGAGTGGTCGCGTGGCTGACCCGTCGACCTACCGCCCCGCGCCGGGAGAGATCCCGGTCGACCCCGGGGTCTACCGCTTTCGGGACAAAACCGGCCGCGTCATCTACGTGGGCAAGGCCAAGTCGCTGCGCCCGCGCCTGTCCTCCTACTTCCAGGACATCTCGGCCCTGCACCCGCGAACGGCCACGATGGTCACCACGGCGGCCAGCGTCGAGTGGACCGTCGTCGGCACCGAGGTGGAGGCGCTGCAGCTCGAGTACTCCTGGATCAAGGAGTTCGACCCGCGCTTCAACGTCAAGTACCGCGACGACAAGTCCTACCCCTACCTCGCGGTGACCCTGGGCGAGGAGTTCCCGCGCGCCCAGGTGATGCGCGGCGCCAAGCGCAAGGGCACGCGCTACTTCGGCCCCTACGCCCACGCCTGGGCCATCAGGGAGACGCTGGACCTCATGCTGCGCGTCTTCCCGATGCGCACCTGTTCCTCCGGGGTGTTCAAACGCGCCAACCAGGTGGGCCGTCCCTGCCTGCTCGGCTACATCGACAAGTGCTCGGCACCGTGCGTGGGGCGGGTCAGCCCCGAGGAGCACCGGGCCATCGCCGAGGACTTCTGCGACTTCATGGGCGGAAACACGACCAAGTTCGTGCGGCGCCTCGAGCGGCGCATGCAGCAGGCCTCGGCGGAGCTCGAGTACGAGCAGGCCGCGCGGCTGCGCGACGACATCGGCGCCCTCAACAAGGCCCTCGAGAAGTCCGCCGTGGTCCTTGGTGACGGCACCGATGCCGACGTGTTCGCCCTTGCCGACGACGAGCTCGAGGCGGCGGTGCAGGTGTTCCACGTCCGCGGCGGCCGCGTCCGTGGTCAGCGGGGGTGGGTGGCGGAGAAGGCTGCCGAGTCGGTGCCCGAGATCGTGGAGCACCTGCTCCTCCAGGTCTACGGCGGCGAGTCCGGGGAGGGCGTCCCTCGGGAGGTGCTGGTCCCGGTGCTGCCGCCTGACACGGCCGCGGTGGCCCAGTGGCTCGGGGAGCTGCGGGGCTCCCAGGTGGACCTGCGAGTGCCGCAGCGGGGCGACAAGCGCACGCTGATGGAGACCGTCCGGCGCAACGCGGAGCAGTCCCTGGCCCGGCACAAGCTGGCCCGGGCGGGAGACCTCACCGCCCGCAGCCAGGCGCTCCAGGAGCTGCAGGAGACCCTGGAGCTTCCCGAGGCACCGCTGCGGGTGGAGTGCTTCGACGTCAGCCACGTGCAGGGGACCCAGGTCGTCGCGTCCATGGTCGTCTTCGAGGACGGCCTGGCCCGCAAGTCCGAGTACCGGCGGTTCATCGTCCGGGGGGCTGCGGACGGGAGCACCGTCGACGACACCGCCGCCATGCACGAGGTACTCACCCGACGGTTCCAGCGCTACCTCGAGGACCGTGACCAGGCCACCGACATCGAGCTCGGCCCCGACCGCGAGGACGACCGCGAGGACGACCGCGACGCCCGCGTGGTGGGGGAGCGGGTCGACCCGGACACCGGCCGCCCCCGCCGCTTCGCCTACCCGCCCAACCTCGTCGTCGTCGACGGCGGCCTCCCGCAGGTCAACGCCGCCCAGGCGGCGCTGAGCGCCCTCGGCGTGGACGACGTCGCGGTCGTGGGCCTGGCCAAGCGCCTCGAAGAGGTCTGGGTGCCCGGGCAGGACTTCCCGGTGATCCTGCCGCGCAACAGCGAGGGCCTCTACCTGCTGCAGCGGGTCCGTGACGAGGCCCACCGGTTCGCCATCGCCTTCCACCGCCAGCGGCGGTCCAAGGCCATGACGTCGAGCGCCCTCGACGGCATCCCCGGGCTGGGCGAGACCAAGCGCAAGGCGCTCCTGCGACACTTTGGCTCCGTGAAGCGGATCCGGGCTGCCAGTCCCGTCGACCTGCAGGTTGTTTCCGGCATCGGGCCTGCGCTGGCTGCCACCATTGCGGCACAGTTGTCGCAGGGCGCCCCAGCAGCCCCAGCCGTAAACCTCATGACCGGCGAGGTCATGGACGACGACGACAAGGAGCAGCCGAGTGGCTGAGGCAGAGGCCGATCCCGCCTCCGTGCGGTCGGAGCTGGTGATCGTCACCGGCATGAGCGGGGCTGGCCGCACCACGACGGCGAACGTCCTCGAGGACTCCGGGTGGTACGTCGTCGACAACCTGCCGCCCCACCTGCTGCTCCCGCTGACGGAGCTGGCCAGCGAGCGGAGCGGGTCGGGCGAGCTGCCGCGCATCGCAGCCGTGGTCGACGTGCGGGCCCGCGGCTTCTTCACGCACCTGCGGGGGGCGCTGGCCGAGCTGCGCGAGCGGGGCTGGCACCCCAACCTCGTCTTCCTCGACGCCACCGACGAGGCGCTGGTCCGCCGTTTCGAGAGCGTGCGGCGCCCCCACCCGCTGCAGGGCGAGGGCCGGCTCCTCGACGGCATCGTGCGCGAGCGCGACATGCTCCAGGACCTGCGGGCGGACGCGGACGTCGTGATCGACACCTCGGGGCTCAACGTCCACCAGCTCGCCAAGAAGGTGGCGCCGGTCTTCTCCGAGGCCGGCCCCAAGGTGCGCATCGCGGTCATGTCGTTCGGCTTCAAGTACGGCATCCCGCTCGACGCCGACTTCGTCTTCGACATGCGCTTCCTGCCCAACCCGTACTGGATCCCCGAGCTGCGGCACTTCAACGGCAAGGACGAGCCGGTGGCCGACTTCGTGATGGGCCAGGAGGGAGCCCCCGAGTTCGTCGACCGCGTCGTGGACCTCATGCGGCCGGTGACGTCCGGCTACATCCGTGAGGGGCGCCGCTACGTGACCATCGCCGTCGGCTGCACCGGCGGCAAGCACCGCTCCGTGGCCATCTCGGAGGCACTGGCCATGGCCCTCGGCACGGCCGACATCGCGACCTTCGTCGTGCACCGCGACCTGGGGCAGGAGTGAGCGGCCCGTCGGTCGTGGCGCTGGGGGGAGGCCACGGCCTTGCCGCGTCGCTGTCGGCCCTCAAGCTCATCAGCGACGACATCACCGCGGTGGTGACGGTCGCCGACAACGGCGGCTCCAGCGGCCGGCTGCGCGACGAGTTCGACGTCCTGCCCCCGGGCGACCTGCGGATGGCGCTCAGCGCGCTGTGTGACGACTCCGAGTGGGGGCACACCTGGCGCGATGTCCTGCAGCACCGCTTCCGGGGCACCGGCCCGCTCGGCGGCCACTCGGTGGGGAACCTGCTCATCGTGGCGCTCTGGGAGCTGCACAAGGACCCGGTGGCCGGGCTCGACCTCGTGGGGCGGCTGCTCAACTCCAGGGGCCGGGTGCTGCCCATGGCGGCCGTCCCGCTCGAGATCGAGGCGGAGGTCCAGGGCGCCGACCCCCTGATGCCCGACGAGGTGAGCACGGTGCGCGGCCAGGTGGCGGTGGCCTCGACGACCGGCCGGGTGCGCAGCATCGCGCTCGATCCGACCGACCCGCCCGCCCCCGAGGCCACGGTGCGGGCGGTCGAGCACGCCGACTGGGTCATCCTGGGGCCCGGCTCGTGGTTCACCTCGGTCATGCCCCACCTCATGGTCCCCGACCTGCGGGCCGCGCTCCATGACACCCGCGCCCGGCGACTGCTCACGCTCAACGTCGAGCACTCGGGGGAGACCGCCGGGTTCTCCGCGGCGCAGCACCTCGAGGTCCTCGCCGAGCACGCGCCACGGCTGCGGCTCGACGTCGTGCTCGCCGACCCCGGCGCCATCGACGACGACGACGCGCTGCGCAGGGCCGCGGCCCGCCTCGGTGCCGAGGTGGTCGCAGCACCGGTGGCCAAACGGGGGCATCCCGGCCACCACGACTCGCTTCGGCTCGCGGCGGCCTACCGTGACATCCTCGGATGAGGGCCTCCCGCGGTGCTCAGCGGGTGGCGACGCGGGGGAGCGAGGTGGCAGGGGCCTCAGGACGTATTGGACACGGGTGGCAGGATGACGGCATGGCGATGACGGCGAAGGTCAAGGACGAGCTCAGCAGGCTCGAGGTGAGCAAGCCGTGCTGCCGCAAAGCCGAGGTGGCCTCGACCCTGCGTTTCGCCGGCGGTCTGCACATCGTGGGCGGCCGGATCGTCGTGGAGGCCGAGCTCGACACGGCCAACGCGGCCCGTCGGCTGCGCCGCGACATCACCACGCTCTACGGCCACAACTCCGAGGTGCTGGTCATGGCCGCGGGCGGCCTGCGCAAGGGCAGCCGCTACGTCGTGCGAGTCGTCCAGGACGGCGAGGCGCTGGCCCGGCAGACGGGCCTGATCGACACCCGGGGCCGGCCGGTGCGCGGCCTCCCGCCCAAGGTCGTCAGCGCCGCCGCCTGTGACGCGGAGGCCGCCTGGCGCGGCGCCTTCCTCGCGCACGGCTCGCTGACCGAGCCCGGGCGCTCCTCTGCGATGGAGGTCACCTGCCCCGGCCCCGAGGCGGCACTGGCCCTGGTGGGGGCCGCTCGGCGCCTGGGCATCCAGGCCAAGGCCCGAGAGGTCCGCGGCGTCGACCGTGTCGTGCTCCGGGACGGCGACGCCATCGGCGCGATGCTGACCCGGCTGGGCGCCCATGACGCCGTGCTGGCCTGGGAGGAGCGGCGGATGCGCCGCGAGGTCCGAGCCACCGCCAACCGCCTGGCCAACTTCGACGACGCCAACCTGCGCCGCTCCGCGCGTGCCGCCGTCGCCGCCGGCGCCCGGGTGCAGCGGGCTTTGGAGATCCTCGGCGACGAGGTCCCGGACCACCTCCGCGAGGCAGGCACGCTCCGCCTCGAGCACAAGCAGGCCTCGCTCGAGGAGCTGGGCCAGCTGGCCCAGCCCCCGATGACCAAGGACGCCGTCGCCGGCCGCATCCGGCGCCTCCTCGCCATGGCCGACAAGCGCGCCTCGGACCTCGGGATCCCGGGCACGGACGCGAACCTCACACCCGACATGCTTGATGCCTGAGGGCACCGACGGGGCAGCTGAGCCTCGCCGGGCCTCCATCACGGTCGTGGGCACCGGCTACGTCGGCCTCTCGATCGCGGTCCTGCTCGCCCAGCACCAGGACGTCCTCGCCCTCGACATCGACCCCGACCGGGTGGAGCTGCTGCAGCAGCGGCGCAGCCCCTTGGCCGATCCCGAGATCGAGGAATACCTCGCGCACCGGCCGCTGAGCCTGAGCTTCACCCTGGACCCGGCCGAGGCGTACGCGGACGCCGAGTTCGTCGTGATCGCCACCCCCACCGACTACGACCCCGACACCAACTACTTCGACACCTCCACGGTGGAGCGGGTCGTGGACGACGTCAGGGCGGCGAACCCGGACGCCGTCATGGTCATCAAGTCCACGGTCCCCGTTGGCTTCACCCGGCTGCTGAGCGCGCGCACCGGCAGCACCAACATCATCTTCAGCCCCGAGTTCCTCCGCGAAGGCCGCGCGCTTCGGGACAACCTGTACCCGTCGCGCATCGTCGTCGGCGAGACGAGCGAGCGGGCCCAGCGCTTCGCCGAGCTGCTCCGGACCGGCGCCGAGGACCCCGACGTGCCCGTCCTGCTCACCGACAGCACTGAGGCAGAGGCGATCAAGCTGTTCGCCAACACCTACCTCGCCATGCGCGTGGCCTTCTTCAACGAGCTGGACACGTTCGCGGCGACCCACGGCCTCAGCGCCCGGCAGATCATCGAGGGCGTCGGGCTCGACCCGCGGATCGGGCAGCACTACAACAACCCGTCATTCGGCTACGGCGGCTACTGCCTGCCCAAGGACACCAAGCAGTTGCTGGCGAACTACCAACAGGTGCCCCAGAGCCTGATCCAGGCGATCGTCACGGCCAACAGGCTGCGCAAGGACTTCGTCGCTGATGACATTCTGCGCAGCGGGCCGGCCCGCGTCGGGATCCACCGGCTCATCATGAAGGCCGACTCCGACAACTTCCGGGCGAGCAGCGTGCAGGGGATCATGAAGCGCATCAAGGCCAAGGGCGTGGAGGTCCTCGTGTACGAGCCCGCCCTGGCCGAGGACAGCTTCTACGGCTCCCCGGTGGTTCGCGACCTCGAGCAGTTCAAGGCACAGGCCGATGTCATCGTCGCCAACCGGCACTCCTCGGAGCTCGAGGACGTCAAGGAGAAGGTCTACACGCGTGACCTCTTCGGTGGTGACCAGTAGCGCTGAGGGCCCCTCGGGTTACCCGCCCGTACGCCGGACCGGCTGTCCGCTTCCCCGCGCGATCCAATAGGGTCGGAACTGGCATCCGTGCCGCGCTGAGGCGGCATACCGTCCCATTCGGAAGGCTGAGCAACAGTGACTGTTCGCGTAGGGATCAATGGCTTTGGCCGCATCGGCCGCAACTTCTTCCTGGATGTGCAGGCATCAGGTGCAGACATCGAGATCGTCGCGGTGAACGACCTCACCGACAACGCCACCC
>DASULG010000189.1:0-2659 GCA_036278335.1 Pedococcus sp.
GGAGAACCCTGTGGATAACTCCGGGATCGGTGGACGGCTACGCACAAAGGACCCCCGGTTCGCGCCTGAGACAGGCACACGACCCGGGGGTCCTTGGTCGTACGGGTGCGCTCAGCTCGCGGTGGTCAGCGCCAGCGCGTGGTCATCGCGAAGCCGGCCATCATCAGGCCGAACCCGGCGGCCAGGTTCCAGCGGCCGATCGCCTCGATCGGGAAGCGCTGGCTCGTGATGTAGAAGGTGACCACCCAGACCAGCCCCACGACCATGAGGGTGAGCATGACCGGCACGAACCAGACTGGGTTGCCGACCTTGACCTTCGTGGGCTTGGCGGGCGGGGTGTAGGCGCGCTTCTCGCGGCCCTTGGACTCCGGCACCGGACACTCCTCGTGCTAGTGGATGGCTCGTGATGCGTTTGGCATAGCGTAGTGCCATGCCCCCCGAGCGTCTGACATGGCTGACGCGACGCCCAACTTTCTGGTCTGCGGTGGTGCCTCTGGTCGCTCTGGGTGCCGGGGTCCTTTTCGCCACCAGCGCCTCGACGGCCCAGGGCACGGACCTGCGCTCGAGCGCCTCGGACATGCCGGACCTCATCCGGGCACAGACCCGCCAGAACGCCCGCGCTGCCGAGCGGGTGCGCGGCCTCCAGTCGGAGGTCGACCAGCTCTCCGCCCAGCGCAACCCCGGCGACCTGCGCGTCATGCAGCTGACGCGCCAGGCGAACGCCCTGATGGTGGAGGCGGGCACGCAGGAGGTGCGGGGTCCCGCGGTCGTGGTGGAGCTCAACGACGCCAAGATCCCCGCCGACCAGCTGCCTGAGGGCGTCGGCGTCGATGACATCGTCGTCCACCAGCAGGACGTGCAGGCGGTCGTCAACGCCCTGTGGTCGGGCGGGGCCGAGGCGATGATGGTGATGGACCAGCGGCTCATCTCGACCAGCGCCGTGCGGTGCGTCGGCAACACCCTCATCCTGCAGGGACGGGTCTACTCCCCGCCGTTCCGCATCACCGCGATGGGCAACCCCGCGGCCCTGCTGCGGGCGCTGGATGCCAGCCCCCAGATCGCCATCTACCGTCAGTACGTCGACGCCTACGGACTGGGCTATGAGGTCAGGACCAGCCCCGAGCGCACCTTTCCCGCCTACTCTGGCTCCGTGAATCTCGAATACGCGACGGCGGTCCGATGACGCGTCGCCTCGTGCGCTGGGTCGTGGGGGGCCTTGGCGACATCCTCGTCACGGCTGGCCTGGTCCTTCTCCTCTTCGTCGCGTGGCAGCTCTGGTGGACCGACGTGGAGGCCAACCGCGCCCAGAGCGGCACGGTGCAGCAGCTCACCCGCGACTTCGCCCGGGGTGCCCCGGCCACGAGCGGCCCGGCCCGGGTTCAACCGGCACCCATGCGGTTCGGGAAGGCCTTCGCGATCCTGCGCATCCCCCGCCTAGGGGCCGACTACGCGCGCCCGGTGTTCCAGGGCACGGACTACGAGACCCTCCAGGAGGGCGTGGGCCACTACGACGGCACCGCCGCGGCCGGACAGATCGGCAACATGGCGCTCGCCGGGCACCGCACGACGTACGGCCGCCCGTTCCACGACATCGACCGCCTGGTCAAGGGCGACCGGATCATCGTCGAGACCAAGTCCGGTTACTCCGTGTATGCCGTGCAGCGCCACGACATCGTGGCTCCCACCGCCGTCGAGGTCGTCGCGCCCGTGCCCGAGAAGCCTGGTGCCCGGCCGAACGCCGCCTACCTGACCCTGACGGCCTGCCACCCCAAGTACAGCGCCGCGCAGCGGTACGTCGTCTTCGCCAAGCTCGTGCGCACCTACCCCCGCGCTGGCGGCCTGCCGGCCGGCGCCCTCCAGGTCCCCGGGAAGAAGGCCTGATGCTCTACTCCGCGCTCTGGCGCGCCCTGCCCGGACCGGCTCCGGTGAAGCTGCTGCAGGCCCTCGTCCTGCTGGCAGCCGTCGTCGCCTTCCTGTTCCTGTGGCTCTTCCCGCGGATGGCTCCCCTCATGCCCTTCAACGACAACACCGTCGGCGCCGCCCCTGCGGGCGGGATGCACGCGCCGCTCGTCCCAGGAGGCCACGCATGACCCGGATCCTCGTGGTCGACAACTACGACAGCTTCGTCTTCACCATCGTCGGCTACCTGCAGCAGCTCGGCGCCGAGTGCGACGTCGTGCGCAACGACGCGGTCACCCCGGACGAGGCGGTCGGCTACGACGGAGTCCTGGTCTCCCCGGGACCGGGGACCCCGGAGGAGGCCGGCGTCTCGATGGCCATGACCAGGGCCTGCGCCGACCGCTCCCAGCCGATGCTCGGCGTGTGCCTGGGCCACCAGGCCCTCGGGGTGGTCTTCGGTGCGACGGTGTGCCGGGCCCCGGAGCTGCTCCACGGCAAGACGTCCAGGGTCATCCATGACGGCACCGGGGTCCTCCAGGACCTCCCGTCCCCGTTCACCGCCACGCGCTACCACTCGCTGACGATCGACCCGCCGACCCTGCCCGGCGAGCTCCTGGCCACCGGCCACACCGAGTCGGGGGTCATCATGGCCGTCCGCCACGACTCCCTCCCGCTCCACGGGGTCCAGTTCCACCCGGAGAGCGTGCTGACCGAGGGCGGGCACCGGATCCTCGCGAACTGGCTCGTCCTCTGCGGCATG
>DASULG010000190.1:0-4756 GCA_036278335.1 Pedococcus sp.
ACTACCACCCGCACGTCACGGTGGCCCACCACGTGAGCGAGAGCAACCTCGACCGCGCCTTCACCGAGCTCGCCGACTTCGAGGCCTACTTCGAGGTCGATGCGTTCCACCTCTACGAGCACGGTGACGACAGCGTCTGGCGGCCGGTGCGCTCCTTCTCCCTGCGCGGCGACTGAGCGCCATGGACACCCTCAAGCGGTGGTGGGCCGCCGCACAGCACACCCACGTCGGGCGGGCCTGGAAGCGCTACGGCGACAGTCGCGGCAACCTGCTGGCCGGGGGCGTGGGCTACTTCGCCTTCTTCTCGATCTTCCCCGCGGTGCTGCTCGCCTTCACCGTCCTCGGCCTCGTGCTGCGCAACCAGCCGCAGCTGATCCAGGCGGTCGAGGACTACATCAGCGAGGTCCTCCCGGGATTCGTGAAGACTCCCGACAACCCCGACGGCATCATCACGATCCAGGCGCCCACCCGCGCGGCCCTCACCGTCAGCGGGCTCCTTTCTCTCGTCGGTCTGCTCGTGGCCGGCCTGGGCTGGCTGGGCGCGCTGCGGGCCGGCATCCGCGCGGTGTTCGGGGTCGAGGGGGAGCCCGGCAACGTGGTCACCAACAAGCTGCGCGACCTCGGCGTCATGATCCTGCTGGGCGCCGGGGTCGTGGTGTCCGCTGCCGTGGGGGTTGTGGCAGGGGGAGCCGCTTCCTGGCTGTCGGAGCACGTCGGCCTGGGCCGGCACGGCTGGCCGCTGACCATCGTGTCGCTGCTGGTGGGGGTGCTCCTCGACGGTGTCCTGGTCGCCCTCATGCTGCGCGTGCTGACGGGGGTCCCGATCCCGTGGCCGGTCCTGCGCGGCGCGGCCCTGTTCGGCGGCCTCGCCCTCACGGCGCTGAAGAAGTTCGGCACCCTCCTGCTGTCCACGACCACCGGCAACCCGCTGTTCGCCTCGTTCGCGGCCGTCGTGGGACTGCTCGTCTGGCTCAACCTGATGTCGCGTGTCCTGCTCGTCTCAGCGGCCTGGGCGGCCAACGACCTCGATGTGGTGAGCGGGGTGAGGGGCCTGAGCCCCGCGGCGCAGCACAAGCTGCTCGAGGGCCCGGAGTCCGGCCCGCTCACGGCCAGGCAGCGAACCGACGCCGGTCTGCCCACCTTCGGGCAGCAGGCCACCGACCGGGCCACCCTGGCCGCTGGAGCGGTGCTCGGCGCGACAGGTGCGATCGCCGTCGGCGGCGTGCTGCGCGGCATACGGGGCCTGTTCGGCCGCACCGCCCGCTAGGCCCACGAGCGCGCCGCCGGTCTGTGGCCGCCGGTCAGTGGTCGGTCAGTGGCTGCGGCGCGTCCTGGTGATGGCGCGCAGGGCCAGCAGCGCCACCAGGAGAACCGCGGCTGACAGGGCTGCCACGCCCACCCACGGCGCGAGTCCCTCGTCCGCGAGGCCCCAGGCCGGGATGGCCGCGGCATCGGCGTGCCGGGACTCGCCGGCCGCTCCGGTCGGCCCGGGAGCCACCGGCGGGCCCGAGGCGGCCGTCGGGGTGGCCAGGACGGGCGGCTGGGTGACCGTACCGGGCTCGACCAGCTGCCCAACCGGCCGGACCCTGTCGGCGTAGCGGAACGCCCAGTCGTACATCGCGGCCTGGGGGCGCCAGCTGGAGTCGAGGCCATACATCTCGGTGAGGATGTAGCTCTTGCCCCCGCGGCTGACGGCCGAGATGTAGGTGCGCTTCGCGGCGATGGTGTAGCCGTTCTTGACGCCGATCGTCCCCGCGTAGTTGTAGAGCAGCCGGTTGTGGTTGGAGACGACGTAGGTCGCGCGCTTCCCGCCCCTTCCCGCGCGGCCCGGGAAGGTCGTGTGCTTCGTCGTCACGTACGTCCGGAAGGTCGGCAGCCCCAGCGCTGCGCGCCCGATGAGGGCGAGGTCGTAGGCGCTCGACGTCTGGCCGGGGGCGTCCAGACCGGAGGGGTCCTTGGCCACCGTGTCATGGGCGCCGAGCCGGCGGGCCTCGGCGTTCATGGCGGCGAGCGTGGCGTCCCTGCCGCCGCCCACCCGGGCGAGGGCGTATGCCGCGTCGTTGCCGGACGCCATGAGCATCGCCTCGAAGAGCTGCCTGCCCGTGTAGGTCTGCCCGGGGAGGACCCCCACGCGGGTGCCGTCGGCGTTCGCGTCGGTGGCCGTGGCGGTGTAGGCGCGTTCGGGGTCGACGCGGAGGATGAGGGTCAGCGCAGTCAGCGTCTTGAGGGTGCTCGCGGGCAGCAGGCGCGCATGGGCGGCCTTGGCTGCGACCACCTCACCTGTGGCCAGGTCGGCCAGGACCCACGAGACGTCCTTGAGCGCCGGGGGCGGTGGCACGTCCGACGGCCGGTCGACGACCAGGCCCATGGACGCCAGCCGCTCACCCCCCACGGAGAGCCGAGGGTCGACCGTGGCTCGCGGGACGGGCAGCGTCGGCCGCTTGGGCGTGGGCCGGGGGGCGCCCGAGAGGGCGGGGGCAGGCGCGGCGGCAGCCAGGGAGACGGCGGGGGAGACGACGGCGCCGCCGACTGCCAGCAGGACGCTGGCAGCGGCGGCGGTCAGGGGGAGTCGCACGCTCGCGCTAGAACTTGTTCGTCAGCAGGGCGCGCTTGACCTCTTGGATCGCCTGGGTGACCTGGATCCCGCGGGGACAGGCCTCGGTGCAGTTGAAGGTCGTGCGGCAGCGCCACACGCCCTCCTTGTCGTTGAGCACCTCGAGGCGCTGGGCCCCGCCCTCGTCCCGGCTGTCGAAGATGAAGCGGTGCGCGTTGACGATCGCCGCGGGCCCGAAGTACTGGCCGTCGTTCCAGAACACCGGGCAGCTGGTGGTGCAGGCAGCGCACAGGATGCACTTGGTGGTGTCGTCGAAGCGCTCGCGGTCCTTCTGGCTCTGGATGCGCTCGCGGGTGGGCTCGTTGCCCGTGGTGATCAGGAACGGCATCACCTCGCGGTAGGCGTCGAAGAACGGCTCCATGTCGACGATCAGGTCCTTCTCGACGGGAAGGCCCTTGATCGGCTCGACGGTGATGGGCTTGGACGGGTTGACGTCCTTGATCAGGGTCTTGCAGGCCAGCCGGTTCTTGCCGTTGATCCGCATGGCGTCGCTGCCGCACACGCCGTGCGCGCAGGAGCGGCGGAAGCTCAGCGAGCCGTCCTGGTCCCACTTGATCTGGTGCAGCGCGTCGAGGACGCGGTCGGTGGCCAGCGCCGTGACCTGGTAGTCCTCGAAGTGAGCGGCGCTGTCGAACTCAGGGTTGTAGCGCTCGATGCGCAGCGTGACCGTGAAGGTCGGGATCGCGCCCGCCTGTGCCTCGGTCTTCTCGTCCACAGTGGCAGTCATCAGTACTTGCGCTCCATCGGCTGGTAGCGGGTCACGGTCACCGGCTTGTAGTCGAGGCGGACCTCGTCCGCGAACGCCGCACCGTTGTCGACGTCGGTCACAGGAGCCCGGTAGGCCATGGTGTGGCGCATGAAGTTCACGTCGTCCCGGGCCTCGTAGTCCTCGCGGAAGTGCCCACCGCGTGACTCCTTGCGGGCGAGGGCGCCGAGGGTGATGACCTCGGCCAGCTCGATGAGGAAGCCGAGCTCGATCGCCTCGAGCAGGTCGGTGTTGTAGCGCCGGCCCTTGTCCTGGACCACAACGCTGGCGTAGCGCTCCTTGAGGCTCTCGAGCACGCCGAGGGCCTCCTTCATCGACGCCTCCGTGCGGAACACCTGGACGTTGCGGTCCATGGTCTCCTGCAGCTCGCGGCGCAGGTCCGCCACGCGCTCGCCGGACTCCCGGCCACGGATGGACTCGACCATGCCCACGACCAGCCGCTCGGGGCGCTCGGGCAGCTCGACCCAGGGGGCGTTCTGCGCGAAGTCCGCGGCGGCGATGCCGGCGCGGCGGCCGAAGACGTTGATGTCGAGCAGCGAGTTGGTGCCGAGGCGGTTGGAGCCGTGGACGGACACGCAGGCGACCTCGCCGGCGGCATACAGGCCCGGCACGACCTCCGTGTTGTTGCGCAGCACCTCGGTCTCGACGTTCGTCGGCACCCCGCCCATGGCGTAGTGCGCGGTCGGGTAGACCGGCACGGGCTCGGTGTAGGGCTCCACACCGAGGTAGGTGCGGGCGAACTCGGTGATGTCGGGCAGCTTGGCGTCGATGTGCGCGGGCTCGAGGTGGGTCAGGTCGAGCAGCACGTAGTCCTTGTTGGGGCCTGCGCCGCGGCCCTCGCGCACCTCGTTGGCCATCGACCGGGCGACGATGTCGCGCGGTGCGAGGTCCTTGATGGTGGGGGCGTAGCGCTCCATGAAGCGCTCGCCGTCGGCGTTGCGCAGGATGCCGCCCTCGCCGCGGGCCGCCTCCGACAGGAGGATGCCCAGGCCCGCCAGGCCCGTCGGGTGGAACTGGAAGAACTCCATGTCCTCGAGCGGGATGCCGCGGCGGAAGGCCACGCCCATGCCGTCACCGGTGAGGGTGTGCGCGTTGGACGTGGTCTTGAAGACCTTGCCGGTGCCGCCGGTGGCGAACACGACCGACTTGGCCTGGAAGATGTGGAGCTCGCCGGTGGCGAGCTCGTAGGCGACCACGCCGGCCGTGTGCTGCACGCCGTCGGGGCCCTCGTTGAGCAGCAGGTCGAGGACGTAGAACTCGTTGTAGAACTCCACGCCCTGCTTGACGCAGTTCTGGTACAGCGTCTGCAGGATCATGTGGCCGGTGCGGTCGGCGGCGAAGCAGGAGCGGCGCACCGCAGCCTCGCCGTGGTTGCG
>DASULG010000191.1:0-11140 GCA_036278335.1 Pedococcus sp.
CACCCCGCGGCAGCCGCGACGGGGACGCCGGAGGAATGGACGGACCAGCCTCTCGGCAGCTTCGAGCGCGCCACCTTCGCCGACCTCGCACAGGTCCGCCACCACCGGTCCGTGAACATCCTGGACGTGCGCCGCAGGCACGAGTTCGAGGAGTCGCACATCGACGGGGCGCTCAACGTGCCGATCCACGAGCTCCTGCACCGCATCGACGAGGTGCCGAAGGGCGAGGTGTGGGTGCACTGCGGTGCGGGCTACCGGGCGTCGATCGTGGCCAGCATCCTCGCCGCCAACGGCCACCCGGTTGTCGCCGTCGACGACTCCTTCGGCGAGCACGCCGCCTCCTCCGGTCTACCCCTCGTGGGTGCCGTCGCCTGACGGAGCGCTGTTCGGAATATACCCCCTAGGGTATGGTGTTGAGCGAGGTGGCGCGAACGTGACCCTGCGTTCGCCAGACCTGACCGAGAGGAGCCAGATCATGGCTACCCGTGCCCTGACCAAGGACACATTCGTCCCTACCGTGGAGGCCGGCGGCATCGTGCTGGTGGACTTCTGGGCCGCCTGGTGCGGTCCCTGCCGGATGTTCGCCCCCGTGTTCGAGCAGGCATCCGCGGAGAACCCGGACATCGTCTTCGCCAAGGTCGACACCGAGGCGGAGCCAGAGCTGGCCGGGGGGATGCAGATCTCCTCGATCCCCACACTCATGGCCTTCCGGGACGGGATCCTCGTGTTCGCCCAGCCCGGCGCCCTCCCCGGGCCGGCGCTGAGCGGCCTCATCCAGCAGATCCGTGACCTCGACATGGACGACGTCCACAAGCAGGTTGCGGCCACCGCGGCCGGCTGAGCCGCCCCCACCCCACCGCCAAGCCCCAACAGGAGACCGTCATGGAGACCATGAGCACCGCTGAGATGCACTCGGTACTGAACCGGCTCAAGCGCGCTCAGGGCCAGCTTGGCGGCGTGGTGCGGATGATGGAAGAGGGCCGCGACTGCGCCGACATCGTCACCCAGCTGGCGGCGGTGCACCGTGCCCTGGGCCGGGCCGGCTTCGATGTCATCGCCCTCAACATGAGGGAGTGCCTGGCGTCGCCGGACCCTGCACGCCAGCTCGACATCGACGAGCTGCGCCGCCTGTTCATGTCCCTCGCCTGAGCCACCCTGAGCGGGTGCGGGTCAGACCAGCGCGGGGGTGCGTCCTGCGGGGCGCTGGCGCACCATCCACCACAGCAGGCCCGCTCCGCCGACAGGGATCTCGAGGCCGACCGTGATCGCGCGGTAGACCAGCACCCCGGCGGCCGCGGTGACCGCGTCGGAGCCCAGGGCCACGAGGAGCCCGGTCATGCCGACCTCGACGATCCCAGTCGCGCCAGGCGTGATGACCGCCATGGACAGCAGTCGCTCGAGGGCGAACGCGGCGAAGACGACGGCCGGCGCCGGCGCGGTCCCCAGCGAGGCCAGGCAGAGCCAGAGGAGCGCGGCCTGGAGCAGGGCGTAGGCGGCCTTGCCCAGGGTCAGGCGCGCCCACGACGACGCGATGAGGGCCGCGCTGTCGGTGCGCAGCCGGACCGCCCACGCGGCATACCCGCCATCGGCCGGGGGGCGCTTCCCGGCGAGCCTGGCCAGGCGGTCCGCCGCCCGGCCGAGGGCCCTCGCACCCTTCTCGCCGCGGATCAGCGCCCGGACACCGAGCACCATGAGGAGCAGCAGGCCCGCGCCCGCCAGGGCCGGCCGACCGAGCAGCCCACCCCCGCCCAGTCCCTCCAGGGCGAGCCAGCACAGCGCGAGCCCGGGGAGGGCAAGCTTGACGAGGGTGTCCCAGATGTTCGTCACCAGGGCCCAGCGGGCGAAGGCGCTCGGCGAGAAGCCCCATGACCGGCTGGTCGAGTAGTTCACGGCAGTCCCTGCGGCCCCACCGAGGGGCAGCAGGTTCGACACCGAGCTGCCCGTGAGGTTGAGAAACAGCGCCCGGCGGCTGCTCAGGCCCGGCATCGCCGCGGTCAGCGCCAGCGTGTGCACCCACAGCCCGGCCAGCCAGACACCGGCCAGCAGCGCCACCTGGGCCAGGCTGAGAGCCGCCACCGCCGCGCCGATCTCGCGCCAGCCCACGCCGCCCGCGTGGGGCACGGCGACGACAACGATCACCGTGGCGAGCGCCGCGGATGCGGCGCCTCTCACGATGCGGCTGGCGCGCCGGGCTGAAGCTCCCATATGCCGAGTGTCGCTCCGGGCACGACCCGTGCCATCAGGGCTACTACCTAGATCCACCCCCGGCATCTGCCGTACGTCTCAGGGTTTTCCCCTACTCCCGTGCGTGTGCCGGTCCCGGTGCCGCAGCAGCCACCAGAACATCAGGACACCGCCGGTGGGGATCTCCATGCCGATGATGAAGGCCCGGTAGAGCAGGACAGCGGCGGTCGCCGTCGCCGGGTCGGTGCCGAACGCCACGAGCATGCCCACCATGCCGATCTCGACCACCCCCGTGGCCCCCGGCGTGATCACGGCCAGGGAGAGCACGCGCTCGGCAGCGAAGGCCGCGAAGGCCACCGCCGGCGCGACGTCCCCGCCCAGCCAGGTCAGGCAGAGCCACAGCAGCAGCGCCTGGCAGGCGGCGTAGCCGGCCTTGCCCACGGTCAGCCGCGGCCAGGCCCTGGCGACCAGCGCGGCGGTGTCGCGCCGGAACTCGAGGGCTTGGGCCGTGTACCCCGGCCCCTGCGGACCCCGCCGGCGCAGACGTGGCGCCATGGCGTCCATCGCGCGCCCGACCAGCCTCGCACCCAGCTCGTGGTGCATGACGAACCACGTCAGAGCGGCCAGGACCGCGAGCAGGACCAGGGCGCCAACCGCGGCGCGCACCATCGACTTCGGCGACTCCATGCTGTCGATGGCGAGCCACAGCAGGGCCACGCCCGGGATGAGCAGCTTGCCGAGGGTGTCCCAGATGTTCGTGACCAGTGCCCACCGCAGGAAGGCCCTGGTCCTGAAGCCCCATGACCGGCTCGTCGAGTAGTTCAGTGCCGTGCCCGCCGCGCCGCCGAGCGGCAGGACGTTGGAGACCGCGCTGCCCGTGAGGTTGAGGAAGAACGCCCGCCGGTGGCTCAGCCCCGGCATGGCTGCCGCCAGCGCGATCGTCTGCACCCACAGGCCGAGCTGCCAGACGACGGTGAGCGCGGCCACCTGCACGGGGTGGAGCACCCGCAGCACGTCGCCGATCGCGGACCAGTCGGCACCCGCGACGCGCGGCAGCGCCCACACCAGGAGCACCCCGGCGAGCAGGAAGGACGCCGCGCCCTCGACCACCCGCCAGGGGTCGAGGCGCCGACGACCGCCCCCCCGTGGAGGCAGCGAGCCGCTCCCTGGCCCGCGCGCCGACGAGCCGGCCGCGGCACCCGGCAGCGGTGGCTTCGTGTGCCTCAGCGGCAGGGCCATACCCCGAGTCTGTGCCGACCGCCGCCGCCCTCCATCGGTCGTTGGTCCTAATCTGCCCCGCTGGTCTCGGCCACCTCGGCCGCCTCGGCTGCATCGAGGTGCTCCTGGGCCGTATGCCGTGCCTGCTCGGCTGCGGCCCGGTCCCGGGCCGCCTCGGTTGCGCCCTCCTCGCCGGCCCGGTGCTCCCCCCTGGCCTGCGCCAGCTCAGCCTCGAGGTCGGCGACGCGCTCGCGGGCGCGCGTGGCCCGGCGGCGGGCCTTCTCCGCCGTCGCGGCAGCCCTCTCGAGACGCCGGGAGGCGGTGGCCAGCTCGGCCTTCGCCCGGCGGATGGCCTGCGCCCTGGCCTGCGCCCTGGCCTCCGCCGCCGCGGCCCGCGAAGCGGGCGCCTCCTCCTGCGCGGACTCCTCGCGTGCCGGCGCGGCGCCCTCCCGGGCGGGTCGGGCCGGTGCGGCCGAGCCCGGGGCGAGCACGGTGAGCACCGCTCCCGAGGACGTGCGGGCCACCGCCTCGGAGAGGTCGACCTCGCCGAAGCCGGAGTAGCTCAGCGCCCGGGTCAGGTGTCCGGACGTGACGGCGTCGGTGGCCTCCTCGCTGGCGAGCGCCGCGATGAGCGTGGCGCGGACCTCCTCGAGGACGGCGGGGGCCAGCGGGCGGCCGGCAGCCTCGGCGACCTCGGCCGCCCCGGCGAGGAAGGCCGCGACCAGGCCCTCGCGCTCGGCCCTCAGGTCGCGCAACCCGGCTGCGTCGAGGCGGGCCTGCGCCGCGCGCAGGCGCTGGCCGACGTCGCGCAGCCGCTCGACCTGGTCTGGCCGCTCCCGAGTCGTGAGGTTGACCGCCCACGCGGCCGCAGTTGGCTTGCGGAGGCGACCGATCTCCTCGGCGAGCGCCGCGTCCCCGGAGGCCTTCGCCTCGGCGACCAGCAGCGTACGGGTGGAGACGAACGCTCCGGGCTCCGCGGCATACAGCGCGGCAGTCGCGTCGGCGAGACCGGCTCCCCCGCCGACCTGCTCGCCCTGCTGGCCCCGCTTGCTCGGCACGCGCCCATGCTAGGCGCGGCTGCGACAGGATGTCGGGGTGGAGCAAAGACACGAGCGCGGCGCCGACACCCGGGACCTGACCCTGGACAGCTTCCCGGTGCGCTGGCCGGCGACGACTCGCTGGGCGGACAACGACATGTTCGGGCACCTCAACAACGCGGTCTACTACGAGCTCTTCGACACGGCCATCAACGGCTGGCTCGCCCGGGAGACCGGCACCGACCCGGTGACGTCGCCGACGCCAGGGGTGGTCGCGGAGTCGGGCTGTCGCTACTTCGCGGAGCTGCAGTTCCCCGACTCGCTCGTCGTCGGCCTCCGGGTGGCCCGCCTCGGCCGCAGCAGCGTCACCTACCAGCTGGGCCTGTTCGCGTCCGGCCCCGGGGCACCGACCACGGTTGCGGCAGTGGGGCACTGGGTCCACGTCTACATCGACCGCGACACCCGCCGGCCGACACCGATCCCGGACGACCTGCGCGCGGCCATGGAGGCCGCGGCGTCACCAGAGCCGCAGTGACCCCTGCAGGATCCGCGCGACGTCGTCCTCGCCGACCGGCTTCGGGCTCGCCGCCAGGATCCGCTGCTGCTTCAGGGTCCCCGCGACGAGCTCCGGCACGTCGGCCTCCGTGAACCCGACGGCAGCCAGCCCGTTGGGCAGGCCGATGTCGCGCATCAGGTCCGTGACCACCTGCGGGAGGAACTCGCGCGGGTCGGCCGGCTCCTCGGCCATCGGCGCCAGGAGCCTCGCTGCGCGCAGGTGGCGCTCGGGCAGGGCGTCGAACGTGAACCGGAACGACTCCGGCGCCGTCAGCGCCACGGCCATCCCGTGCGGCACGAGCGGCTCGTCCCCCGGGTACCCCTCCGGGCGGAAGTCCCTGACCTGGCCGGCAACCGGGTACGCGTTCGCGTGCGGCAGGTGAACGCCGGCATTCCCGAAGCCCATGCCGGCGACGGTGGCAGCGAGCGCCATGTCGCCGCGCGCCTGCAGGTCGCTGCCGTCTCGGACGGCCCGCCGGAAGGCGGTGGCGAGCAGGGTGATCGCCTTCTCCGACCACAGGTCCGAGATCGGGTTCGCCCCGCAGTAGGGCACCCGCTGCTCCGGCGCCTTGCGCTCGTATGCGGTGTAGGTGCGCGCGGTGTAGCTCTCGAGGGCGTGGCAGAGGATGTCCATGCCGCAGGCCGCAGTCACCGCCGCCGGCTGGCTGAGGGTCAGCAGCGGGTCGACCACCGCCATGGTCGGGCGCAGCCGGGCGTGGCTGATGCCGGTCTTGACCCGCTCCGCCAGCACGTCGAGCACGCAGATGGTGGTGCTCTCCGACCCGGTACCGGTGGTGGTTGGCACGGCGACGAGCGGCAGGAGCGGCTGGGCCGGCGACTGGCCGCGGCCCACTGGCACGTTCACGTAGTCGAGCAGGTGCCCGGGGTTGGTGACCAGGAGGTTGACCGCCTTGGCGGTGTCGATGCTGGAGCCACCGCCCACGGCCACGAAGGCATCCCACGGGCCGGCGTCCCGGGCGTACGCGATGGCCGCGTCGAGGCTGGCGTCGCTCGGCTCGACGTGCACGTCACCGTAGACGCGCGCCTCGACGCCGAAGCGGGCCATCTGGTCGGCGACCCGCTGCGGGATGCCCGTCGCCACCAGTCCCGGGTCCGTCAGCAGGAGCACCCGCCGGGCGCCGAGCTGCGCGAGGTCGTAGCCGATCTCGTCGGCGGCGCCCGTGCCGAACTTCAGCTGCGGCGCGCCATACGTGAAGACGGACTCGGGTGTGGCGGGAACCGGGTGGGCAGTCATGGCAGGCCACGGTATGCCGGGTGGGCCCGCAGGTAGTAGACAGTGCCCAATGGAAACCACGACCGGGCCCGACGGCCCCGAGCCGCCCACCCCGGACAAGGATGAGCAGCCGAAGGGGGAGAGCGCGCTCACGGTGCTCATCGCGTTCGGCGCCAACGCCGCGGTGGCGGCGGCCAAGACGGCGGCGGCCGTCTTCACGGGCTCGGCGTCGATGCTGGCCGAGGCGGCGCACTCCTGGGCCGACACCGGCAACCAGGTGTTCCTGCTGGTGGCGCAGAAGAAGTCGCAGCGGCCCCCGGACGCCAGCCGGCCCCTGGGCTACGGGCGCGAGGCCTACGTGTGGTCGATGTTCGCGGCCATGGGGCTCTTCGTGGCCGGAGCGGCCGTCTCGGTCTGGCACGGGATCACCCAGCTCGGCCACAAGGGGCCTGTGGAGAGCCCGACCGTCGCGTACGTCGTGCTCGGCGTGGCCTTCGTGTTCGAGAGCGTCTCCTTCGCCCAGGCCTTTCGCCAGACCAGGGGTGAGAGCCGCAGCCTGGACCGGGACGTGCTCGACCACGCCCTGCGCACCTCCGACCCCACGCTGCGGGCGGTGCTGGCCGAGGACTCGGCGGCCCTCGTCGGCCTCGTCATTGCGGCGCTGGGCATCTTCCTGCACCAGCTGACCGGTTCCGCGGTGTTCGACGCGCTCGGGTCCATCCTCGTCGGCCTGCTCCTGGGCGCGGTCGCCCTCGTCCTCATCGAGCGCAACCGGCGCTTCCTCACCGGCCAGGAGAGCGACGAGCGGTTGAGGCAGGGCGTGCTGGAGCGCATCACCGCGCTGCCCGAGGTCTCCCGCGTGACCTACGTGCGCCTGGAGTTCTTCGGTCCGCGGCAGCTGGTGCTCTTCGCCCGGGTGGACCTGGAGGGAGAGTCCCCGGAGAGCGAGGTGGCCTACGCGCTGCGTCGGGTCGAGGAATCCCTCGAGCGTGACCCGGCCATCACCGAGGCGCTGATCACCCTGGCCACCCCCGAGGAGCCGGCCCTCACGCCGAGCGGCTCCTGACTCAGCCGGCGAACGGCAGGGTGGGCTGTCCCGCCACGCCGGGGGTGAGCGAGAACAGCGCGCCCGCCAGCGGCTCCCTCTGCCGGTCCAGGCCTTCGGCGGAGGTGGTGATGAACAGCTCGCGCAGGCCGGGGCCACCGAAGGTGCAGGCCGTGACCTGGCTGACCGGCAGCTCGATGACCTCGTCGAGCCGGCCCTGCGGGCTGTAGCGCCGCACTGCCGAGCCACCGAAGAGCGCCACCCACACGCCACCCTCGGCGTCGACGCAGAGCCCGTCAGGCGAGCCGGCACGCTCGTCCTCGTCCGCGAGAGAGGCGAAGTCGCGGCGGTTGCGCAGCGCCCCGTCCTCGTAGTCGAGGACGCTGGTGGCCCGGGTGGGGGTGTCGTTGTAGTAGGCACGGCTGCCGTCGGGACTGAAACCGATCCCGTTGCTGATGGTGACGTCCCCCCAGACGCGTTCCACGGCATACTGGTTGGTGTCGTCGTTGGTGTCCTCGCCGGCCGTCGCAACCGCGGCGAGGCGGTACATCGCACCGGCGCCCGGTGCCTCGTCGTAGGCCATGGTCCCGCACCAGAACCGGCCGTCGGGGTCGCAGCCGCCGTCGTTGAACCGGACACCGGTGTCGTCCCAGACGTCAGGCAGCACCCGCGGGTGGGTGAGGTCAGAGAGGTCATCGTGGGCAGCGAGGGCGAAGGCGCGCTCGGTCGCGACGACGGCCCCACCCGAGGCCCGGGGCCGGAGGGCCGCGGCCACGCTGCCCACGTGGGTGCGGGTGACCTTGCCGTCGGAGCCGAGGTGGAGGACGTCGCCTGCCAGCATGTCGACGAACCGGAGCCCGCCCCACGCGTCCCACCAGACGGGGCCCTCGCCGTGGTGGGCGACAGGGTCGGTGCGCTGCTCGGCGCGGGGCATCAGGCGCCGCCCTCCACGGTGACGTCCTTGTGCCACGACTCGGTCTTGTACACGGTCTGCCATCCCATCGAGAGGTACAGGCCGTCCGCGCCCGTCGGGGAGTCGGCGTCCACCTCGAGGCCGAGCCGGTTGCGGCCGCGGCGGGCGGTGTCGGCGATGACCGTGTGGAGCAGGGCCTTGGCCACGCCTCGTCCGCGGGCGCGCCGGTGCACACCGATGTAGTCGATGTAGCTGCCGTCGACGCCGCCGGCATCCGGCGGGAGCACGGAGCTGACGAGCGCCCCGCCGGGAACCGGCTCGCCGTCGACGTCGATGGTGGCGATCCACCAGTGGTCCCACCGGTGGCCCGGGTCCTCCCTCAGGCGCTGGACGAACTCGGCGAAGCTCTCGCGGTAGGAGTTGAAGTGGTCGGCGAAGGACTCCTCGAGCATCTGGTGCACGGTCTGGAGGTCCTGTGCCACTGGCAGGCCGTCCTCGTGCTTGGCCACCCGGCGCACCGTGACCCCCTCGCGCGGTGCCGGCAGGGCACCAGGCTCTGCCTCCGACGCGGGTACCGGTCGGCTCATCTGCAGCCAGGTGCGGGTATGCCGGTACCCCGCCGTCGTGAGCCACGCCCGCTGCCGCGTGTCCGCGGCATAGGCGCTGGCGTCAAGCTGGGTGCCGGCCAGGTCGCGTCGCTGCGCGATTCCGAGCGCGGTCTCCTCAGCCCAGGCGAACAGCGCCCCGGCGGTGCTGTCGGCCTCGGGCAGGCCCGGCGCCACGGTGACGTCGACGACCGAGCGACCGGCCGCCCGGTCGTGGACGCTGGCCCAGGCCACCACGTCGCCGGCAGCGTCCTGGACGACGACCTGGCGGCGGGTCCACGACGCCGTGCCCGTCACGGCCGAGGCGACGGCGGCCGGGTCCACCGAGCTCGAGCCCTTGGCGGCCTGCTGCTGGGCGGCGACCAGGGCGATGATGGCCTCATGGTCCTCGAGGCCGGGGATCCGGCTGGTCAGGCCTCGAGGCAGGTCTGTCACGGTGGGGTGTGCGCTGGCTTCAGTCACCGTGCCAGTCTGGCAGGGCGGAGGTCAGCCGTCCTCGCCCGTCCGCGCCGACCCTCCTGGCCAGGCGGCCTATCCGAGGTCGGGTGCGGCGAAGGACCCGGTCGCCGGGGACCCGGCCGTCCGGTAGACGGAGTAGACCGCGCCTTTGCTGTTGGCGCGCGTCTCCACCAGCTCGAGGGCGCAGGGCGGGGAGCCCGATCCGAACAGCTGCTTGCCGCGGCCCAGGACCACCGGACATGTCCAGAGGCGGTACTCGTCGACGAGGTCTTCGCGCTGGAGCGACTCCAGCAGGTTGCTGCTGCCCTGCACGTTGAGCTCGCCCTCGCCACCGGCCTTGAGGTCGCGAACGCCGCGGCCGACGTCGGAGAGCACCGTCGTGTTGGCCCAGGCAGGGTCACGCAGGGTGGTGCTCGCGACGTACTTCGGCAGGGCGTTGAGGGTCCTGGCCACGGCGCCGTCCTCGTGCTCCTCGCTCACATGGGGCCAGTGGGCGGCGAAGATCTCGTAGGTCCGGCGGCCCAGGAGCAGCCCGGATGCCGCGTCGAGACTGGCCCCCACGGTCTGACCCATGTCCTCGTCGAAGTAGGGGAAGGACCAGCCCCCGAGGTCGAAGCCACCGTCGCGGTCCTCGTCGGGACCGCCGGGCGCCTGCATCACCCCGTCAAGGGTCAGGAAGGTGCTGACGACAAGTCGCATGACTGCCTCCTTCATGGTCGTGGGCTGGTCCCCATGCTGACCGCGCCAGTCAACGTTCCTCATCGGCCCGCTGGTCTAGTCCGGTGCGATGAGTTTGGCGAAGGCGCGCCGTCAGTACGGAGAGGCGGCTTAACTGGAGAGCCACCACGAAGCGCCGAGAGGAACGACCATGCCCAAGCAAACGCCGTGCCTGTGGTTCGACGGCCAGGGGGAGGAGGCGGCACAGTTCTACTGCTCGGTCTTCCCGAACTCGAGGATCACCGACGTCGCCCGGTACGGGAAGGCCGGACCGGGGCGCGAGGGCGACGTCATGGTGGTGACGTTCGAGCTCGACGGACAGCCCTACGTCGCCCTCAACGGCGGCCCCCAGTTCACCTTTGACGAGGCGATCTCGTTCCAGATCGACTGCTCGTCCCAGGAGGAGGCCGACCACTACTGGTACGCCCTGTCGAAGGACGGCGAGGAGGGGCCGTGCGGGTGGCTCAAGGACCGCTACGGGCTGTCCTGGCAGGTCACGCCGCGGCGCATGATCGAGCTGCTCGCCGACCCCGATCCGGACCGGAGCGCCCGGGCCATGGCGGCCATGCTCCAGATGCGGCGGATCGACATTGCCGAGGTGGAGCGGGCCGCTGACGCGCAGGCGTGACGTGGGCGGGGTCGCGGGCGCGATAGGGGACACTGCTGCCCGTGTCGACCCAGACTGCGCCTACGCGCCGCCCGAGCCCGGGCCTTCGACGGGCCGCGGCGGGGGCGCTCGCGGTCGTGGTCGTGGTCGTCGCCTTGGCCCTGGCCGCGGTCTCGGTCGACGCCACGCTGCTCGTCCACCGCATGCCCACGCTGGCGGTGACACCGCCGGGGTCCGGCGGCGGCACGGCATACCTGCTGTTGGCCTCGGACTCCCGAGAGCGGCTGAGTGGCCGCGACCGCAGGCAGTATGCCGACCGGACCCAGTCTGAGGGTGAGCGCGCCGACCTCGTCCTCGTCCTGCGGCGGCCGGCCGGCGGGGAGCCGCGGCTGGTGTCGATCCCTCGGGACCTGTTCGTCGGCGCCGCCGCCGGGAGCCCCCACAGGCTGGGAATGGCGCTCGGCGACGGACCCCAGGCCATGGTGACGAGCCTGTGCACTGACCTCGGGATCGGTGTGGACCACGTGGCCATCCTCCACTTCCGGGGGCTCATCGACCTCGTCGAC
>DASULG010000192.1:0-10431 GCA_036278335.1 Pedococcus sp.
CGGTGCGGACCCTGCTCGAGTACTCCTGGCGGCGCCTCGATGACGGCACGCTGGCCGCGACCGTGGTGGCCGACGCGTTCTGCCACTCGATGGTCCGCTCCCTCGTCGGGGCGGTCGTGCCCGTGGGGGAGGGGCGACGTCCCGTCGAGTGGCCGGCCGAGGTCCTGGTGGCCGGGCGGCGCGATCCTGCGGTGGCGGTGATGCCGCCACACGGGCTCTCCCTCGAGGAAGTGGTCTACCCGCCGGATGCCGAGCTGCAGTCCCGCGCGGAGCAGGCCCGCGCGGTGCGGACCCTCCACGGCTGACCGCCCGGCGGCGGCGGGCACGGGCGCCGACAGTCCGTGACAGCCGTCGGCGCGCCCAGGTCAGCCCGGCTCGCTGGGGACCTCAGGCGGGGTCATCTCGCCGCGCACGCCGACAAGGCGCACGGCCCGCTGGTGGTCGAACCGCTCGAGCAGGGCGACAGCCGCGTCGCCGATCACCGTGGCCTCGTCGCTCGGGGGCGTGATCGCCCGGCTGGCGGTGTGCGTCTCGAAGGGGGCGTAGCGCATCTTCACCAGCACCCGCTGCGCCGGGCGGCCCTCCGCACGCAGGTCCTCCGCCACCCGGGCGGCCAGGACCCGCACCTCGCGCTCGACCTCCGACCACTGCGTGAGGTTCTCCTGGAAGGTCGTCTCCCGGCCGTGGGCGCGCGCCACCAAGGGCTCTGCGGTGACCGTCGCCGAGGCCACGCCGCGGCCGAGGCGGTGGTAGTACGGCCCCATGGTCGGGCCCAGCCGGGCGGCGAGCTGCGCCGGGTCCGCCTGGGCAAGCTCGTGGACCGTGTGGAGGCCGAGGGCCTCGAGCTTCCTGGCCGTCTTCGTCCCGACACCGTGCAGGTCGCTGGTCGGTCGCTCGCCCATGACCTCGAACCACGTCTGGCGGGTCAGCCGGAACACGCCCTGCGGCTTGGCGAACCCGGTGGCCATCTTCGCCCGCAGCCGGTTGTCGCCGATGCCGACCGAGCAGTGCAGACCCGTGGCCTCGAGGACGGCAGCCTGCACCGACCTCGCGAACGCTTCCGGGTCGTCGGTCTCGACGCCGAGGAACGCCTCGTCCCAGCCCATCACCTCGACCGTGGCGTCCAGGGAGCGCAGCGTCTCCATCACCGTCGCGGAGACGGCCGTGTAGTGCTCGGCGTCCACCGGCAGGAACACCGCCTCAGGGCATCGGCGGGCAGCCACGCGAAGGGGCATCCCGGAGCCGACGCCGAACTGGCGCGCCTCGTACGACGCCGTCGAGACGACCCCGCGCTGCGCAGGGTCGCCGCGCCCGCCGACCACCACCGGGACCCCCCGCAGCTCGGGCCGGCGCAGCACCTCGACGGCAGCGATGAACTGGTCGAGGTCGACGTGGAGCACCCAGGCACCCATGGGCACAGTGTGCCCGCGGGGCGGCGGCGGTGCCGGTCGTCAGCTGTCCTCGGGGATGGGCGGCCCGACGACCTCCAGGCCGTACCGGGGGCCGACGGTGTTCCACCGCGGGATCTCGACCTCCGGGGGCAGGCCGTCGCCGCCGGGGAGCCGCATCTCGGCCGCCGGGATGCCCACCTCGTCGTAGAGCCCGAAGAGCCCGCCCGGGTCAGTCAGGCCGAAGAACCGCACCGGGCGGTCCCCCGTGACGCGAAAGGCGTGGGGAACCCCGGCCGGGAGCCAGAGGAAGTCGCCCTCGCCGAGGTGGAAGGTCTCGCTCCCGGCGCGGTAGGTCATCGTGCCCTCGAGCAGGAAGAAGGCCTCCGCCTCCCGGGTGTGCCGGTGCAACGGCGTGGCGATGCCGGGAGGCTGGGTGACCAGGGCTGCGCCGAGCCCGCCGCCGGACTCCTCGGCCGTCAGCAGGTGCTCGAACAGCGAGCCCATGGCCCAGGTGCCTCGCCCAGAGCCGGCGGGCCGGTAGACCGCAGTGGCAGTGGACGACTCGGTGCTCTGGCTCACGGCGGCCTCCTGTAGCGGTATTCGTCCGAATCGACTTCGGATGAATACTGCTAACGTAGGCCGCGTGGACCGCCCCGTCAAGACCCGCCCGTACCGCTCCGCAGTGCGTCTGGAGCAGGCCGCCGCGACCCGGCGCGCAGTGCTGACGTCGGCCAGGGAGCTGTTCACCCGTGACGGTTACGACGCCACGACGGTCACCGGCGTGGCCCAGACGGCCGGGGTGTCGGTGGACACCGTGTATGCCAGCGTCGGGCGGAAACCTGAGCTCGTCCTGGCGGTCATCGACATGGTCCTGGGCGGGGCTGACGAGCCGGTGCCAGCGGAGGAGCGCGGCTACGTCAGGGCCGTCCGTGCGGCGTCCTCTGCGGAGGAGAAGATCGCCGTGTATGCCGCGGCGCTGGGAAGGACCATGCCCGCGGTTGCGCCGCTGGTCGACGCGCTGCGCAGGGCGGGGGAGGGCGACGCGCAGTGCCGCCGCGTGGCTGAGCGCCTGTCGGAGCGCCGAGCCGCCAACATGCGGCTCTTCATCACGGACCTGGAGTCGGCAGGCGGCGTGCGGACCGACCTGCGCGCGGCCGACCTCGCCGACATCGTCTGGTCGATGAACAGTCCCGAGTACTACCTGCTGCTGCGCTCGCGCGGCTGGGGGCCGCGACGCTACGCGCGGTTCCTGGAGGACGCGTGGAGCCGCCTCCTGCTCGAGAACCCAGCCTGAGGGCGCCGCCTGTCACCCGGCATACGCAAAACCCGGTGACCACGGCCGCCAGCGTGCCTCACACTTGACCCTCGTGGGCCACGTCGACATCAACTCCGTCAGCTTCGTCCTGCCCGACGGCAGGCCGCTGCTGAGTGATGTCAGCCTGCGCGTCGGCGAAGGGGCCAAGGTCGCGCTGATCGGTCCCAACGGCACCGGCAAGACCACCCTGGGGCGGATCGTGGCCGGCGACCTCGCCGCCCACGAGGGCGCAGTGACCCGTTCGGGTGGTCTCGGGATCATGCGCCAGTTCGTCGGCAAGGTCCGCGACGACTCCACCGTGCGCGACCTGCTCATCTCGGTGGCCCCGGAGCCGGTGCGGCGGGCGGCGGCAGAGATCGACCGCACCGAGCTGCTCATGATGGAGCGCGACACGGAGCAGGACCAGCTCTCCTATGCCCAGGCGCTCGTCGACTGGGCGGACGCCGGCGGCTACGACTACGAGACGCTCTGGGACGTCTGCACCGTGGCCGCTCTCGGTGTGCCCTTCGAGCAGGCGCAGTGGCGCAAGGTCAGCACCCTCTCAGGCGGGGAGCAGAAGCGCCTGGTGCTCGAGGCGCTGCTGCGCGGGCCAGAGGAGGTGCTCCTGCTCGACGAGCCGGACAACTACCTGGACGTCCCCGCGAAACGGTGGCTGGAGGACCAGCTCATCGAGTCGCCCAAGACGGTGCTGTTCGTCAGCCACGACCGCGAGCTCCTCGAGCGGGTGGCGACGCGGATCGCCACGCTCGAGCCCGGCGCCGCCGGCAGCACGCTGTGGGTGCACCCGGGCCGGTTCTCCACGTACCACCAGGCGCGGGTGGACCGGTTCGAGAAGCTCGACGAGATGCGCCGGCGCTGGGACGAGGAGCACGCCAAGCTCCGGGCACTGGTCGCCATGTACCGGCAGAAGGCGTCCTACAACTCCGACATGGCGGCCCGGCTGCAGGCAGCCAAGACCCGGCTGGCCAGGTTCGAGGAGGCAGGGCCGCCCGAGGCCCTCCCGCTGCGGCAGAACGTCCGGATGCGGCTGACCGGCGGCCGCACGGCGAAGCGTGCCGTCATTGCGGAGGGGCTCGAGCTCACGGGCCTGATGAGGCCGTTCGACCTCGAGGTCTGGTACGGGGAGCGGGTCGCCGTGCTGGGCAGCAACGGCTCGGGCAAGTCGCACTTCCTGCGGCTCGTGGCCTGCGGCGGGACGGACCCCGAGCCGGAGCACCGCCCGGTCGGCGACGTGCAGCCGGCGCCGGTGGCCCACGAGGGCCGGCTGCGGCTCGGCTCGCGGGTGCGGCCCGGCTGGTTCGCCCAGACCCACGAACACCCGACCCTGACGGGCCGCACGCTGCTCGAGATCCTGCACCGCGGGGACGAGCACCGGGCGGGCAAGCCCCGGGAGGAGGCGGCGCGGGCGCTGGACCGCTACGGCCTCGCGAGGGCGAGCGAGCAGACGTTCGACTCGCTCTCGGGGGGTCAGCAGGCGCGCTTCCAGATCCTGCTGCTCGAGCTCAGCGGGGCGACCTGCCTGCTCCTGGACGAGCCGACCGACAACCTCGACCTGCACTCGGCGGAGGCGCTCGAGGAGGGGCTCGCCGCCTTCGAGGGCACCGTGCTGGCGGTCACCCACGACCGCTGGTTCGCCCGGGGCTTCGACCGCTACCTCGTGTTCGGCGCCGACGGCCGGGTCTACGAGGCGGACGAGCCGGTCTGGGACGAGGGCCGGGTCGAACGCGCCCGCTGAGGGCCTGGTTGGTCAAGACACTGCAAAATCTTGCAGAAATTGCGAGCGCGAGGCTCCACGGAGGGGTGTCGGGCCCTTAGGGTGACCCGGCACCCCCCGCGGCACCGGTCCCCCAGAGGCCGGGGCTGCCCCCAGCAAAGGAGCTGTCGTGGCCCTCCGCCCCGCCCTCGTCGCCCTCACCAGCGGCCTCGCCGTCATCGCCTCGGGGCTGACGGTCCCCCTCACCGCGACCACCGCCACCGCGGCCGAGCGCACAGTCACCGTCGTCGGCTCCCTGCAGGACGAGCTCGGCTGCTCGGGCGACTGGCAGCCGGACTGCGCGAAGACCGCACTGACCCGCGATGGCGACTCCACGGCATACCGGGCGGTGTTCGACGTGCCGGCGGGCTCCTACGAGTTCAAGGTCGCCATCAACGGCTCGTGGGACGAGAACTACGGCAAGGACGGCGCCAAGAACGGCGCGAACCTGCCGCTCGTGCTCGAGGGCCCCGCGAAGCTCGAGATCTCCTACGACGACGGGACGCACCGCATCGGCATCGCCCCGGTCACGCTCTCGGGCCCCGCGACGAAGGCCGACCGCACGCTGGCCGGGGACTCGCTGCGCGCGCCGCTGACCAAGGAGCGCTTCTACTTCCTCATGGCCGACCGGTTCGCCAACGGCGACACCGGCAACGACCAGGGCGGCCTCACGGGCGGGCGCCTGGAGACCGGCTTCGACCCCACCGACAAGGGCTTCTACCACGGTGGCGACCTCAAGGGCGTGACCCAGAAGCTCGACTACATCAAGGGCCTGGGCACCAGCGCGATCTGGCTGACGCCCTCCTTCAAGAACCGGCCCGTGCAGGGCAGCGGCGAGAACGCCAGCGCCGGCTACCACGGCTACTGGATCACCGACTTCACCCAGATCGACCCGCACCTCGGCAGCAACGCGGACATGAAGACCCTCGTCGACGCGGCCCACGCCAAGGGCATGAAGGTCTTCTTCGACATCATCACCAACCACACCGCCGACGTCATCGACTACGAGGGCGGCCAGCACTCGTACGTCTCCAAGGAGACGCGGGCCTACCAGGACGCCAGCGGAAACGACTTCGACGACCGCGACTACGCCGGCGGCACCACCTTCCCGGCGCTGAACCCGGACACCTTCGCGCCCTACAAGCCGGTGTTCCGCAACGACGCCGACCGCACCGCCAAGACGCCTGCGTGGCTGAACGACCCGACGATGTACCACAACCGGGGCGACTCGACCTTCGCCGGCGAGTCCAGCGAGTACGGCGACTTCGTCGGGCTCGACGACCTGTTCACCCAGCGGCCCGAGGTCGTCGAGGGGATGGGCGAGGTCTACAAGTCGTGGGTCGACCTCGGCATCGACGGCTTCCGCATCGACACGGTCAAGCACGTCAACATGGACTTCTGGAAGAAGTTCAGCCCGGACGTGATGGCCCACGCCAAGGCCATCGGCAACGACGACTTCTTCATGTTCGGCGAGGTCTACGACGCGCGCGCCGAGCTCATGAGCCAGTACACGACGGCCGGCCGCCTGCCCGCCACCCTCGACTTCGGCTTCCAGGCCAGCGCCCTCGACTTCGCCAAGGGTTCTGCCACGACGAAGCTGCGGGACTTCTTCGCCAGCGACGACTACTACACCGACACCGACTCCAACGTCTACGAGACGCCGACCTTCCTCGGCAACCACGACATGGGCCGGGTGGCGATGATGCTGGGCAAGTCCGCCACCGGCGACGACCTGATGCGGCGGGTGCGCCTGGCCAACAGCCTCATGTACCTCACCCGCGGCCAGCCGGTCGTCTACTACGGCGACGAGCAGGGCTTCATGGGCGCCGGCGGCGACAAGGACGCCCGCCAGGACCTGTTCGCGACAAAGACCGAGCAGTATGCCGCCGAGCCCGTCCTCGGCGGCCCCTCCGGTTCGCGGGACCGGTACGACACGAACGCGCCGCTGTACCAGGAGATCTCGGAGCTCGCCAAGGTGCGGGCCGCGAACCCGGCGCTGACCGACGGCGCGCAGGTGCACCGCTACGCCAGCGACGGCCCCGGTATCTACGCCTTCTCGCGGGTCGACCGCGCCACCGGTCTCGAGTACCTCGTGGTGGCGAACAACGCGGCGGAGGCGAAGTCGGCCACCTTCGCGACCTTCAGCGACCAGCGGCCCTTCGACGCCGTCTACGGCACCACGAGCGGGCTGAGGTCCGGAAGGGACGGGCGGGTCTCGGTGACGGTGCCGGCACTGTCGGTGCAGGTCTTCAAGGCCACCGCCCGCTTCGCAAAGCGCGAGGCTGCGCCCGCCGTCTACCTCACCTCGCCCCAGCCGGGTGCGGTCGTCGGTGGGCGTGCCGAGATCGGCGCCGCGATCACCGAGAACACCTTCGCCCAGACCACCTTCCTGTACCGCCCGGTGGGCACGTCGGCGTGGAAGGCCCTGGGGACGGACGACAGCGCTCCCTACCGGGTCTTCCACGACGTCTCGGGGATGGCCGAGGGCACGCTCCTCGAGTACCGCGCCGTGGTCAAGGACAGCAGCGGGAACATCTCGGCCAGCTCTTCCTACGGCATCGTCGGCAAGCCTGCGGCCGGTGGCGGTGACACCGGCGGCGGGGTCGGGCCGGTCGTCCAGCCGGCGAATGTCAGTGTTCCCGGAGACCACAACTCCGAGATGGGCTGCACCGGCGACTGGCAGCCCGACTGCCCCCAGGCGCAGCTGACCCTGGACGCCAAGGACCAGATCTGGAAGGGGACCTACACCCTCCCGGCGGCGCCCCACGCCTACAAGGCGGCGATCAACAAGAGCTGGGACGAGAACTACGGCGCCGGCGGCGCTGCGAACGGGAGCAACGTCGAGTACACCGCTCCCGGGACCGCGGTCACGTTCTACTACGACCACGCCACGCACTGGGTCACCTCGGACGCCCAGGGCCCGATCATCACTGCGCCCGGGTCGTTCCAGAGCGAGCTCGGGTGCCCGGGCGACTGGAGCCCGGACTGCATGCGCCCCTGGATGCAGGACCCGGACGGCGACGGCACCTACACGTGGTCCAGTGACCAGATCCCGGCAGGCTCCTACGAGTTCAAGATCGCGCACGGCCTGAACTGGAACGAGAGCTACGGCGACGGCGGGAGCAACGTGTCGCTGTCGGTGCCGTCGGACGGCGTCGTGGTGACCATCTCGTACGTGCTGGCCACGCACCAGATCAGCACCAAGGTGTCCAAGCCGGGCGCAGCCCCCGACCTGAACAGGGCCAAGGCGTTCTGGGTCGAGCCAGGCCTGCTGGCCTGGCCCGCCAGCTCGGTGCCGGCAGGCGCCAACCGAGAGCTGCTCGACTGGCGGCTGCACTGGTCGCCCGAGGGTGGCCTGGCCGTCGACGCCGAGGCCGTCACCGGCGGATCGGTGGCGGACCTGGCCTACGACGCTGCGGGCCTGCCCGCCGCGGTGACCAGCGCGCACCCTGAGCTCAAGGGCTACCTCGCGCTGCGGCTCTCGGACAAGGCCGCTCGCAAGGCCGGCGACATCCTGCGCGGCCAGGTCGCGGTGGCGATGTACGACAACGGCGGCGCTCTGCTCGACGCCACCGGGGTCCAGACTGCCTATGTCCTGGACAGCCTGTATGCCGCCAAGGCCAGCACCCGCACGTACGGTGTCACGTTCGGCGGCGCCGCGCCGGCATACCGGCTGTGGGCTCCCACAGCGCAGCAGGTCAGTGTCCTCACCTGGTCGCCGACCGCGGCTGCGGACGCACCGGTGTCGCAGGCGGTGCGCACGCCGATGGAGCGCGCTGCCGACGGATCGTGGTCGGCGGCCGCGGGGGTCAGGAACGCCCGCTACCTCTACGAGGTCACGGTGTTCGCCCCCACGACCGGCAAGGTCGAGACCAGTCTCGTCACCGACCCGTACTCCGTTGCGCTGACGCTCAACTCGAGCCGGTCGGTGGCGGTGGACCTGAAGGACCGGGCCTTCCAGCCGGCGCTGTGGCGTCAGACCCCCGCTCCGGCCCTCAAGCAGGATGTCGACTCGACGATCTACGAGCTGCACGTGCGGGACTTCTCGGTCGGTGACGACACCGTCAGCGCCGAGAACCGTGGCTCCTACCTCGCGTTCGCGGAGAACGGTGACGGCACCAAGCACCTCAAGGCGCTCGCCGACGCCGGCCTCAACACTGTGCACCTGCTGCCGACCTTCGACATCGCCTCGATCGAGGAGGACCCGGCGAAGCAGGAGAAGCCCTCCTGCGACCTGCCCTCCTACGCCCCCGACAGTGACCAGCAGCAGGCCTGCGTCGATGCGGTTCGCGGCAAGGACGCGTTCAACTGGGGCTACGACCCGTGGCACTTCCTGGCCCCGGAGGGGTCGTACGCCTCCACGGCCACCGCCGCGGATGGCGGCGGCAGGGTCGCGGAGTTCCGCACCATGGTCGGTGGGCTGCACCGGGACGGCCTGCGCGTCGTGCTCGACCAGGTCTTCAACCACACCGCGGCCTCCGGCCAGGACGCCAAGTCAGTGCTCGACAAGATCGTGCCCGGCTACTACCACCGCCGGAACGCGGCGGGCGCGGTCGAGACGTCCACCTGCTGCCAGAACGTCGCCACCGAGCACCAGATGGCGCAGAAGCTCATGGTGGACGCCGTCGTGCTGTGGGCCCGTGACTACCACGTCGACGGGTTCCGGTTCGACCTCATGGGTCACCACTCCCGGGAGAACATGCTCGCGGTCCGCGCAGCGCTCGATGAGCTGACCCCGGCGAAGGACGGTGTCGACGGCACGTCGGTGTACCTCTACGGCGAGGGGTGGAACTTCGGCGAGGTCGCGAACAACGCCCGCTTCACCCAGGCCACCCAGGGCCAGCTCGGCGGCACGCACATCGGGACGTTCTCCGACCGGCTGCGCGACGCCGTCCGCGGCGGTGGGCCGTTCGACGAGGACCCGCGCAAGCAGGGCTTCGGCAGCGGCGAGCTCACCGACCCCAACGGTGCCGGGACCAACTCCGGGGCGGGCGCCTCGCTCCTGCACGACACCGACCTGGTCCAGCTCGGCCTGGCCGGCAACCTGCGCTCGTTCGCCTTCCGCAGCAACGAGTTCGGCGCGACCAAGCGTGGTGACGAGCTGAAGTACGGCGACGCCCCGGCGGGCTACGCGGACCAGCCCGACGAGGTCATCAGCTACGTCGACGCGCACGACAACGAGACGCTGTTCGACAGCCTGACCTTCAAGCTGCCGGTCGCCACCACGATGCAGGACCGCGTCCGGATGAACTCCCTGTCGCTCGCAACGACTGCCCTGTCGCAGTCGCCGTCCTTCTGGCACGCGGGCGCCGACCTGCTGCGCAGCAAGTCGCTGGACCGCAACAGCTATGACAGCGGCGACTGGTTCAACCGGCTCGACTGGACCGGGTCCGACAACGGTTTCGGCCACGGCCTGCCGCTCAAGGGCGACAACGAGGCCAAGTGGCCGTACATGAAGCCCCTGCTGGGCAACAGCGCGCTGAAGCCGACGGCCGCCGATGTCCAGGCTGCCACGGCCCAGGCCCAGGAGCTGCTGCGGCTGCGGTTCTCCAGCCCGCTGTTCCGGCTCGGGTCGGCGCAGGCCATCAGCGCCAAGGTGTCCTTCCCCGCCAGTGGCACCACGGACGCGCACCCGGGCGTGATCGCCATGCGGGTCGACGACACGGTGGGCACCGACACCGACCCGTCGCTCGAGGGGCTGGTCGTCGTCTTCAACGCCTCGCCTGAGGCGGTGGCGCAGAAGGTGCCGGGGCTCGCCGGCGCCAGCCTGGCGCTCTCCCCGGTGCAGGCGGCTGGTGCAGACGCGGTGGTGAAGGGCTCGACGTGGGACGCGGCGAGCGGGACGGCCACCGTGCCCCCGCGCACGGTGGCGGTGTTCGTCCAGCGCTGAGCCGCCTCGCCGGCCTGGTGCTGGCCCTCGGCGTGGTCCTGGCCGTCGGCGTGGTCCTGACCCTCAGGGGGCCAGGACCACG
>DASULG010000193.1:0-5808 GCA_036278335.1 Pedococcus sp.
CCCAAGCCACCGCCAACCTGAACTACTCCGGTGACGCCGGCGGCCTGAACGAGGCCACCTCGGACATCTTCGGCACCGCCGTGGAGTTCTACGCCAACTCCTCCGCCGACCCGGGCGACTACCTCATCGGCGAGAAGATCAACATCAACGGCAACGGCACGCCGCTGCGCTACATGGACAAGCCGAGCAAGGACGGCGCGTCCAAGGACTGCTGGTCCTCGACCCTCGGCAGCCTCGACCCGCACTACTCCTCGGGCCCGCTGAACCACTGGTTCTACCTGGCCTCCGAGGGTTCGGGTGCCAAGACGGTGGGCGGTGTCGCCTACAACAGCCCCACGTGCAACGGCTCGACCGTGCCGGGCGTCGGCCACGGTGTGGTCGCCAAGATCTGGTACCGCACGCTGGCCACCAAGCTCACCTCGCGCAGTGACTACCAGGCCGCCCGCGAGGGTGCGATCAGGTCTGCCAAGGAGCTGTACGGCACCGGCGCTGCCGAGTGCGTCGCCGTGGAGAAGGCGTTCAGCGCGATCGCCGTTCCCGCGGGCACGCAGACCTGCACCAACTGAGCCGCCGCAGCTGGGCTGGACACAGAGAAGGCGCCCCCGGTCCCGACCGGGGGCGCCTTCCCGCGTGCCGTGACGGTATGCGGGCTCACCGGCATACGGAGCGCTGGGCGGGGTCCTTGGCCACGTCCTCGAGGAGGGTCGTGACGACGGAGGCGGTCCCGGACAGCTCGGCGTCCGAGAGGCGGGCCGACCCGCGGGGCGTGGCCACCACGACCACGAGGTCGTCAGGGTGGGCGGCCGAGGTGGTCGCGGTGCCGGTGATCGGCCGGGCGATCCCGGCCAGCCTGCTGAGGGGGTCCTCGCCCATCCGGCACACCTGCGGGCCCGTCGCGCTGTCGCGGTGGACCGAGCCGGTCTGCTCGACGACGTAGCGGTCGGAGAACCCGGCGATGCCGCCCGTGCGGGTGATGGTGACCGGGAAGGGGACCGTACCGGCCGGGGCCTCGGCAGCACCCTGCGTGCCGCAGGAGGCGAGCAGGGCGGCAGCCGGCAGCACAGCCCAGAGCAGTCCTGCGCGGGCGGGTGGCCGGCGGCATCGGCGCATGCTGCCATCCTGCCCACCACCGTCCCCCGGCGCATCTGCCCACCACCGTCCGCCGGCGCATCCTGGCCACCACCGGCCTGCCTCACCGGAAAGGCCGCTGCCGCGCCCTATCCTCGGCGCCATGACGACCCGCGCCCCGCTGCACCGCGCCGCCGTCCCGGCGGGTGTGGCCGCCCTTGTCGCCGTCCTCGCGCTGGCGGCCTGCTCGGTCAAGGCGCCGACCAGCGCCCCCGGGCCGGCGACGACCACCACCGCCTCGACGACCACCACAGCCACGCCTTCCGTGACGCCCACGGCCCTGGTCCCGCTCCGGGGTGGCCCGGTGCTGGCCGTCAAGATCGACAACACCCCGAGCGCCCGTCCCCGGATCGGCCTGAACCAGGCCGACGTCGTCTACGTGGAGCCCGTCGAGGGCGGCCTGACCCGCCTGCTCGCGGTCTTCTCGAGCCACGTCCCGGCTGAGGTCGGCCCCGTGCGCAGCGCCCGCGAGTCCGACGTGGAGCTGCTCGCCAACTACGGGAAGGTCGCTCTCGCCTACTCCGGCGGCTCTGCCTACACGGTGCGGGTGCTGGCCAAGGGCAGCCAGATCAACCTGAGCAACGACGCCTCGCGTGTGGGCTTCCACCGCGACAGCTCGCGACCGGCCCCCTACAACGTGATCGGCGAGACCAAGGCGCTCCTGGCCCGAGCCGGCGGCAGCGCGCGGCCCAAGGACATCGGGTTCCGCTTCGGCCCTGCCTCGCCGGGTGGGGTCGCAGCCACGTCCGTGGCGGCGAGATGGCCCGCGTCGCGGGTGACCCTCGCCTGGAACGCGGGACGCAAGCAGTACCTCGTCACCACAGACGGCAAACCCGACCTCGGCGCCGACACCGTCCAGCACGGTGCGGCGACGGTGGTGGTGCAGTACGTCCGGACGCACCTCTCGGGCAACCGCGACGTCAACGGCAGGCCCACCCCGGTGGTCGAGCTGACCGGCTCGGGCAAGGTGACGGTGCTGCGCGGCGGCAGGGCCTGGCAGGGGACGTGGGCGCGCAGGAGCGCCACCGCGCCGACGAGCCTGGTCTCACGCGGGAAGCCGATCGCGCTCGCGCCGGGCGGGCCCGTCTGGGTGCTCCTCATCGCGCCCGGCCAGAGCGTGCAGGTCCGCTGACCGGGCGCGGCGCCATGGGCGAGCCCACTGCGGAACGCGCCGGGCCGGCATACCGGTCGGTAGCGTGAGTTTGGTCCCAGCGGCTGACCCGGACGGGCGTCCGCCGACCGCGGCGGGCTAGTCTCAGGGCCGGACCACCCCCTTCGCAGATGAGGACGGATTCGACCCGTGGATCTCTTCGAGTACCAAGCGCGCGACATGTTCGAGGCGCACGGAGTGCCGGTTCTGGCCGGCGCCACCGCCACCACACCAGAGCAGGCCCGCGCGGCCGCCGAGACCATCGGGGCCCAGAGCGGCGGTGTCACCGTGGTCAAGGCGCAGGTCAAGACCGGTGGCCGCGGCAAGGCCGGCGGCGTCAAGGTCGCCAAGACGCCGGAGGAGGCCCAGCAGCACGCGCAGGCCATCCTCGGCATGGACATCAAGGGCCTCACCGTCGGCACCGTCATGATCGCCGCGGGGGCCCGGATCGCCGAGGAGTACTACTTCTCGCTGCTCCTCGACCGCGCCAACCGCTCCTACCTGGCGATGTGCAGCAAGGAGGGCGGCATGGAGATCGAGCAGCTCGCGGTCGAGCGCCCCGAGGCCCTCGCCAAGATCGCGGTCGACCCCAACACCGGTATCGACGACGCGAAGGCGAAGGAGATCGTGGAGACCGCGGGCTTCGACGCCGAGACCGGCGCCAAGATCGTGCCCGTCCTGAAGTCGCTCTGGGAGGTCTACCGCGACGAGGACGCCACGCTCGTCGAGGTGAACCCGCTCGTGAAGACCGAGGACGGCGAGATCATCGCCCTCGACGGCAAGGTCACCCTCGACGAGAACGCGGGCTTCCGCCACCCGGACCACGCCGCGCTCGAGGACAAGGCTGCGGCCGACCCGCTCGAGGCCGCCGCGAAGGAGAAGGACCTCAACTACGTCAAGCTCGACGGCTCCGTCGGCATCATCGGCAACGGCGCCGGCCTGGTCATGTCCACCCTCGACGTGGTCGCCTACGCGGGCGAGGAGTTCGGCGGCCAGAAGCCGGCCAACTTCCTCGACATCGGCGGGGGCGCCTCGGCGGAGGTCATGGCCAACGGCCTGCACATCATCCTCAGCGACCCGCAGGTCAAGTCCGTGTTCGTCAACGTCTTCGGCGGCATCACCGCCTGCGACGCCGTCGCGAACGGCATCGTCGGGGCGCTCGACGCCCTCGGCCAGGAGGAGGACCGGCCGCTCGTCGTCCGCCTCGACGGCAACAACGTTGAGGAGGGCCGCCGCATCCTCGCGGAGCGCAACCACCCCAGGGTGATCATCGAAGAGACCATGGACGGTGCGGCCCGCAAGGCTGCCGAGCTGGCCGCGGCCGGGAACTGAAAGGCCAGGAGAGCAGACAATGGCAATCTTCCTCAACGCTGACTCCAAGGTCATCGTCCAGGGCATGACCGGCTCCGAGGGCATGAAGCACACCCAGCGCATGCTCAAGTCCGGCACCACCATCGTCGGAGGCGTGAACCCGAAGAAGGCCGGCCAGACGGTCGACTTCGAGGGCGGCGTCTCCGTGCCCGTGTTCGGCTCGGTCGCAGAGGCCATGAAGGAGACCGGCGCGGACGTGTCGGTCATCTTCGTCCCCCCGGCCTTCGCCAAGTCGGCGGTCGTCGAGGCCATCGACGCCGAGATGCCGCTGGCCGTGGTCATCACCGAGGGCATCGCGGTCAAGGACACCGCGGAGTTCTACGCCTACTCGCGCGTGAAGGGCACGACGCGGATCGTCGGCCCGAACTGCCCCGGCCTGATCAGCCCCGGCAAGTCCAATGCCGGCATCATCCCCGCCGACATCGCCGGCGAGGGCCGGATCGGCCTGGTGTCCAGGTCGGGCACCCTCACCTACCAGATGATGTACGAGCTCCGGGACTTCGGCTTCTCCTCGGCCATCGGCATCGGCGGCGACCCGATCATCGGCACCACCCACATCGACGCGCTCGAGGCGTTCCAGAACGACCCCGAGACCGACGCGATCGTCATGATCGGGGAGATCGGCGGCGACGCTGAGGAGCGGGCGGCGGCCTACATCAAGGAGCACGTCACCAAGCCGGTCGTCGGCTACGTCGCGGGCTTCACGGCCCCCGAGGGCAAGACCATGGGCCACGCCGGCGCCATCGTCTCCGGTTCGTCGGGCACCGCGGCCGCCAAGCAGGAGGCGCTCGAGGCCGCCGGCGTCAAGGTCGGCAAGACGCCCTCCGCCACGGCGACGCTCATGCGCGAGATCATGCAGAACCTGCAGAAGTAGGCGCCTCGCAGCACCGGCGGCCGGTCACCTCCTGGAGGTGACCGGCCGCTTGTCGTATGCCGTGGGGCTATTTCTGCCGGGCCAGGGCCAGGAGCCGGTCGAGCTCCGCGAAGCCCTGCGCCGCCGTGCCCGTGAAGCCCTGCCCGTCGCTGGTCCCGTGGAAGGCGATCGTCGAGACGGCTCCGGGAGTCGCCATGGTCGAGACACCGACCCACTGGAAGAGCGTCCCGGAGGCGTCGGGGCCCGTGACCTTCGTCGTCAGCAGGTAGGTGCCGGCCGTGGCCCCGCGCGCCGCGGTGGTGCTGGACTCTCCCGGCACGCCGCAGCCAGCCATCACGATGTCGTCCACCCGCTGCCGCTCCGTCGTGACCTGGTCGGCGGCGTCGGCCCCCTCGAAGAGACGCACGCGCTGCTTGCCGATGTAGTTCGCGTCACCGGGGCCGGAACGGACCGACACGATCCCGTAGCGGCCGGCCGTGGTCATCTTCTGGTCGGTCTCGCACTGGACGATCGCCGAGGACCCTTCGGGGTCGCCGGGCCCGCCATACGAGGGCTGGCCCCCTGTCAGAACGGGTGAGGCCCACTGCGACGCGGCCACGAACAGGCTTGAGGACAACGCAGGCTGAGGGCCGGTGACGGGCATGTCCTCGTCCACGGCGCGTGGCGGGGGCGTCGTGATCCCCGGTTTCGGGGCGGCGGGAGCGCCATAGAGCCGCAGCCGCTGGTACGCGATGCCGGCCAGCGTCGCCATGTCACTTTGGTCGACAGTGGCTGCCTCGGGGGCATCCGCCGAGAGCTCCAGCCAAGCCACACTCGTGCCGTACTGGGCGAGAGCCAGCCAGCCGGTGGCGCCGTCCTTGGTGTAGGACCAGATCCGCGAACGGGCGGCGGCACTGCTGGTGGTGCGCTCGCGCGGGCTGACCGGCGCGGCGCAGGACGCGATCCCCTGGGCCAGGGTGGTCACCCCAGCCCGGGCAGCGGCGTCCGAGACGAAGCTGTACCGGGTCTGCACGCCGAGGAGGGTGGCGTCGGGCTGGGCCGCGCGGCCCACCACCCGCTGGGTCTCACGCCGCGAGCCGGGCTCGGGCGTCTGGCAGAGGTTGCCCTCGTAGGCGGGCTGAGGCTGCACGACCGGCGCAGCCGCAAGGCCCAGGGCCTGCTGCCATTCCGCGCCCAGCGGAAGCGGCGAGGCCGTCGCGAGCAGGCCCTCTGGCCCGGAAGAGGTCGGCGAGGGGGCGGTGGCCGTGGTCATGGCCGGCGGAACCGGCTGCGCGCCGTCGCGGCC
>DASULG010000194.1:0-13400 GCA_036278335.1 Pedococcus sp.
CTGCCGATGTGGCCGGCGGCGTACGCATCGGCAACGGCCTGCTGCAGCCGGCGCACGACGTGGGTGACCTCGCCGCGCACGTAGATGAAGGCGTGGCTCGCGCGGATGGCGAACGACGAGATGATGACGCCCTCGACGAGCACGTGCGGGTTGGCCAGCATGAGCGGGATGTCCTTGCAGGTGCCCGGCTCGGACTCGTCGGCGTTGACGACGAGGTAGCGGGGGCCGCCGTCCGGCTTGGGAAGGAAGCCCCACTTCATGCCGGTGGGGAAGCCCGCTCCGCCGCGTCCGCGCAGGCCGGAGTCCTTGGTCATCTGCACCAGGTCGGCCGGCTCCATCGCCAGCGCCTTCTCGAGCGCCTTGTAGCCGTCGTTGGCCCGGTACGTCTCGAGGGTCCAGGACTGCGGGTCATCCCAGAACTTCGTCAGGATCGGGGTGAGCGCCGTTGCCATCGCTGTCACTTCCCGTCTTCGGCGGGCTTGGTGCCGGCCTGCTCGCCCGGTGCGTTCGCCGGGGTGTCGGTGGAGGTGTGCCGTCCGGCCGCCACCTCGTCGGAGGTTGCCCTGGCCTGGTGCTCGGCCTTGGGCGCGTCCTCGCCGGCGGGCGCGGTCCAGTTGTTCTCGCGGGCGACGCGAAGGCCCTCGAGCGAGGCCGGGCCGGCGCCCACGCCCTCGTCGGCGAGGCCGTCGGGGAAGCCGGCGAGCACCCGGGAGACCTCCTTGAACGTGCACACGCGGCTCGGGCCGCGGCTGGGCCGGACCTCGGCGCCCGCGCGCAGGTCGTCGACGAGCTGACGGGTCGACTCGGGCGTCTGGTTGTCGAAGAACTCCCAGTTGGCCATCACGACCGGCGCGTAGTCGCAGGCGGCGTTGCACTCGACGCGCTCGAGGGTGATCTTGCCGTCAGCGGTGGTCTCGTCGTGGCCGATGCCGAGGTGCTCGGAGACGGACTCCCAGATCTGGTCGCCGCCCATGATCGCGCACAGCGTGTTGGTGCAGACCCCGACGGTGTACTCGCCGTTGGGGTGCCGCTTGTACTGGGTGTAGAAGGTGGCGACGCCGGAGACCTCGGCACGGGTCAGGTCGAGGACCTCCGCGCAGAAGTCGATGCCGCGGCCCGTGATGTAGCCGTCGACGCTCTGCACCAGGTGCAGCAGCGGCAGGAGGGCAGAGCGCCGCTGCGGGTAGCGGGCCACGACCTGCTCGGCCTCGGTGTGCAGCCGGGCGAGCACGTCCGCGGCATACGGCTCCTTGCTCTCCGGGGGCACGCTCAGGTGCCCAGACGCGGTCTGGTGACCGAATTCTGTGGCCATTACCGGTCCACACCTCCCATGACGGGGTCGAGCGAGGCGACCGCAACGATGACGTCGGCGATCTGGCCGCCCTCACACATCGCCGCCGTGGCCTGCAGGTTGTTGAACGAGGGATCGCGGAAGTGCGCGCGGTAGGGGCGTGTGCCGCCCTCGGAGACCACGTGGCAGCCGAGCTCGCCCTTGGGGCTCTCCACCGCGGCATACGCCTGGCCCGGCGGGACCCGGAAGCCCTCGGTGACCAGCTTGAAGTGGTGGATCAGGGACTCCATGGAGGTGCCCATGATCTCGCGGATGTGGTCGAGGCTGTTGCCCATGCCGTCGCTGCCGATGGCGAGCTGGGCGGGCCAGGCGATCTTCTTGTCCGCCACCATGACCGGGCCGGGGACGGCCTGCAGCCGGTCGATGGCCTGCTCGGCGATCTTGAGCGACTCGTACATCTCGTCGATGCGGATGCGCAGGCGGGCGTAGGCGTCGGCCTCCGTGCGGGTGATGACCTCGAAGTCGTAGGTCTCGTAGCCGCAGTAGGGCGTGAGCTTGCGCAGGTCGTGGGGCAGGCCGGTCGAGCGCAGGACGGGGCCGGTGATGCCCAGCGCCATGCAGCCCGTCAGGTCGAGGTGACCGACGCCGACGGTGCGGCCCTTGAGGACGGGGTTCTCGTTGAGCAGCAGCTCGAGCTCACCCAGGCCGCGGCGCACCAGGGGGATGGTGTCGCGCACCTTGTCGATGGCACCCGGGGGCAGGTCCTGGGCGACGCCGCCGGGGCGGATGTACGCGTGGTTCATCCGCAGCCCGGTGACCATCTCGAGGATGGCCAGGATCCGCTCGCGCTCGCGGAAGCCGACGGTCATCACCGTGGTGGCGCCCATCTCCATGCCGCCGGTGGCCAGGGCCACGAGGTGGCTGGAGATGCGGTTGAGCTCCATCATGAGCACGCGGATCGTGCTGGCGCGCTGAGGGATCTCGTCGGTGATGCCGAGGAGCCGCTCGACGCCCAGGCAGTAGACGGTCTCGTTGAAGAGTGGCGTCAGGTAGTCCATCCGGGTGCAGAACGTGGTGCCCTGCGTCCAGTTGCGGAACTCCATGTTCTTCTCGATGCCGGTGTGCAGGTAGCCGATGCCCGCGCGGGTCTCGGTCACCGTCTCGCCGTCGAGCTCGAGGATGAGGCGCAGCACGCCATGCGTCGAGGGGTGCTGCGGGCCCATGTTGACCACGATGCGCTCCTCGTGGAGGGCTGCGGCCTCGTCGACGAGCTGGTCCCAGTCGCCGCCGACGGCGTTGAAGACGTGTGCGCCCTCGGACTCGGCGGCGTCGGCGCCGGAGGTGGCGTAGATGTCGCGGTCGCTCATGTGGTGCTCCGTGGTGGACATCAGTTGTAAGACCTCCGCTGGTCCGGCGGCGGGATGGTGGCGCCCTTGTACTCGACGGGGATGCCGCCGAGCGGGTAGTCCTTGCGCTGCGGGTGGCCCGGCCAGTCGTCGGGCATCAGGATGCGGGTCAGGGCCGGGTGGCCGTCGAACTCGATCCCGAACATGTCCCAGGTCTCGCGCTCGTGCCAGTCGTTGGCCGGGTAGATCGAGACGATGGACGGGATGTGCGCGTCACCGTCGGGGCAGGTCACCTCGACGCGGACCCGCCGGCCACCGTTGGTGATCGACAGGAGGTGGTAGACGGCGTGCAGCTCGCGGCCGGTCTCGGCCGGGTAGTGCACGCCCGAGACGCCGGTGCACATCTCGAAGCGCAGCGCCGGGTCGTCACGCAGCACCCGCGCCACGGCGGGCAGGTGCTCGCGCCGCACGAACAGGGTCAGCTCGCCGCGGTCCACCACGACGCGCTCGACCGCCTCGCCGAAGGACGCGGCGCCGCCGACCAGGCCGCGCTCGAGGTTGTCGGCGATGTCGTCGAAGTAGGAGCCGTAGGGCCGCTGGGACGCAGCGGGGAAGAGCACCGGCGAGACCAGGCCGCCGTAGCCGGAGGTGTCGCCGATGTCGGCGGACCCGAACATGCCGTGTCGCTCGCCGACGACCACCGGGTCGAAGGCCGTCCCCGGAGCCGCGGGCAGCCGCTCGTCGGTCTCCTCGTCGAGGATCTCGCCCGGCTGGTCGCCGATGGTGGAGGAGGCGATCCGGGCGGCCGACTGGTCGGGGCCCTGGGTCGGACCCGCCTTCTTCTCGTCGTCCTTCTGGTCGCCCTTCGCGGCGCTCTTCTCGTCGCTCATGCGAGCAGGCCCTTCATCTGGTGGGTCGGCGTCGCGCGCAGCGCAGCCTCCTCGGCCGCCCGGGCGGCAGCGACGCGGTTGACCCCGAGCTTGCTGTTCTGGATCTGCTCGTGCAGCGTCAGGATCGCGTTGAGCAGCATCTCCGGCCGCGGCGGGCAGCCGGGCAGGTAGACGTCCACGGGGACGATGTGGTCGACACCCTGGACGATGGCGTAGTTGTTGAACATGCCGCCGGAGCTGGCGCAGACGCCCATCGCGATGACCCACTTCGGCTCGGGCATCTGGTCGTAGACCTGGCGCACGACAGGGGCCATCTTCTGGCTGACGCGGCCGGCGACGATCATCAGGTCCGCCTGGCGCGGCGTCGCCGAGAAGCGCTCCATGCCGCAGCGGGCGATGTCGTAGTCGGGCGTGCCGACGGCCATCATCTCGATGGCGCAGCACGCGAGGCCGAAGGTTGCCGGCCAGACCGAGCTCTTGCGCATGTAGCCGGCGACCTGCTCGACCGTGGTCAGCAGAAAGCCTGCCGGCAGCTTCTCTTCTACACCCATGAGTTGTCCTTGTGTCCTCGTGGCTCGGCCGTCAGTCCCACTCGAGTCCGCCGCGACGCCAGACGTAGGCGTAGGCGACGAACACGGTGAGGATGAACAGCACCATCTCGACCAGCGCGAAGAGGCCGAGCTGGTTGAAGGCCACCGCGAACGGGTAGAGGAAGACGCTCTCAATGTCGAAGATGATGAAGAGCATCGCGGTCAGGTAGTACTTGATCGGCACGCGCAGCCCGCCGCCGGCCGCCTGCGGCGTGGGCTCGATGCCGCACTCATAGGCGTCGAGCTTGGCGCGGTTGTAACGCTTGGGCCCTGCGATCGAGGCGGCGAAAACCGAGAAGACAGCAAACCCACCGCCGATCGCGAGCAGGAACAACAGCGGGACGTAGGGGTTCATCGCCGCGGAACTCCCCTTTCATTTCTCTCGCCGACAGTGGTGCTGAAATGTGTGCAGTCCGCCCCAATCCTATGGGCAGCCCCTGCTGGCGCACCCCCGGTCATGCGTCGGGCGCCATCTTCGACAGGGCGGTGATCAGGCGGTCGCTCGCGTCGCCACCGTGCGGCTCGGCGAGGTTGGCCATGACCTTGAGCAGGAACCTCATCAGGGTCGTGCGGGGCAGGCCGTACTTGGTCGCCAGCCGCATGACCTCCGGGTTGCCGATCATCCTCGCGAAGTACCGGCCCAGTGTGTAGTAGCCGCCCAGTGCGTCCTTCATGACCCTGGGGTAGGACTGCAACACGCGCTCGCGGCCGGCGTCGCTGCCGCGGGCGAACGCCTGGGCGATGACCTCGGCGGCCAGCCGGGCGGACTCCATGGCGTACGCGATGCCCTCGCCGTTGAAGGGGTTGACCATCCCGCCGGCGTCGCCGACCAGGAGCAGGCCCTTGTCGTAGTGCGGCTGGCGGTTGAAGCCCATCGGCAGGGCAGCGCCGCGGATCGGGCCGACCATGGTCTCGTCGCTGTAGGTCCACTCCTCGGGCATGGTGGCGACCCAGCGCCGCATGACGTCCTTGTAGTCGGTCTTGCCGAAGGCCGAGGAGGTGTTGAGGATCCCGAGGCCGACGTTCGAGGTGCCGTCGCCGACGCCGAAGATCCAGCCGTAGCCGGGCAGCAGCACCCGCTTGCCGCTCTCGTCGGTGCTCCACAGCTCGAGCCAGGACTCGAGGTAGTCGTCGTCGTGGCGGGGGCTCGTGTAGTACGTGCGAACGGCCACGCCCATCGGGCGGTCGTCGCGCTTGGGCCGCTTCATCGACAGGGACAGGCGCGAGGAGTTGCCGTCGGCCGCGACCACCAGCGGTGCGCGGTAGGTCAGCTCAGGGCCGGTCGAGCGGCCCTTCTCGTCAACGGCCTTGGCGGTCACGCCGACGATGGCGCCGGTGGCGTCGAGGACCGGCCCGGTGACGTTGGTGGACTCGCGCAGTCGGGCGCCGTGCTTGACCGCGTGCCGGGCCAGGATGTCGTCGAAGTCCTGCCGGGTGCGCACGAGGCCGTAGGGCGGGAAGCTCGCGAGGTCGGGCCAGGGCAGGGAGAGCCGCATGCCGCCGCCGATGATGCGCAGCCCGTGGTTCTTGATCCAGCCCTCTTCCTCGGGGGTGGGGATGCCGAGGGTGATGAGCTCCTTGACCGCGCGGGGCGTCAGGCCGTCGCCGCAGACCTTCTCGCGTGGGAAGGCGGTCTTCTCGAGGAGGAGGACATCGAGGCCGGTCATCGCCAGGTATGCCGCCGTGGCCGAGCCCGCGGGCCCCGCGCCGACGACGATGACGTCGGCGGTCTCCGTCGCTGATGCCACGGATCCACTCTCGATGATGCTCTGAGTCACGCCTGCCTCGAAACGCTTGTGAACCTGTTCACGAATTGCTCGGGCGGCGAGTCTATTCCCGCATCGCCCGCTTGTCGTACTTAGGCCGACCTAACCGCGCCGGCATCGCCCACGAGCACTGGCCCGCCGGGCTTGACGGCCCGGTGGAGGGCCACGATCCCGCCCGTGAGGTTGCGCCAGGCGACCTCGGACCAGCCCGCGCCGAGGAGGGCCGAGGCGAGCTCGCGCTGGGTGGGCCACGCCTGGATGGACTCGGCGAGGTAGACGTAGGACTCGGGGTTGGAGCTGACGCGGCGCGCGATCGCCGGCAGCGAGCGCATGAGGTACTCGGTGTAGACCTTGCGGAAGGCCGCGTTGACCGGGTGGCTGAACTCGCAGACCACCAGGCGGCCGCCCGGCCGGGTGACCCGCAGGAACTCGCGCAGCGCGGCACCGGTGTCGGCCACGTTGCGCAGCCCGAACGACATCGTGACGGCGTCGAAGGACTCGTCGGCGAAGGGAAGGCGCATCGCGTCAGCGGCGGTGAAGCCGAGGTCCGGACGTCGGCGGTTGCCCACGGCCAACATCCCGAGTGAGAAGTCGGCCGGGACGACCTCGACCCCTGCGTCGGCGAACGGCTCGCTCGAGGTCCCGGTGCCCGCGGCGATGTCCAGGACCCGCTCCCCCGGCACGGCCGCCACCGCCCGGACCACGGCCCTGCGCCACAGCCGGTCCTGCCCGAGGGAGAGGACGTCGTTGGTGAGGTCGTACTTGCCGGCGACGTCGTCGAACATGGCGGCGACGTCCCGGGGGTCCTTCTCGAGGCTGGCGCGGGTCATGCGCCCCATCCTCCCCGATGGCGCGCCTGCCGCATACACGAGGCCGGGCTCGCCGTAGGCTTGCCCGCGACATGACGACCCAGCCCGACCCCGGCCTGGCGGCCCGCCCCCTCGGCAGGCCGCTGGTCGCGCGCACCGTGGCCATCGACGGGGTCGGGGCGCCGGATCCCCGCGACGCCCTCCTGTCGCTGTTGCCGGACCTCGAGCCGCGCCTGGTCTCGAGCTGGGTGCGTCGCGGCGAGGGCCTGGTCGGCTGGGGCCGCGCCGTGGAGTTCACCGCGCAGGGTCCGCAGAGGTTCGCCGACGCCGAGGCGTGGTGGCGCGGCGTGGTCTCGAGCGCGGTGGTGCGCGACGAGGTGGGCATCCCCGGCACCGGCCCGGTCGCCTTCGGCTCCGTGTCGTATGCCGCGGGCTCCCCTGCGGGCGCCACCCTCGTCGTGCCCGAGGTCGTCGTCGGCTGCCGCGACGGCAGGTGGTGGCTGACCACTGTGGGCGAGGCCTCCGTGCCCCCCACGCCAGACCTGCGGGTCCAGAAGCCGCCGCGCGAGCCCGAGAACGTCACGTTCTCCGACGGCGCCCTCTCCCCCGCGCAGTGGGCGGGCCGGGTCTCCGAGGCGGTGTCGCGGATCACCGGCGGCCAGCTCGACAAGGTGGTCCTGGCCCGGGACCTCGGCGTGCGCGCCGGGGAGCCGGTGGACCCCCGCTGGCTCCTCCAGCGGCTGGCCGAGCGGTACGACACGACGTGGGTCTTCGCCGTCGACGGCCTCGTGGGCGCCACCCCCGAGATGCTGGTGCGCCTCGAGAAGGGCCTGGTCACCTCCCGCGTGCTCGCCGGGACCATCCGACGCACCGGCGACGACGCGCACGACCTGGCGCTGGCGGCCTCGCTCGCCCGCTCGTCCAAGGACCTCGAGGAGCACGAGTACGCCGTGCGCTCGGTGGCCGACGCGCTGCGCCCGCACTGCTCGTCGATGAACGTGCCGGAGTCGCCGTTCGTGCTGCACCTCAGCAACGTGATGCACCTGGCCACCGACGTCGCCGGAGTCCTCAACGACGCCACGACCTCGCTGGCGCTGGCCGCCTCGCTGCACCCCTCGGCGGCCGTGTGCGGCACCCCGACCGCCGTGGCCGACGAGGTCATCGCGGAGCTGGAGGAGATGGACCGCGGCCGGTATGCCGGGCCGGTCGGCTGGATGGATGCGGCCGGTGACGGCGAGTGGGGCATCGCCCTGCGCTGCGGCGCCTACGACCCGGCTGACCCCGCACAGCTGCGGCTCTTCGCCGGGTGCGGCATCGTCGCCGGCTCCGACCCCGAGTCGGAAGTCGCGGAGTCCGACGCCAAGCTCGTGCCGATGCGCGACGCCCTCTCCGGAGCCTGAGCCGCCGGGTCACCCGATAGACGGTGGCCGCGGGCCGCGCCCGGCGGGAGGATCGGGCCATGGCAGGGCAGGACACGGCATACACGATCGTCCCGATCACCGAGGCAACGCGCGAGGCGTTCCACCAGGTCGACCAGGCGGCGTTCTTCTTCGACGAGACGCAGGAGACCGACGAGGCGCTCGAGTCCCTCGACCTGAGCCGCTGCTTCGCCGCCACTCCGACCGGCACCGCGCCGTTCGCGGGGGTCTACGGCTCCTACGACTTGGCCATCACCATCCCCGCTGCCGGCGGCGGCCCGCAGGCCGTGCCGATGGCCGGCCTGACCTGGGTCGGGGTCCACCCGGACGAGCGCCGACGCGGCGTGATGAGCCAGATGATCCGCCACCACTTCCACGAGGTGCGCCGGCAGGGAGTGGCGCTGTCGGGCCTGCACGCGTCCGAGCCGGCGATCTACGGGCGCTTCGGCTATGGCGTGGCGAGTCTGGACGCGTACCTAGGCCTCTCCCGCGGGGACACGCTGCGGGCGCCGGCCCTGGACGCGGCGGCCGCCGACGTCCGCACCCGCGTGGTCGCCCTCGCCGGCGAGGGGGTGGCCGACCGCGTGCACCGGATGCACGTCGCGCTCAGCGAAGCGCTCATGGGCGCTGTCACCCGCACCGAGCGGCAGGCCCGCGCCATGAGCCGCGACTTCCTGCCCGCCCGCCGCGGCTCGGAGCCGACCCAGGTGTTGCTCGCCGAGCGCGACGGCGAGGACGTCGGCTACGCGCTGTTCCGCCGGGCGTCCAAGTGGGAGGAGGGCAGGCCGCAGGGCGCGCTCACGTCCCGCGAGATGATGGCAGCGGACTCTGCCGCCCTGCTCGCACTGGCCCGGCGCCTCCTCGACTTCGACCTCACGACGTCCGTGACCCTGAAGGGGCGCACCCTCGACGACCCCGTGCTGTGGTGGGCGGGAGGCCCGCGCGGCGCGAGCGTCGAGATCTACGACGGGACCTGGCTGAGGCTGGTGGAGGTGGGCGCTGCGCTGGCCCAGCGCGGTTATGCCACACCGGTCGACGTCGTCATCGCGGTCGACGACCCGTTCTGCCCCTGGAACGAGGGACGCTGGCGGCTGCGCTGTGACGGCCCGGGCAAGGTCGCGACCTGCGAGCGCACCGAGGACACAGCCGGGCTGCGGCTTCCCGTGCAGGTGCTGGGCTCGGCCTACTGTGGGCTGCGGACGATTGCCGCCCAGCAGGCGGACGGCACGGTGGCCGAGGTCCTGCCCGGCTCCGTGGCCGCACTGTCGGCAGCGATGGCCACGCCCCGCCAGCCCGCCGCCTCGATCCCGTTCTAGCCGAGGGCGGCGAGCGCGTCAGCGGCCAGCCGGCGCAGCCGCACGTGTGCCGCGCGGTGGGTGGCCCGGTCGACGCGGACCTCGACCACCCGCAACCCCTGGGGACGCCCGCGCACTGCCGCCACCAGGTCCTCGCGCGACTCCGCCAGTGTGTGCGGGACGCCGTGGGCGGCGCAGAGGGCGGCGAGGCCCGTGCGGGTGGGGGTGCCGAAGACCCGCTCGAAGTCGTGTGCCCGCTCCGGCTCTCCCGGCTCGAGGAGGGTGAAGATCCCCCCGCCGTCGTCGTTGACCACCACCAGGGTGAGGTCGGGCCGGGGCTCTGCCGGGCCGATCAGCAGGCCGTTGGCGTCGTGGAGGAAGGTCAGGTCGCCCAGCAGGGCGTAGGTGGGGTCCGGGCTCGAAAGGGCGAGGCCGACGGCCGTCGAGACGCACCCGTCGATTCCTGCCAGGCCGCGGCTGGCCAGGACCGTGGGGGCGCCGCCGGCCCGGTCCCCCGACAGGTCGAGGTCGCGCACCGCGTTCGAGGACCCCACGAACAGGGACGCCCCGGGGGACGCGCACGCGAGCAGGGTCTGGGACACGGCCAGACCGCTCGGCCACGGCTGTCCTGCCTCCGCGACCGCCTTGGCGAGGACGGCGCCAGCCTGCTGCCACTCCTGAGCCCAGTCGGCATCACCGCCCTCGACAGGATGGTCGAGGACGCCGAGCGGGTGCACCGCGCTGACGACGTGGCTGGGGTCGGTCCACTCGGGTCCGGCGCTCACCGTCTCGACCCGCAGGCCGGGGCGGCGCAGCAGGCGAGCCACGGGCCGGGCGAGGGTGGTCCGGCCGACGGTGATGACCCGCTCGGGCTGGTGGGCGTCCAGCCACGGCTCGACGCCGAGGAGCAGCGGCCCGTGGGGCACCGCCCCGTCGACCCCGCCTCCGAAGGGCTCGGCCACGACGGGCCAGCCGCTGCGGCGCGCCCACGCGACGGCGGCGGCTGCCTGGCCCGGCTCCGGCAGGTCGCCGACCACCACCAGAGTGCGCGGCACCCCGGTGACGGCTGTCGGGGCCTGGACCGGCTGCGGGCCTGGCACCTGGACCCAGGACTTCCCGTCGTCGCGCCCGTCGAGCGAGTCGGGCCAACCCGGCTCGTCGGTGGGCACGAGCGGCTCGCGCAGTGGCACGTTGAGGTGGGCCGGGCCGGCCACCCCGGTCGGCGCGCCGCGGGAGGCGGCGAGCGCGCGGCATACCGATGAGCGCCAGGCGGCGCCCTGGCCCGGGCGGCGCTCAGGGGCGCCGAGCTCCTGTGACCACCGCACGGCGGTGCCGAACATGCCGGGCTGGGTCGTGGTCTGGTTGGCCCCGGTGCCGCGCAGCTCCGGAGGCCGGTCGGCGCTGACGAGGAGCAGCGGCACCTGCCCGTGGTGCGCCTCGAGGACCGCAGGGTGGAGGTTGGCCACGGCCGTTCCCGAGGTGGTCACCACCACCGCCGGCGTGCGGGTGGCCTTGGCCAGCCCGAGGGCGAGGAAGGCGGCGGAGCGCTCGTCGACCCGCACGTGCAGGCGCAGCCGACCCTCGCGGTCCGCCTGCTGAAGCGCGTAGGCCAGCGGCGCCGACCGGGAGCCGGGGCACAGCACCGCCTCGCGCACGCCGCCGCGCACCAGCTCGTCGACGATGACGCTGGCGAGCGCGGTGGAGGGGTTCACCCGGCTGATCTTGCCACCAGCGCCTGCGTCGCGGGCACGCGGCGGAGGCTGTAGTCGCGGACCACGGCAGCGCCGTTGGCGTCTCCGACGAGGAAGCGCGCGCTGCCCTCACGAGCGGCACGCACCGAGGCAGAGGAGCTCTGGTCGACCGATCTCGCGGTGGCGAGGTAGAGACGGGCGTCGTGGGCGCGGCTGGCGCGGGGGTCGGCCGTGAGGTCCGCGCCCACGTCACGGGTCACCGTGACCCAGGAGCGCCGGTCCGGGTTTGGCGTGCCCTCGAGCCTGGGCACGGGGTCCTGGGCGTGCTCCAGCGCGAGGACGCCCACCTGCGGCGGCAGCGCCATCCGCGCGATGGGCGCGCCGCTGGTCACGACGGCGCCCACGCGGTGGCGCCTCCGGAAGCCCGGGTCGGCGGCGAGCGCCGCAGCCGCGATGCCGCCCTGGCTGTGCCCGGCCAGCAGCACCGGCTCGCCCAGCCCGGCGCGGCCCGCCTGCGCCTGGGCCTGCTCCAGGGCCTGGGTCACGCCAGCGGCGAGCAGGGTGCTCTCCCCCGCCATGAGCAGCAGGTCGCTCGTGACGTCCGAGGGGTTCGTGCCCGCCCTCGGCGACCAGTCCTGGGTGCCGGGGATGATGGCGACCCAGGCCGACGACCCGTCGGGCTGGGGCACCTGCACGATGCGGACGCGGGAGGGGCCGGCACTGACCGCCCCCAGGTCGAGCTGGGCCCCCACGAGGTCGGCAACGCTGGTCGGGGCCCGGGCGCCGGGCGTGGGCCGCCGCGGGTCCGCCAGGACGGCTCGACCGGCCTCGGACAGGCGGCCGGTGGTCGCGGCCGCCCGGGCCAGCAGGACGAGGGCGTCCTCGTAGTCGAGCGGGGTCGCCGGGCCGGCGGCCGCACCCTCGACGCCGCCCGCGAGGTCGACCAGCGAGGGCGCGATGAAGGCGGCGTGGTCGGCGGCACCTGCGACGTCGACCCCGGCCGCCTCCAGGGCGAGTGCGCCCGTGGCCAGCCAGGGCAGCTGCCGCGACACCACCCACACCGCGGTGTCCTGCACGGACTCGACGAGCTGCGCCACCCCGCGCTCGCCGGCGACGTACGCCAGCACGCAGCAGCGCAGGGCCGACGCCAGGGCACGCAGGGCCACGGCCTCCCCAGCCAGACCGCGCGGGCCAGCGAGGTCGGCCAGGCCCGCCTCGAGCAGGGCGCCCTCGACGGGTCGGAGCAGAGCCGCGAGCAGCACCGCCGGGGACGTGGCCACCCGCAGCACCGCCACGGCGGCCTCCGCCGTCTCGGCCGCGGTCTCGACGAGGCGGGCCGACGCCGCGCTGAGGTCCTCCAGCGCCGCCCCCACACCGCCCTGCCCGCCCGTCACCTCCAGCCCGGAGTCATCGGCGCCCACGTCAGGGCTCCTGCTCGAGCAGGACGGCAAGGTGCTCCAGCCGGCCGGCAACCGCCCAGGCGTCCTCGGCGGCAGCCTCCAGCGCTGCCCCCCGCGCACGGGCCCGGCCCCTGAACACCTCCGCCGCCGGCGAGCGCCACCGCACGGCCCCGAGGGCACGCACCCACACCGCCTGCAGCCGAACCCGGTCGGCCTGCAGCCGCAGCGCTCCTGCCAGCCTGCGCAGCTCCGCCGGGTCGCCCTGCATGAGCCGAACCTAGGAAGTGTCGCGGGGCCTCGTCGGCGGCCGGGCCCGGGCTGTGGACACTGGGGCTCAGCGGGTCACGCTGTGGACGGGTCCGCTGTGAGCACCCAGCACCTCGGCCTCGCTGGTCGGCATGGCTCAGTCCGAGTCGAGCACGCCGCCGAGATCGGCCATCAGCAGGGCCAGGGCGAGAGCAGTGCGCCGAAGCTCGTCGGGATGGACGCTCTCGTTGGGCCCGTGGATCCGTGAGTCGGGCTCCTCGACGCCCAGCAGCAGGATCTCGGCCTGCGGCACGACCTCGGCCAGGGCCGTGGCCAGCGGGATCGAGCCGCCCTGGCCCGTGGTCACCATGTCTCGGCCGAACGCGGCGTGCATGGCCCGGCCCAGGGCCCCGTATGCCGGCCCGTCCGTCCGCGCCTGGAACGGCTGGCCCAGCGAGACCGGGCGGACGTCGACCTGCGCCCCGAACGGGGTGTGGCGCACGAGGTGCTCGGTCAGCAGGTGCTGGGCGCGGGCTGCATCGACCCCAGCCGGGACGCGGAGGTTGACGACAGCGCGGGCGCTGCCCTGCACCACCGCGTTGACCTGGGAGACCGGCGGGCAGTCGATTGCCAGCACTATGGCCGCGGGGCGGGCCCA
>DASULG010000195.1:0-13626 GCA_036278335.1 Pedococcus sp.
CTCGGCGGCGTCGCCAAGCCCACGAGCATCCGGTGGGTGGCCAACCAGCAGTCGCGCTGGGGCTCGTGCACGCCCGCTGACGGCACGATCCGCATCTCGACCCGGGTCCGCGGTATGCCGGGCTACGTGCTCGACTACGTGGTGCTGCACGAGCTGGCGCACCTGCTCGTGCCGGGCCACGGCAAGGACTTCTGGACGCTGGTGGGCGGTTACCCGCGCACCGAGCGGGCCCGGGGCTACCTCGAGGGAGTCTCCGCGACCGCCGGTATGGGGGAGGGCGAGGACATGGGGGACATCGCGGCCGCTGAGGCCGCCGAGGCCGATGGCGTCGCCGCGCTGGAGGTCGGCTCAGCCGAGTAGCCGGCGCGCCGCCTCCACCATCGGGCCGATCTCGCCGGCGCTCTCCTCCGGGAGGGCCTCGACCGGCCACCACGCCACGTCGAGGGACTCGTCGCTCACGGCAAACTCGGCCCCGTCGGACACCACCCCGGCGTAGCGGACGTCGAGGTGCTCGGCGCACCGTCCGAACCCGGGGGCGACCAGCCGGTGCCGGTGTAGCTCGACGATCCGCGCATCGAGGTCGAGCTCGGGCAGGCCGCTCTCCTCACGGGCCTCCCGGGTGGCAGCGGCCAGGATGCTCGCGTCCTCGGGCTCGAAGTGGCCGCCGAACTGCAGCCACAGGCCGGCCTTCCGGTGCAGGGTGAGCAGCACGCTGTCGAGGGCCTCGTTGAGCACGATGGCCCCCGTGGTGAGGTGCGCCGGCGGGCCCTGCTTCCACATCGCGTCCTCGTGGGCGTCGAGGTGGGCGAGCAGCTCGGCGCGCAGCTGGTCCTGCTGGTGGCTCGGCGCCTCCCAGGCGGAGAGCACCGACCGCGCGTCCTCGCGCAGGGCGAGGTGTGCCGTGGGCGCGCCCGAGACGGGCGCCCTCACCGGCCGCCCTCGCCGGCGTCGCCGCCCTCGCGGAGGATCTGGTTGAGGGCGGCGTCGACGTCGTCGCCGCTGGGCGCACCGACCCGCTCGACGTACCCGAGCGGGTCGTCGAGGTCGGCCGCGGTCGGGGCGATGTCGGGGTGGCCCCAGGCCGCGTCCCGGGCTGCGGCGCCGTGCCGGGCCTCGATGGCAGCGAAGAGGTTGGCGGCGTCGCGCAGCCGGCGCGGGCGCAGCTCGAGGCCGACCAGGCCGGCGAACGCCTTCTCAGCCGGCCCGCCCGTCGCGCGGCGGCGCCGCACGGCCTCGCCGAGGGCGGCCGTCTGCGGCAGGTGCTCGCGGGTGGCCCGCTCGGTCACGACGTCGACCCAGCCCTCGACCAGGGCGAGGTAGGTCTCGAGCCGCGCCAGGGCTGCCTGCTGGGCCGGGCTCGGGTCGGGCCGGAACAGCTGGTCCTGCAGCGACTCCTGGAGGGCCGCGGCGTCGGTCGGGTCGACCTGCTGGAGGGCGGACTCGATGCGCTCGGTGTCGATCGTGATGTCGCGGGCGTAGTCCCGCACCGCGGCCAGCAGCTGGGGCCCCAGCCACGGCACGTCGGAGAAGAGGCGTACCCGGGCGGCCTCGCGGACGGCGAGGTAGAGGCGCACCTGCTCGAGGTCGACCTCCAGGCCCTCGGCGAAGGCCGCGATGTTCGCGGGCAGCAGGGCCACCGCCTGGTCGCCGACGAGCGGCAGCCCCATCTCGGTGCCGCTCACGGTCTCCTGGGCCAGGGCGCCGACAGCCTGTCCGACCTGCAGGCCGAACATCGAGCCGCTCATCCGGGCCAGGAGGGGCTCCATCTCGCCGAGCAGGGCCTTGGGGTCCATGCCGGCGGGCAGGATCCCCTCGGGCAGCGCGCCCTCTCCCATCTGCTCGATCTGGGCACGCATGGCGCCACTGATGGCGCGGCCGACACCCTCGGCGACGGGCTCGACGAGGCTGCGCCAGGTGGGCATGGTCGCCTCCACCCACTCGGCCCGGCTCCACGCGTGGGTGCTGATCCCGGGGGCGACGAGGCCGGTGACCTCGTCGAGCCAGAGCTCGGCCACCTTGGCGGCCTGGTCCACCTGAGCCGACTGGGCCGGCGAGATGCTCTGGTCGCCTGCGGCGGAGACGGCCTTGCGGGCGGTGTCGGTCGCCAGCGCGACGTTGAACGGCTCGTCGCCTGTCGAGGCGAACATCGCCTGCACCTGGGCCGTGACCATCTGGAGCATCGCGGGGTCGATCTTGTCGATGCCCATGCCCTCGAGCATCCGGGCCATCTCGGGGTCGATGCCCTGGCCCCCGGTGAGGCCGGACAGCATCGCCTGGATCTCCGGCGGCAGCTGGGGGGTGCCCTCCGGCTCCTCTTCGGGTTCGGACGGTCCGGGCGGGTTGGGCTGGTCTGGCACGACGGTTCTCCGGGGGGCTGCGAGGATGGTTCTGCACTAGACAACCATGCGGAGGCCACAGTGAGTTCCCCCCGGGGCGCGGTTCGCTCCCGGCGTAGCGCGCTCGACGTCGCAGTGGTCGGCGCAGCGGGTCCGGCCGGGCAGGCCATCCTGCGCGCGCTGGTGGCTGCCTCCGCCCGTGGGCGGTCGGGGGAGCCGGGCGGCGCCCGCATCGGCGCCGTGCTCGCGGTCGACACCGAGCCCGTCCGTGTGGCCGGAACCCAGTCGTGCCAGGTGGACCCGGCCGACCCGGCCCTCGCGCAGGCGCTGCGGGGCATCGACACTGCCGTCTACGTCGCAGCACGCACCGACCTGGCCCAGGAGCTCGCCGAGGGCCGGCCCCGCCGGAGGCAGCGGAACCTGCGGCGGGCCCAGACCGTCATCACCGCCGCTGCGGCGGCCGGGGTGGGCCACCTCGTCGTCGTCACCAGTGCCAAGGTCTACGGCGCCCGGCCGGACAACCCGGTGCCGCTCGAGGACGACGCGCCGCTGCGGGCGGTGGCGGACGCGGGCATCGTCGGCGACCTGATGGACGTCGAGCAGCTGGTGGCCGTCGCCCGGGACGTCCACCCCGGCCTGAGGCTGACCGTGGTGCGTCCCGCCGCGCTGGTGGGCGGTGACGTCGACACCGTCATCACCCGCCATTTCGAGGCGCCCCGGCTGTTGATGGTCAGGGGCTCGGAGCCGGCCTGGCAGTTCTGCCATGTCGACGACCTCGGCTCGGCGGTCGCCGTCGTCGTGGCCCACCGGCTCGGGCCGGCCGTGACCGTGGGCTGCGAGGGCTACCTGACGCAGCAGGAGGTGGAGCGGTTGACCGGTATGCGCCGGGTCGAGCTGAGCCTGGCCGTGGCCCAGGGAACTGCCGACCGCCTCCACCGCGTTGGCGTGTTGCCGACTCCCGCCAGTGACCTCGCCTTCGTGGTCTATCCCTGGGCCGTATCGTCAGGGACCCTGCGCGCCCACGGGTGGGAGCCGGCATACGACAATGCAACATGCCTGGGCGTCCTGCTGGAGACGATCAGGGGTTCGTATGCGGTGGCCGCCCGGCGGCTCGACCGGAAAGACGCGGCGCTCGGCGCCGCGAGTGCGGCGGTGGCCATGGTGGGCACCGCCGCGATCATGCGGCGCAGGCGCCGCAAGGGAGGTGGAGCGTGACCGAGGTGACCAACGGGGTCGAGATCGTGCTGTGCGACGTGCGCGACGAGGACGTGTCCGTCGACGAGGTCCTCGCGGCCGTGCGGCACCCGCAGTGCGGGGGCATCGCGCTGTTCGTGGGGGTGGTGCGCGACCACGACCACGGCGAGGCGGTCACCGCCCTCGACTACTCCGCCCACCCGAGCGCCGTCGAGACGCTGCGCCGGGTGTGCGCGGAGGTCGCCGCGCGCCACGGCGTCTCCCGGATCGGGGCAGTGCACCGGACGGGCCACCTCGATGTCGGGGACACTGCGGTCGTGGTGGCCGTGGCTGCGCCGCACCGGGGTGAGGCCTTCATCGCCTGCCGCGACCTCATCGACACCCTGAAGGCCACCGTGCCGATCTGGAAGCACCAGAGCTTCGCGGACGGCTCCGACGAGTGGGTCGGCCTCCCGTGAGCCGGCGCCACAGCCCGCCACAGAGTCCCGCCGAGACCTCGCAGCCTCCGACCCCGCGGACGCCGGGGGTCCCGGTGTCGCCCGGCGCCGACCCCTACCGCCTCAGCCGCCGGTCGACGTACACGCTCGTGGGGCTCTTCCTGGCCATCGCGGCTGCTGCCGTGCTGTCGATGGTCGGCCTGCCCTACGTCGTGCGCCAGCCCGGCCCCATCGTCAACACCCTCGGCGCCCTGGACGGCAAGCCGCTGATCACCGTCAGGGGCGCGGAGACCTACCCGACCACCGGCGCCCTCAACTTCACGACCATCAGCGACCTCGGGGGTCCGGGGGACAGCGTGAACGTCTGGGAGCTCCTGTACGCCGGGATCGACCCCAGCAGCGAGGTCTTCAAGCGCGACGAGCTCTATCCGCCGGGGATCACCAGCAAGCAGGTGGACGAGCAGGGCGCCGCGCAGATGATCGACTCCCAGCAGGAGGCCATCGCCGTGGCGCTCAGGAAGCTGGGCAAGACCGTCACTGAGCGGGTCAGCATCGCGGCCGTCGCGAACGACGCCCCGTCGGCCAAGTCCCTGAGGAAGGGCGATGAGATCGTCGCCGTCGACGGCCGGGCGATCACCAGCGCCGAGGACGTGCGCGCTGCCATCAACAAGCACAAGCCCGGGGAGACGGTGGACCTGCGGCTGCGGCGAGGCGCCTCCCTGGTCGACGTGGCCGCGACCACCCGGTCCGCGGACGGCAGGGCGGCCATCGGCGTCTTCCTCGGGCGCGACTTCGACTTCCCCGTCGACGTGCAGATCCACGCCGGGGACGTCGGGGGCCCCTCGGCCGGGACGATGTTCGCGCTCGGCATCTACGACCGGCTCACGCCCGGCGCACTGGCCGGGGGACAGCGCATCGCCGGCACCGGGACGATCAACGTCGACGGGGAGGTCGGCCCCATCGGCGGCATCCACCAGAAGCTGTACGGCGCGCGCGACGGGGGGGCCGACTACTTCCTGGCGCCCGCCGCCAACTGCGACGAGGTCGTGGGCCACGTCCCCGACGGGCTGCGCGTGGTGAAGATCTCCACCTTCGACGAGGCCGTCAAGTCCGTGCAGGACATCGCCGCCAAGAAGGCTGACAGCCTGCCCACCTGCACGCGCTGACGCCGCGGCCCGGCCCGAGTGTGCCGGTATGCCGCGTGGCGGGCTCAGCCGTGCCGCGTGGCGGGCTCAGTCCTGCAGCGTGGCCCTGAGCGCGTGCACCAGGCCGGGCGCCAGGTCGTCGCCCATCGCGACCTTGTCGTCGCTGTCATGGGCCCGCTGGCGCAGGAGGCAGCGGCTGCGCCCGTCCCGCAGCACGGCGACCAGGAGCCGCACGTCGCGCCGGTCCGGGTGTGCGGCGAGCACGTCCACGGCCTCCTCCGGGTTGTCGGGCAGGTCGCGCTCGGCCTCCGGTGGCACCACGATCCGCTCGACGGCGAGCGCGACGCCGGCGACCGCCTCGGGCCAGGACATCCGACCGAGCAGCGACTCCAGCGACGACGTTCGCGGCAGGTCCTCCTGCTCGATCGCGGACAGCGCGCCCTCGGCGAGGTCGGAGCCGCTGAGGCCGGCGCGCAGCTGGGGCTCGCGCTCGACCAGGTCGGCGGTGGGCACCAGGGCGAACAGCCGTGGGTTCTGGTCCCAACCGGCGGCCGCCACGTGGCGCTCGGTGTCGAGGGCGGCGATGGTCAGCGGGTCGGCGACGGGCTGCGGCTGGGAGGTCACGGGCCCATCGTGCCCCATGCCGGGCAGGTGGCCAGAACCAGGACGCGGGGCCGGATCGACGGTTGCGCCGGGGAACCCGTCGGCCTGTCGGTAAGTTGTCCAACTACCGGAGCTGTGCGGGTGTGCACGGCCCCAGGCAGAACGGGCGTGCGGTGAGTTCTTCAGAGTGGTTTGGTGCGGGCGGGCCCCCTCACGAGGAGGGGCGGCCGACCCCGTCCCCTGGCGCGGGCCGTCCCGGCGGCCGCGGCGGACGCTGGGGCGGCGGGCGGACGATGTTCGGACGCCGCCGCGGTCCGCTGGGCCCCACCATCGCGATCCTGGTGGCGCTGGGCTTCTTCGGCTCGCTGGCTGCCAGCGTGTGGACCGACGTGTTGTGGTTCGACTCGGTGGGCTTCAGGACCGTCTTCGTCACCGAGCTGACCACCAAGATCCTGCTGTTCACCGTGGGCGCCGTGCTCACCGGCGCGCTGGTTGCCTCCAGCCTGGTCATCGGCTACCGCAGCCGACCCGTCTACGCCCCGGTCACCACCCAGCAGCAGACACTCGACCAGTACCGCGAGGCCATCGAGCCGCTGCGCCGCCTGGCCACGATCGGCATCCCCATCATCCTGGGCCTGCTGGCCGGCGCCGGCGCCGCTGGTCAGTGGCAGACGTTCCTGCTGTGGCGCAACCGGGTGAAGTTCGGCACCACGGACCCGCACTTCAAAATGGACATCTCGTTCTTCGTGTTCACGCTTCCCTGGCTGCGCTTCGTGCTGGGCTTCCTGACGATGATGCTGATCATGGCGCTCATCGCGGCGGCCTTCACCCACTACGTGTACGGCGGGCTGCAGCTTCAGGCGCGCGGGGAGAAGACCACCAGGGCCGCCCGTACCCACCTCGCCGTCCTGCTCGCGGGGCTGGTCATCGTGCGGGCCGGCACGTACTGGGTCGACCGCTACTCCCTGGCGACCAGGGACTCCAAGCTCCTCACCGGCATCACCTACACCGACGCCCACGCGGTGCTGCCCACCAAGGCGATCCTCGCGGTGGCGGCCGTGATGACGGCGGCGCTGTTCATCGCCTCGATCTGGACGCACTCGTGGCGGCTGCCGGTGGTCGGCGTCGCCCTGCTCACGATCACCTCGATCGTCGTCGGAGGCATCTACCCGGCGCTGTTCCAGAGCTTCAAGGTCAAGCCCTCGGAGAAGACGCTGGAGCGGGCCTACATCGACCGGAGCATCAAGGCGACGCGAGCCGCCTACGGGCTCGACGGGGTGCAGACCCAGACCTACGAGGCGGGCACGACGGCCACCCGCAACCAGCTGCGCGACGACGCCGACACCATCCCGGGCCTCCGGCTGGTCGACCCGAACGTGGTCTCGCCCACCTTCAAGCAGCTGCAGTCGGTGAAGTCGTACTACGGCTTCCCGGACTCGCTCGACGTCGACCGCTACAGCCTCGACGGCAAGCTCAACGACACTGTCATCGCCGTGCGCGAGCTCGACCTCGAGGGCGTGCCGGCCAACCAGCGGAACTGGATCAACGACCACACCGTCTACACCCACGGGTTCGGTGTCGTCGCCGCCTACGGCAACCGGCGCGGCGAGGACGGCCAGCCGGTCTTCTATGAGCAGAACATCCCGCCGGTCGGCAAGCTCGGCAAATTCGAGCCGCGGATCTACTTCGGCGAGAAGTCACCGGAGTACTCCATCGTCGGGGGAGTCCAGGGCAGCCACCCCCGCGAGTTCGACTACCCGGACAGCAGCTCGGCCGGGCAGAGCAACAACATGTATGCCGGGGACGGAGGCGTGCGGCTGGACTCGTTCGCCCGCAAGGCTGCCTATGCGATCACGTACCGCGAGCTGAAGTTCCTGCTCTCGGACGCAGTGAACGACCAGTCACGTCTGCTCTACTACCGCCAGCCGCTTGACCGGGTCAAGAAGGTCGCCCCGTGGCTGACCCTCGACGGCAACCCGTACCCCGCGGTCGTGGGTGGTCGCATCCAGTGGATCGTCGACGGCTACACCACGTCCGCGGACTACCCGTACTCGCGCCTCCAGGACATCGACAACGCGACCTCGGACTCGGTCACGGAGACCTCGAGCGCGGTGCGCGCGATCAGCACCGGCCAGGTCAACTACATCCGCAACTCGGTGAAGGCCACCGTCGACGCGTTCGACGGCACGGTGCGGCTCTACACGTGGGACGCCCAGGACCCGGTGCTCAAGGCCTGGTCCAAGGCGTTCGAAGGGACGGTTCGTCCGATGAGCGAGATCAGCGGTGACCTGATGTCCCACCTGCGCTACCCGGAGGACCTCTTCAAGGTCCAGCGCATGATGCTCGCGCGCTACCACGTGACCGACGCCGACTCGTTCTACGGCGGCCAGGACTTCTGGCGAGTGCCCAACGACCCCACCCAGGAGGAGGGCGCCGTGTACCAGCCGCCGTACTACCTGACGCTCGCCATGCCCGGCCAGCAGAAGCCGAACTTCTCGTTGACGACGACCTTCCAGCCGACCGGTGACAACCAGGTGCTCTCGGGCTTCCTCGCCGTCGACGCCAACGCCGGTACCGAGGACGGCAAGCGGCTGGAGGGCTACGGGAAGCTGCGACTGCTCGAGCTGCCGCGTGACACGACGGTGAAGGGCCCCGGCCAGGTCTCGAACGACATCAACAGCTCGAACGTGACGTCCGCGGCGTTCACGCTGACGCTGAACCAGTTCCTGAACCAGAGCCGCCAGCAGGGCTCTCGGGTGACGATGGGCAACCTGCTGACCCTGCCCGTCGGTGGGGGGCTGCTCTACGTGCAGCCGATCTACGTCCGTGCCAGCGGCAGCTCGGCCTATCCGCTCTCGCGGGCCACCGTGGTGGCTTTCGGCGACAAGCTGGCGTGGTCGGACACCCTGACCGGCGCCCTCGACGGACTCTTCGGCGGCAGCTCGGGCGCGACGGCGGGTGACTCCGGCAGCTCGCCCACGCCGCCGGGCACCAAGCCGGCGCCGGGGACGACGCCCTCACCGGGCACCGACGCGGCGGCTCTGGCGCAGGCGCTCAAGGACCTCCAGGCCGCCTTCGACGACGGCCAGAAGGCCCTCAAGGACGGCGACTTCGCGGCATACGGGGAGGCGCAGAAGCGGCTCGACGACGCCATCAGGCGGGCCGTCGAGGCCGCGCCCAAGGGCGGCTCGGTGACCGTGACGCCGAGCCCCACCGGCACGGGCACGCCGTCGCCGACAGGCTCGCCAACTAGCACCCGGTAGCCGGATTTGCTCTGAAATCACCACTCCCGTAAGGTTGTGTTTACCGACGCGGGGTGGAGCAGCTCGGTAGCTCGCCGGGCTCATAACCCGGAGGTCGCAGGTTCAAATCCTGCCCCCGCTACGAGAAGTAGCAACATAGGGGCCGGTCCAGTTCACCTGGACGGGCCCTTCTGCTGTCCCGGGGCCGCCGGGCTCGCGGGTTTGCCACACGTCGTGTGGAGATTCACAGAAGACCCTCGAGCGGTGTGCTCGAGGGCCTCTCACCGGTTTCCGGGCAGGCTGGCCGGGGCCCGCTTCGCCCACGTGACCTGCGAGCGCGCGCGCCTCGGAGGCGGGGCACGGGCCGAGTGGGTCCGTCGCCGGCCAGCCGACGTCGCTCCTCTGCCGTCGACATCGAATCTTCACACGAGCGACGGGACGTCTTCACGCCTCCGCCTGACAATGGACACAGGAGCGGGAAGGAGCATCCCAACCCAGGAAGGTGATCGCCATGAGCATCCGCCAGCCGCCCCCCGACAGCGGATACGCGCCGACCCCCATGTCCGCGCTCGAACCAGGTCGCGCACGGCACCACACCCACGGCCACATGCTGATGGTGCTCCTGATGTGCGCCCCGATGCTGCTGTTCGTCGGTGTGCTCGTCCTGACCGGCCGGGTCACCGGCGGGTCCGTCCTCGGGGCGCTGCTGTGCGTCGGCATGATGGCGGCCATGGGAATGCACGGCGGGCACGCCCCGCGATAGGTACCCGCCCCGGGCCAACCACAGCGGCCGCAGGAGGTGACGGCCATGGCAGGCACGGCACGAAGGAAGGGCCGTGCGGTACCGCTGGCCACCCGGCTGCTGGCCGCGCGTCCGGTGCGCACCGCGGCGGGCGCCCTGGGCGTGGGACTGGCCCTGATGCTGATCCTCCTGCTCAGCGGGCTCTGGGCGGGAGTCCAGCAACGGGTCACCGTCTACGAGGACCACCTGGGCGCCGGCCTCGTCGTGGTCCCGCCGGGCACCGAGAGCCTGTTCGCCGACCCGGGCGCCCTGCCGGCCGCCGCCGCGGACGCCATCCGCCGTACCCCCGGGGTGGACGCCGCCGACCCCGTCCGCACCTTGTACCTGATCCTCGAGCTGCCACACGGCAAGGCCGCCGTGGCTGCTGTCGCCAGCGACCCCGGACGCCCCGGCGGCCCTTGGGCGCTGGTCGCGGGCCGCCCCCCTCAGGCGGTCGACGAGGTCGCCCTCGACGCCGTGTTCGCCGGCGAGCACGGCCTCGTCATCGGCGACCACCTGCCAGTCCTCGGGCACCGGATGACGGTCGCCGGGCTCACCGACGACACCACCATGTTCATGACGCCTCTGCTGTTCACGACCACGGACGCCATGACCGGCATGCTGCGCGCCACGGGAACTACCGGCAGCGTGCTGGTGACCCTGAGTCCGGGCGCCGACCCGGCCGCGGTCAGAACGCAGCTGACCCGGTCCGGTCTGACGGTGCGCACCCCGGCTCAGCTGCACGAGGCCGCGCTCACCCTCGCCACCCGGATCTACGGGTCTCCCGTGCGGCTCATGGTCGGGGTCGCGTTCGTCGCCGGCACTCTCATCGTCGCGCTCGTGGCGCACACCCGGGTCACCGAGCAGCAACGCGAGTTGGGCATCCTCAAGGCGATGGGCGCCACGCCGGGGAGGCTGCGCCGCATCGCCGTCGCCGAGACGGCCGCCCTGACCGGACTCGGCGCCGTGGCGGCGTTGGTCCTGATGCTCCTCGCTCGGCAGGTGCTCACCTGGTGGTGGCCCGCGTTCCCCGTGGCCGTCACCACCGCCACGGTGGTGGCCGCCGCGGTCGCCGCGGTCGCGATGGCGCTGGTCGCCGCGTGGCTGCCCGCTCGCCGCCTGGCCCGCTTGGACCCGGTCACCGCCTTCCGGAGCCGGTGATGGCCACCGCCGCGCCCGGACTGCCCCGCACCCGGAGCGTCCCGGTGGGGCGTCGGTTCCTGTTCGCCGAGCGCCGGCGGGCCGCGCTGACCGTGCTCGGGGTCGCCGCATCCCTGCTGCTCGTCCTGCTGCTGGGCGGTATCTTTGCCGGCGCGATCGAGCGGGTCACCTTCTACATCCGCACTACCTCGGCCTCGGTGTTCGTCTCCCAGGCCGGGGTGAAGACGATGCACATGAGCGCCTCGGCGCTGCCACCCGATACCGCCAACCGGCTCCGGTCCGTTCCCGGTGTCGCGTGGGCGTCCCCGATCGGGCTCGCCTCCGGTTCCGTCGCCGGGCCTCGGGGCCGACAGCTGTCGTACCTGATCGGCTACGACGTCACCAGTGGTCACGGTGGGCCAGCCACCCTCACGGCCGGCCGTGCGCCCCACTTGGGCGAGGCGGTGCTGGACGAGCAGGCCGCGGACACGCTCGGTGTCCGCCTCGGCGACCCGGTCACCGTGCTCGGAGCGCGGCTGCGGGTGGCCGGGCTCAGCACGGGTGGATCGAGCATCACCAACACCACCGTGTTCACCACGGCGGCAGACTTCGCCCGCATCCGCGGCAGCGCACCAGTCTCCTACGTTCTGGTCGGAGCCGAGCGGGGGATCGAGCCGGACGTGCTGGCCTCCCGTGTCCGGGCTGCGCTGCCCGAGACCACCGTGCAGACCAAGGAACGGTTCACCGCCTCGGAAGCACGCATCGTGACCGACATGAGCGCCAACCTCCTCCGGCTGATGTCGACCATCGGGCTGCTCATCGCGCTGGCCGTCATCGCCCTCGGTCTGATGACCGCCACCCTCAGCCGGCTGCGCGACTTCGCGGTCCTCAAAGCACTCGGGGCTGGCACAGCCCGTCTCGCGGGCGCGGTCGCCGTGCAGGTGCTGTGGACCGTCGCCCTCGCCATCGTGCTCGCGGTCAGCCTCGGTCAGCTGCTGGCCTGGGCACTGCCGCTGGCGGCGCCAGCCGTCCAGGTCCGCATCACCGTCGCCGCTGCGCTTCAGCTCGCCGCCGGCGCCCTGGGCGTCGGGCTTCTCGCCGCTCTGTGGCCGCTGCGCCGCATCGCCACCCTCGACGCCGCCACCGCCTTCCGGGAGTCCCGATGACCGCCACCACCCACCCCCGCCCTACCGGAGCGAGCACCGGTGCCACCGGCCGTATCTTGCGGGTGCGCGGCCTGACCAAGACGTACGGGCACGGCCCGACCGCGGTCGCCGCCGTCCACGACGTCGACCTCGACGTGGCCGCCGGCGAGGTCCTCCTCGTCATGGGACCCAGTGGGTCAGGGAAGACCACGCTGCTGCTCATGCTCGGGGCGCTGCTGCGGCCCACGGCCGGCTCCATCACGGTGACCACGCGGGACGGCACCAGCGTCGACGTCGCCGCCGAGCCCGAGAAGGCGCTCCCCGCCCTGCGGGCGCGCACCTTCGGGTTCATCTTCCAGGACTACGCGCTCCTGGACGCGCTCACCGCCACCGAGAACATCGCCGTCGCCGCCAACCTCGCCGGCACCACCGGCGCCGGCGCCACTGACCGCGCCCACACCCTGCTCGAGCGCGTCGGCCTCGCCCACCGGGCCGGGGCGCGTCCCCTCCAGCGCTCGGGCGGCGAGCAGCAGCGCGTCGCCGTCGCCCGCGCCCTGGCCAACGACCCGCCCGTGCTGCTCGCCGACGAGCCCACCGCCAACCTGGACGCCTCCCGCGGCCGCGACCTCGCCCGGCTGCTGCGTCAGCTCGCGGACGACGACCAGCGCTGCGTAGTCATCGTCAGCCACGACGACCGCCTCCGAGAGGTCGCCGACCGGGTCCTGTGGCTGGAGGACGGGCGGTTCAAGACCATCACCACCTTGCCCATCGACCCGGTATGCCGGATGCCGGTCGAACCCACCGGCCCACACCTGACCTGGGGGGACCGCACCTGGTGGTTCTGCTCCCCGGGCTGCCGGAGCGAGTTCGCCTCGGACCCTGACCACTTCGGCACCCCACCAGCAGGACTCCCAGCGTCCGACGAAGGGCAGCGCTGATGACCTTGACTGCTACCCCGGGTGCAGCGCCCCGCTCTCCGCTGACCACAGCCCGCGCCTGGCTCACCGCCGCCCTCGGCGCAGTCCTGGGACTGGCGCCGCACGTGCTCCACCACGTCGGTCTCATCGCCGGGACGGCATTCGTCGCCGGCGCGGGCGGCAACGCGTTGCTCTATGCCCTTGGCCTGCTGTTGTCCGTGCCGATGTTGCGCCGCCTCCATCACCGCTTCGGCACCTGGAGCGCCCCTGCGATCGCCATTGCCGTGTTCACTGGCATGTTCGCCCTGTCTGCCTTCGTCATCGGCCCGGCCGTGACTGGCAGCTCCCCAGAGACTGGTCGGCAGTCACCTGCGGTGACACCGGGCGCGCCGCTCCCCACCACGACTCCGGGGCACGCGGGGCATCACCCCTGAGTGCCCGCCCGGGCGCGGTCGGGTGGTAGAGGCGGAGGCGGGACTGCGTGGTCACGCTTTCCCGCCGTAAGCACAGGTAGCCGACCGGACGGGTGGCGTCAGACGACCAGGACCGCCGGGCTCCCGTCCACACTGTCTCGCGCGGCCGGTGTGGGGCTCGGGCTCGTGCCAACGCTGCAGGCAAGGCGGCGGTCAGGCCATATGTCAGGGTCTGGCGGCGGCGCACGGGGTCGCGCACCGGGCGGAGGAGAC
>DASULG010000196.1:0-2390 GCA_036278335.1 Pedococcus sp.
GCGCATGACACGTTCCTCCAGGACCTGCCACACCTCACGCGCACGCACGTCGTGCGCTACGAGGCGCTCGTGGCGAATCCCGTTGCAGCGCTTGAGCCTGTCGCCGACCTGTTGGGCCTGGCCTCACCGGTTCCTACTGACACGCTGCTGGCGTCGCGCAGTGACCGCTACGCGCGGCAGTGGGAGGCCATGAAGACCGGCAGCCCCTTCCAGCGCTGGGTCCGACGCTCCATCGAGCGTGACCACGGCGACCAGATCCGTCGCTGGGGCTACGACACCGATGACCTGTCGGCCGTGGCCTCCGACGCGGTCCCGGCCTAGTGCGTCACCTGGCCCAGGAGCGGGCCATCCGTCCTGTTTTGCCCCCAGGTGCGGTGCCGGCGAAGTGCGCGAGATTCGGTAAAGGAAGTCCATGACCAGGTCCCGAAGCGTAAAGTCCGGGGCACGTCTCCGCCTTGGCGGACGGACGGCTGGGGGCCGTGGGAAGAGGGGAAATCCCATGAAGACAAAGCACATTGGCGCGCTCGTGACCGGGGTCATGGTGGGGCTGCTCGGGCTTGCGGCCATGCCGCCTGCGGTGGCGGTTCCGAACATTGCGCATCCGGGCATCGTCAACGAGGTGCCGGGGGAGAACACGCCCAACGTGCAGGACGGCACGGTGTTCGCCATTGCCCGTGTGGGCACGAAGGTGGTGCTCGGTGGCGACTTCACATCGGTGATCAACCGCGACTCCACGAGCTCAATCTCGCGTCCGTACATCCTCGCGTTCGACCAGGCGACGGGTGCTGTGGACACGGGCTTCGCGCCGGTCCTCGACGGCATGGTGGAGACGCTCTCGCCCGGCCCTGACAACACCGTCTATGTCGGCGGTGGGTTCTCGAAGGTCAACGGCACCGTCACGAAGCTGGCGCGGCTCGACCTCGCGACGGGCCAGCTCGTCAAGGGGTGGAAGAAGCCCGGCTTCGACGGCCGCGTCCAGGCGCTCGACTTCGCTGCTGGCCGGCTCTTCGTCGGTGGTGCGTTCACGGTGGCCGGCAACGGGAACAAGTCGACCTGGCTGCCGCACGCCGGGATCGCCTCACTGGACCCGCTCACGGGGACGGTCACCAGCTACCTCAGCTCCCAGCTGGCGGGGCACCACTCCTGGACCTCGACCAACGGCTGGAAGTCGGCGCCCGTGGGCGTCAAGGCCCTGGACGTCAGCCCGACCGGCACCGAGATGATGGTGATGGGGAACTTCACCAGCATCGACGGGGTGGCCCGCGACCAGATCGCCAAGTTCCGGCTCGAGCCGGCAGGCGCGGTCCTCGACGCGGACTGGAACTCCCTCGCCTACACGGCACTCTGTGCCAAGGCCTTCGACAGCTACGTCCGCGAGATCCAGTACAGCCCGGACGGCAGCTACTTCGCCGCGGTCGCCACCGGTGGCGGCGGGTCGACGCCGCAGAACAAGGACGGCACCCGCAGCAACTGCGACACGACCACCCGCTTCGAGTCGGCCGCCTCCGGCGCCAACGTCAAACCGAGCTGGATCGCCCGCACCGGCAACGACACGTTCTGGTCGGTTGCCGTGACCGGCAAGGCGGTCTACGTCGGCGGGCACATGCGGTGGCTGAACAACAGCAGCGCCCAGGACGCGCCCGGCCAGGGTGCTGTGCCGCGTCCCGGCATTGCGGCCCTCGACCCGCTCAACGGCCTGCCGCTGAAGTGGAATGGCGCCCGGCACCCGCGTGGCGCAGGCGCGTACGCGCTGCTGGCGACGGAGGAGGGCCTCTACGTCGGCAGCGACACCGACTACGTGGGCAACCGCAAGTACTACCGCGGCAGGGTGGCCTTCTTCCCCCTGGACGGGGGCAGCCAGCCGACGAGCACGGAGGCGGCCTCCCTCCCGGGGACCGTCTACCGCGCCGGCGGCTTCGGCAACGCCACGCCGAACGCCCTCTACCGGGTCAACGTGGGTGGGCCGGCGCTGCCCGCCGAGGATGGCTCAATCGGGTGGGCGGCCGACTCCACCGACCCCTCGCCCTACCGGATGACGGGCACCACGGTCACGACGGCGACACTGAGCGAGCTCGATGCCACCGTGAACCCCGATGTCCCGAACGCCCTGTTCTCGACCCAGCGCTACGACACGGGGACAAAGGGCGACGGCAAGGAGATGCACTGGTCCTTCCCGGTACCCGCGGGCACCGGGCTGCAGGTTCGGCTGTACTTCGACGAGTCCGCGATGAGCGCGGCCGGGCAGCGGTCCTTCTCCGTCAACGTCGACGGGACGACCGTGCTGTCCAAGCTGGATGTCTTTTCGGAGGCGGGCCGGCGGGTGGGCACCATGCGCTCGTTCCCGGTCACCAGTGACGGGGTGGTCGACCTCGACTTCATCCACGAGGTCA
>DASULG010000197.1:0-34097 GCA_036278335.1 Pedococcus sp.
GTCCGTGCTGCTCATCTACGCCGACATCGTCAACCCTGTCCGCCTCGGCGGCTGACCTGTCCGCCTCGGCGGGACCTCTCCGCCTCGGCGGGACCTGTCCGCCTCGGCCGCTGAGGGTTTCGCTAGGCGCGTGGCCGTCCCTGGTCTCGTTGGTGAGGGCCTTTCGCCGTTCTGCCACGAGCTCCTCGAGCTGGGTCGCCTCCTCGTCCAGCGAGTCTCCACAGGTCGCGAGGCGGCTCCTCTCGCGTTGTGCATCGGCTGCTCTGGTGATGGCGGCGTCGAGGCCCCCCTGCCAGCGTCATGGGTGCAGTCAAGCGGCGAGTCCAGACTTTGGGATACTTCTTCCATGACCGTCTCGCTTGGCATGCCGTCCGCCCCTGCTCCCGTGCTCGCTCCGCGCCGCAAGACGCGGAAGATCAGGGTCGGCAAGGTCGAGGTGGGGGGCGACGCACCGATCTCGGTGCAGTCGATGTGCACGACGCCGACCACCGACATCAACGCGACCCTGCAGCAGATCGCCGAGCTCACGGCATCGGGCTGCGACATCGTGCGCGTGGCGTGCCCGAGCCAGGATGACGCCGAGGCGCTGCCGGCCATTGCCAGGAAGTCGCAGATCCCCGTGATCGCCGACATCCACTTCCAGCCCAAGTACGTCTTCGCTGCCATCGACGCCGGCTGCGCCGCCGTTCGGGTCAACCCGGGCAACATCCGCAAGTTCGACGACCAGGTCAAGCAGATCGCGCAGGCCGCCAAGGACGCGGGGGTCTCCATCCGCATCGGGGTCAACGCCGGCTCGCTCGACCCCCGCCTGCTCGAGAAGTACGGCAAGGCCACCGCCGAGGCCCTGGTGGAGTCTGCGGTCTGGGAGGCCAGCCTGTTCGAGGAGCACGACTTCCACGACTTCAAGATCTCCGTCAAGCACAACGACCCCGTCGTGATGGTGCGGGCCTACGAGATGCTCTCCGAGCGGGGGGACTGGCCGCTCCACCTCGGGGTGACCGAGGCCGGCCCGGCGTTCCAGGGCACCATCAAGTCGGCGACCGCGTTCGGCGCGCTGCTGTCCAAGGGAATCGGGGACACCATCCGCGTCTCGCTGTCGGCCCCTCCCGTCGAGGAGGTCAAGGTCGGCAACCAGATCCTGCAGTCGCTCAACCTCAAGCCCCGCAAGCTGGAGATCGTCTCGTGCCCCTCGTGCGGGCGCGCCCAGGTCGACGTGTACAAGCTGGCCGACGCGGTCACCGCCGGGCTCGAGGGCATGACCGTGCCGCTGCGGGTCGCGGTCATGGGCTGCGTCGTCAACGGCCCCGGAGAGGCGCGAGAGGCCGACCTCGGTGTGGCGTCTGGCAATGGCAAGGGCCAGATCTTCGTCAGGGGCGAGGTCATCAAGACGGTGCCCGAGTCGCAGATCGTCGAGACCCTGATCGAGGAGGCCATGCGCATCGCCGAGGAGATGGGCGAGCCCGTCGACGAGGCGAGCGCTGGGACACCTTCGGTCACCGTCGGCTGAGCCACCTGCGCCACCTGCGCCACCGGGGCCGCAGACGGGAGATGCCGTGACGGTGACCTCGCCGTGGCGTGGTGCGAATACGGTTCTCCGGATGAGCTTCCCAGCATCTACCACCTGAAGGAGTACAACGCGGGCCTCGACAAGGCGCCTGACTACCGCCTCACGTGCTTTTTCGTCGACAGGGACTACCGGCGCAAGGGTGTCGCAGCGGTGGCGCTTCGTGACGCCCTGGACCTGATCGGGCAGGCGGGCGGCGGTGTGGTGGAGGCATATCCACAGGACACGCTGGGCAAGAGGACTTCGGGCTCCTTCCTCTACAACGGCACGCGCAGTCTGTTCGAGAAGGCTGGCTTCCGCTACGAGCGGCCCAAGGGGAAGAACCACTGCGTGATGCGCAGGACCGTCTCACCCAGCTAGCACGTCCAGCGCGTTGACGCCGGGCGCCTTCGGCCACCCTCCGCTGCGCCGCAGGCCGCAGGGCCGTGGGTGGGGACCGCTTGGCGGTTCCGCGCAGGGAGTGGGCCCCGGCCGAGGGTGGCGGGGTGTGGGGCGGGGCCGCTAGAGGTGCCAGGTGACCGTGGTGTCGGTGATGGTGGGCGTCAGGTCGCGCTCGTGGGCCAGGGTGTGGTGGCGGCCGCAGAGCAGGGCGGTGTTGGCCAGGGAGGTGCGCCCGCCGCGCCACCAGGGGGTGGCCTGGTGGGCGTCGCACCACTGGGCCGGGACGGTGCAGCCGGGCCAGGTGCAGCCGGCATCGCGCAGCCAGGCGGCGAGGCGCAGCGCGGGCGGGACCAGGCGCCGGGTGCGGCCGAGGTCGAGGACCTCGGAGTCGGTGCCCAGGACGGCGGGGATGAGGTCGGCCTCGCAGGCCAGGCGGCGCACGGTGGCAGGGGTGAGCAGCTCCTGGCCGAGCGTCAGCGCGGCCCCCGACGGCCTGGTGGGGGTGGGGGTGGTGCCGCAGGTCCGGCAGGGGGTCGGGACGCCCCCAGTGCCCAGGAGCTGACCGGTGAGGGTCTCGAGGCTGAGGGTGACCACCAAGGTGGCCTTGGCGGTCTTGGGGGCGCGTCCGGGGGAGGAGACCCCGCGCCCGACCACGGCCAGCAGGGCCTCGGCGCGGCGGGCGGCGGGGGTGCGCAGGTCCGGGGCGCCGGCGCCGGGGTTGGGCGCGGCCAGCGGGTCGATCGCGGCGTCGAGGATCGCGGCACCCTCGGGGTCCAGGACCAGCCGGTAGGTGGACATCCCAGCCGGGCCGGGGCCCTTGTGCAGGGCCCGGGCGGCGCGGCGGCGCTCCTGCAGGTGCTCGGCCTCGCGCTCGGGGCGCAGCAGGGTGGTGGCGTGCCGGATCGCGACCGCGAGCTGGCGCTCGCCCAGGCGCGGCGCCGCCTCGATCAGGATGGCGGTGTCGGCGGCGAGCTGGGCCGGATCGGCCACCGGCGCCGCCGCCGGTGTGGAACCGGGCCAGCGCGGCGGCCTTGGGCAGAGAGAGCGTGCCGGCGCCGACCGCCTCGGCGAGGGCGGCCAGGCGCGGGTCCTGGCAGGCGGCCGCGACGGCCTGCAGGGTGGCCGCGTGGCCGGTGCTCATCGAGGGCGCGGCCACGGTGGCCCAGTCCACCGGCGAGCAGCCCGCCTCCGCACCCAGCCCGCGGGCGCCGGCCTCTGCCATCACCGCGACCTGCTGCGCCTCGGCGGTGGCCCGGACCCGCTCCAGCGCGCCGAGGACGGCCTCGACCTCGGGGCCGGACAGCGCCCACAGCCGGGAGACCTCGGCCCGCTGAAGCACAGCGAGCGCGGCCGCCACCTCGGAGAGCACCGGCCGCTCACCGAACGCTGGAGCACTGGCCGCGGTGGTGGACATGACACCAACCTAGACCCGACCACCGACAGTCAAACTCGACCCAGAGAACGCGAAAAGGGTTGTCCACAGCCGGAATTCGCAACACCACATCATCCACAGGACGACCCCACGGCCTGCCTCGGGACGTGGCCGGGGCTACCGGAGAAGAAGGTTCAGCACCACGGTCAGCAGGATGGACAGGACGACTGAGACCAGGATCATCGCCAGACAGCCCGGTGCCCCGCCGAGCGGGCGGATCTCGACGTTCTTTCCGATGCGCATGACGTCGACGCTACCTCCGGGGCCGCCGAGCCGCCCGGGACAGCCTCCTTGCAGGCCCGTTGGGGCGCGTCAGGCGTGCCCCAGCACATAGGCTGGGCGCGTGCTGCGCACCAAGTCGCCCGTACAGGCGCTGACTACAGCCGACCGCGATGACGCGCTCGAGCTGTGCAGCCGCGACCTGGCCTCGAACGTGTTCGTCGCAGCCCGCATCCTCGAAGGCGTCCTCAGCAGCCAGCCCGGCACGCTCCTCGGCTACCGGGAGGACGGGCGGCTGGAGGCGATGTGCTGGGCCAGCGCCAACCTCGTGCCGGTGGAGGCGGACGAGCCCACCGTCGCCGCCTTCGCTGACCGCGTCCGTCGCTGGCGCCGCCACTGCGCCTCCATCCTCGGCCCCTCCGAGCAGGTGGGCGAGCTCTGGCGGCTGCTCTCGCCATCATGGGGACCCGCGCGCGCCGTGCGGCCGCAGCAGCCGCTGATGAGCACCATGACGCGCCCGTCCGACCTCGGGGTCGAGCTCGACCCCCGGGTCCGCCCCGCGACCGCCGACGAGGTCGACCTCGTCATGCCGGCGGCAGCGCACATGTTCACGGCCGAGATCGGCTACCCGCCCTACACCGGCAGCGGCCACGCCTACCGCTCCAGCCTGCTGTCCCTGATCGACCGGCAGCACACCTACGTCGTCATCGAGGACGACGAGGTGATCTTCAAGGCGGATGTCGGCTCCGTCGCCCTCGGCTGCGCCCAGATCCAGGGCGTCTGGCTGGCCCCGCGCCTGCGCGGCCACGGCCTCGCCGTCCCGGCGATGGCCGCTGTGGTCGAGCAGGTGATGGCGGCCCGGGCGCCTTGGGTGACGCTGTACGTCAACGACTTCAACACCAGTGCGCGGGCCACCTACGCCCACGTCGGCTTCGAGGATGTCGGCACCTTCACCACCGTCCTCCTGTGAACCGCGAGACCCGCGGCCCAGCTGCCCGGCTCCGCCACCTGGAGAGCACCCGTGGGGGTGATCCGGCGGGCTGACCCCCGGTCCGTGCCCACACGGCATACCGGCAGTGACACGAGGTGGCCCGGCAGTGACACGAGGCAGACCGGCAGTGACACGATGAGGCAGTGAGCGCACCGGTTCCCGCCCTGCCCAAGGATGTCGCGGGCCTCGCCGCGCTCTTCCTCACGTCCGGCACCATGCACCTGGTCCGGCCCCAGGTCTTCGAGCCGCTGATCCCCGGCGCGCTGCCGGCCCCTCGCTTCCTCGTCCACCTGTCGGGTGTCGCCGAGCTCCTGTGCGGCGCCGGACTGCTGTACCCGCGTACCCGCCGGGCCGCCGGCTGGGCCAGCGCGGTCCTGCTCGTGGCGGTCTACCCGGGCAACGTCCAGATGTGCCTCAGCCACGCCCAGCGGGCCACACGCCGGCGGGACGCGGCCTCGCGGGCGGTGTTCGCTGCGACCCTCGCCCGGCTGCCCCTCCAGCTGCCCCTGATCCGGACCGCGCTCCGGGCCACCGGCCGCCTCGAGACCACCCCACACGGTGGTCCTGAGCTCCCCGTGTGCCGCCGCGAGAGCCCACGGGCAAATCGGGTGAGACCGGCACAGCGCTGACCGATATCCTCTGGAGGTTCTGTCACCCCTTGGAGGAGATCCCGTGGCCCTGCGCATGTCCGCCCTGTTCCTGCGAACGCTTCGCGAGGACCCGGCCGATGCTGAGCTGCCGAGCCACCGGCTGCTGGTCCGGGCGGGCTACATCCGCCGCGTCTCTCCTGGCATCTACACCTGGCTGCCCCTCGGGCTGCGAGTGCTGCGCAACATCGAGCGCATCGTGCGCGAGGAGATGGACGCCATGGGCGCCCAGGAGCTCCTGTTCCCCGCACTGCTTCCGAAGGAGCCCTTCGAGGCCAGCGGCCGCTGGGAGGAGTACGGCGAGAACATCTTCCGCCTCAAGGACCGCAAGGACGCCGACTACCTCCTCGGCCCGACCCACGAGGAGATGTTCACCCTCACGGTCAAGGACCTCTACAGCTCCTACAAGGACCTGCCGCTGTCGATCTACCAGATCCAGACGAAGTACCGCGACGAGGCCCGCCCCCGTGCCGGTCTGCTGCGCGGGCGCGAGTTCGTCATGAAGGACTCCTACTCGTTCGACATCGACGAGGCGGGGCTCGACAAGGCCTACCAGCTGCACCGCGACGCCTACATCCGGATCTTCAACCGCCTGGGCTTCCACTACGTGATCGTCCAGGCGATGGCCGGTGCGATGGGCGGCAGCAAGAGCGAGGAGTTCCTCGCCACGGCCGAGAACGGCGAGGACACCTACGTGCGCTGCGCGAGCTGCGGGTATGCCGCGAACGTGGAGGCCGTGAACGTGCCCGCTCCCGAGCCGGTCGCCTTCGACGACGTCCCGGCCGCCCACGCCGAGGAGACGCCTGACACCCCCACGATCGAGACACTCGTGGCGCACCTGAACGAGCACTTCCCGCGGGACGACCGTCCCTGGGGGGCCGGCGACACCCTCAAGAACGTCCTCGTCATGCTCGCCTACCCCGACGGCAGGCGCGAGCCCCTGGCCATCGGCGTGCCCGGAGACCGCGAGATCGACGAGAAGCGCCTGGGAGCGCAGGTCGAGCCGGCCGAGCTGGCGGCCTTCGACGAGGCGGCGTTCGCGGCGTACCCCGCGCTGGTCAAGGGCTACATCGGCCCCGGTGCCCTGGGCGAGCAGGGGACTGCCAAGGTCCGCTACCTCCTCGACCCGCGCGTCGTCGAGGGCAGCCGGTGGGTGACCGGTGCCAACGAGCCCGGCAAGCACGTCATCGACCTCGTGGCCGGGCGCGACTTCACCGCGGACGGCACGATCGAGGCAGCCGAGGTGCGCGCGGGCGACGAGTGCCCGAACTGCGGGCACGCCCTCGAGACCGCCCGTGGCATCGAGATGGGCCACATCTTCCAGCTGGGCAAGAAGTACGCCGAGGCCCTCGACCTGAAGGTGCTCGACCAGAACGGCAGGCTCGTCACCGTCACGATGGGCTCCTACGGCGTGGGCGTCTCACGCGCAGTGGCCGCCATCGCCGAGGGGAACCACGACGACCTCGGGCTGGTCTGGCCCCGCGAGGTGTCTCCGGCCGACGTGCACCTGGTCGCCACCGGCAAGGACGAGGAGGTCTTCGTCAAGGGCGCCGAGATCGCGAACGACCTTGAGGCGCAGGGCCTGACCGTAATCTTCGACGACCGCAAGGGGGTCAGCCCGGGCGTGAAGTTCAAGGACTCCGAGCTGATCGGCGTGCCGACCATCGTCGTCGTCGGGCGTGGGCTCGCCGAGGGCAAGGTCGAGGTCAAGGACCGCGCGTCGGGGGAGCGCACCGAGGTCCCGGTCGCCGGCGTCGTCGACGCCGTCGTGGCCGCAGTGCGCGGGGCCGGGGCGTGAGCCGCGGCCACCAGCCCGTCGACGCCGTCATCTTCGACTGGGGCGGCACGCTGACGCCGTGGCACGAGGTGGACCTGCCCCAGCAGTGGCGGGTCTACGCCCGTGAGGTGCACGGCCTGCCCCTCGACACCACGCAGATGCCCCCCGAGGACCTCGCCGAGGCCGACTCCCTCGCGCTGCGCATCCACGCGGCCGAGGAGCAGGCCTGGAAGCGAGGGCGGCACACGCACGAGAGCGCTTCGATCGCCGCCATCCTCGCGGAGGCCGGGGTCGACCCCGCCCACGACCGGCACCACCTCGCGCTCGCGGCATACCGGCGGTTCTGGGAGCCGCACACCCACACCGACCCGCAGGTGCGGCCGCTGTGGGAGGGCCTGCGCGAGCGGGGGATCCGGGTCGGGGTGCTGTCGAACACCATCTGGAGCCGCGCCTACCACCGGGAGGTGTTCCAGCGCGACGGCGTGCTCGACCTCCTCGACGGCGACGTGTACTCCTCCGAGATCGAGCACGTGAAGCCCCACCCGGCCGCCTTCCAGGCGGCGTGCGCCGCGGTTGGCGCCGCGCCGGAGCGGTCGGTCTACGTCGGCGACCGGCTCTTCGAGGACGTGCACGGCCCGCAGCAGGTTGGCATGCGCGCCATCTGGATCCCGCACTCCGACATCCCCCTGGACCAGCAGGTCTCGGTCAACGTCACCCCCGACGCCAAGGCGCACGAGCTGCTCGACATCCTCGACATCATCGACGGGTGGCTCGCCGCCCTCGACCGGTGACCCGGTGGGTGACCCTGAGCTCAGCACCCTGATGTTCATGGGGCTCGCCGCGTTCGCGGCGGGCTGGATCGACGCGGTGGTGGGCGGCGGCGGCCTGATCCAGCTGCCGGCCCTGCTGCTCGGCTTCCCCGGCGCCGCCCCTGCCCAGCTGCTGGCGACCAACAAGCTCGCCTCCATCGCCGGCACGGCGACCAGCTCCCTGACCTACGTGCGGCGGGTGCGGCCGGACCTGCGGACGGCACTGCCGATGGCCGGCGTCGCCTTCCTCGGGGCCATCGGCGGCGCGCTCATCGGGCTGCACATCCCCAAGAGCGCGTTCAACCCGGTCATCCTCGTCATGCTCATCGTGGTCGGTGCCTACACCGTCGCCAGACCCCGCATGGGCCACGAGACGGCCCTGCGGTTCGACGGCCACCGACACACCCTCGTGGCGATGCTGACCGGGTTCTGCATCGGCGTCTACGACGGCGCCCTCGGCCCGGGCACGGGCTCGTTCCTGGTCTTCGCCCTCGTCGGGCTCATGGGCTACGCCTTCCTCGAGGCCAGCGCCAAGGCGAAGATCGCCAACTTCGCCACCAACCTCGGTGCGCTCGTCGTCTTCATCCCCGGCGGCCACGTGATGTGGAAGGTCGGCGCCGTGATGGCGGCCATGAACCTGGCCGGCGGCTACACCGGCGCACGCACCGCGGTGGCCAAGGGCAGCGCGTTCGTGCGCGTAGTCTTCATCATCGTGATCGTCGCGTTCATCATCCGCATCGGCGGCTCGGTCCTGGGGCTCTGGAGCTGAGCGTGGCAGTCGACACAGACGTTCTGCTGGAGCGGATCGCGAGACTGCGCGACCGGCACGACCGCCGCGTGGTCGTCGGCATCGCCGGCGCTCCCGGGGCCGGCAAGACCTTCCTGGTAACAGAGGTGCTCGCCGCGGTCGCGCGCCGGGCCGACCTGGCCGGTCGGGTGGCCCATGTGCCCATGGACGGGTTCCACCTGACCAACGCCGAGCTCGAGCGGCTGGGGCGCCGTGACCGCAAGGGCGCCCCGGACACCTTCGATGCCCACGCTTATGCCGGTGTGCTGGCCGCCGTGCGCGACCCCGGTCGGCCGGTGGTCACCGCACCGAGCTTCGACCACGCCGTGGGGGAGCCGGTCCCGGACGACATCGTCGTGCCGTCCGAGGTCGACGTCGTGCTCACGGAGGGGAACTACCTCCTCCTCGACGAGGGCGACTGGGCTGACGTGCGCTCGCTGCTGGACGAGGTCTGGTTCTGCGCGCTCGACGACAGCCTCCGCCAGCACCGGCTGGTGCAGCGGCACGTCGCAGCGGGGCGCGAGCCCGAGGACGCCCGCGCGTGGGTGGAGAACAGCGACGAGGCCAATGCCCGCCGGGTCGTCCCGACGGCCCCCGGCGCCGACGTGGTCCTCGTCGACGGCCACGTCGTCGCGCTCAGGGACTAGCAGCCACCTCACCGAGGCCCCACGGCAGCCACACAGCAACTCCTCAGGTTCGGCCCCCAGAGTTCTGGTGTGACCACGACCGACCTGCCTTCCGCGAACGCCGTGCCGGCCTCCGCACCCGGCCGCGCGGCATACCCTCACCGCCGCCCCCGCACGGTTCCCCGCTGGTGGCGGGACGTCTCGGCCGCGCTGCTGTGGGCGGTGCTGCTGTGGGTGACGGCGCTCTGGGTCCAGGGCGGCGGGCTGACCGGGATCGGCACGCTCGCGGGCGTCCTCACCAGCACGGGACGCCTCACCGGCCTGGTCGCCTCGGCCCTGCTGCTGGTCCAGGTGTTCCTCATGGCACGCGTGCCGTGGTTCGAGCAGGCCTGGGGCCAGGACGGGCTGGCGCGCCTGCACCGCACGGTCGGGTTCACGTCCTTCAACCTCCTGTGGGCGCACATCGTGCTCATCACCCTCGGGTATGCCGCGGCCTCCCCGAAGGGCCTGTGGGGCACCATCGTGGGGCTCGTCGTGGACTACCCCGGAATGCTGCTCGCCGTGGGCGCGACGGTGGCGCTCTGCCTGGTCGTCGTCACGTCGGTCAAGAAAGCCCGGGCGCGGCTGCGCTACGAGTCGTGGCACCTGATCCACCTCTACGCCTACCTCGGTGCCGGGCTGGCGCTGCCTCACCAGCTGTGGACCGGCAAGGAGTTCCTGAGCTCGCCGTTCGCGACGGTCTTCTGGTGGGGCCTGTATGCCGTGGCTGCCGGCGCCATCCTGGTCTTCCGCGTGGGCGTGCCGCTTTGGCGGTCGCTGCGCGCGCCGATCGTCGTCCACTCCGTGCGGCCCGAGGGGGCAGGCGCCACCAGTGTCACGGTCTCCGGCTTAGGCGTCGCCGGCCTGCCCGTGGAGGCGGGCCAGTTCCTCACCTGGCGCTTCCTCGACGGGACCGGCTGGAGCCGGGGAAACCCCTTCTCGGTATCCGCTGCCCCCGACGGCTCGACCCTTCGCCTGACTGCCGCGCACCTCGGCGAGGGAAGCGCCCGGCTGGCCGCGCTGCGGCCCGGGACGCGCGTCCTCGTCGAGGGGCCCTACGGCCGGATGCACCCGGGCGTGCGCACGCGCCGCAAGGTCCTCCTCATGGGAGCCGGCATCGGCATCGCGCCGTTGCGCGCGCTCCTCGAGGCCCTGCCGCAGGAGCCGGGCGACGTCACCGTCGTCCAGCGTGCGAGCTCACGGGACCGGCTCGTGCTGGCCGATGAGATCCGCTCGCTGGCCGCACAGCGCGGCGCCCGTCACGTCGTCATCGAGGGCCCGCGCATGCCGGGTCGCGACAGCTGGCTCCCGGCCCAGGCCGCGCACCTCAGCGACGCGGAGGCGCTGCTCGAGCTGGTGCCCGACGTGGCCAACCACGACGTCTTTCTCTGCGGCGCCCCTGCATGGATGGAGGCCGCTCGACAAGCCGCCCTGGACTGCGGCGTCCCACCCGAGCACATCCACCTCGAGCGCTTCGCCTACTAGGAGGCCCGTCATGCGACGCATCACCCTCTGGCTCCTCGGAACGATGACCAGCGTGGTCCTGCTGTTCAGCTACCACACGTCCACCTCGAGCGCCGGGGCCGCACCCACCACGGTGATCGCGGGCCAGGCCAGCGGCTCGGGGCAGACCGACAGCGGCACGTCCTCCGGCTCGACCTCGAGCGGCAGCTCCGGCCAGAGCAGCAGCGGGTCGTCCGGCTCCTCCGGGTCCTCGTCGGGCTCATCCGGCTCCTCCTCCGCGGCGGCTGCGAAGACCTACGCGGGCGACACGGCACAGACCCAGTGGGGACCGGTGCAGGTCCAGATCACCGTGAAGAACGGCAAGATCACCGCCTCGGACGTCCTGCAGGTGCCCTCGGGCAACCCCCGCGACGACGAGATCAACTCCTACGCCGTACCGGTCCTCGACAGCGAGGTCGTCGGCACCCAGAACGCGAACATCGACATGGTCTCGGGTGCGACGGTCACCTCGGACGGCTACATCCAGTCGCTGCAGTCCGCGCTCGACCAGGCCGGGCTGTGACGGTCAGCGCGGGGCCCGATCGGCGCGCGTGGGTCGAGCAGATCATGGGCATGCCCATCTCGATCCATGTGCGCGGGACGGTGGGAACGAACACGGCGACGAACACGGCCACGAACACGGCCGCGAACACGGCCGCGAACACGGCCAGGAACACGGAGACGGAAACGGCTGTCGCCCAGGCCTTCTCCCACCTGCGCAGGGTCGACGCGGTCCTCAGCCCCTGGCGGGCGGACAGCGACCTCATGCGGGTCCGGCGCGGTGAGCTGTCCCCGGACGAGGCCCACCCCTGGCTGGCGGAGGTGCGCGGCCTGTGCGCCGAGGCGGCCGAGCGGACCGGCGGGCTGTTCACTGCAGACCTGCCCGACCGCGTGGACGGCCGTCGGGTCTTCGACCCCACCGGGCTGGTGAAGGGCTGGGCGGTCGAGGGCGCCGCGCGTCACCTCGAACTGGTCGACGGGACCTCGTTCTGCATCAACGCCGGCGGTGACATCCTCGCCGGAACCGGGAAGTACGCAGGCGAGGTGAGCCCGTGGAGAGTCGGCATCGAGGACCCCGCCGAGCGCACCCGCATCGCGGCCACCGTCGAGCTGACGGTCGGGGCGGTGGCCACGTCGGGCAACGCAGCGCGCGGTGCGCACATCACCGATCCCCGCACCGGCAACCCCGTCGACCGACCCGGTTCCGCCACGGTGACCGGGCCCAGCCTGCTCTGGGCCGACATCTGGGCCACCGCGATCTTCGTGGACCCAGAGGCCGCACAGGCCACGATGGCGCTTCGCGACCCGGCATACCGCAGTCTCGTTCTCTAGACGCGACCGGCGCCCAGGGGCGACGCGTGGCAGAGTGGCGCTGATGCATCTTTGGTACGCCAGCTACGGTTCGAACCTCTCGCGCGACCGCTTTCTCTGCTATCTGCAGGGCGGCCGTCCTGAGGGCGCGTCCCGGGACTACCCCGGAGCCCGCGACCGCACCGAGCCGGCCGCAGACACGGCCGTGGTCCTGCCGGGGCAGGTGTACTTCGGCTGGCACTCGCCCACCTGGGGCGGGGGCATCGCCTTCTACGATGCCGACTCGGCGGGCCAGGCGCTGGGTCGCGCCTACCTCATCACCGAGAGCCAGTTCGCCGACGTCGCTGCGCAGGAGATGCACCGCGACCCCGGCGAGGACCTCGACCTCAGCACCGTTCTCGAGGAGCGGCAGCACACGCTGGGCCCCGGCAGGTACGAGTCGCTCCACCTCGTCGGCGAGCTCGAGGGGCAGCCGATGCTCACCTTCACGAGCCCTGAGACCGCCGACGTCGAGCACCGCCCGCCGTCGGAACCCTACCTCGCGATGGTCGCCCAGGGTCTGCGCGAGACCCACGACCACAGCGACGAGGAGCTCGCCGACTACCTGCACCAGTGCCCGGGCGTGAGCCTGCACTGGTCCCGCGAGCAGGTCGCCGACCTGGTCAGTCTCTAGTCGCCGACCTGGTCAGCGTCTAGGCGAGCGCGGCGCGCAGCGCCTCCAGCTCGGTGACCGGCGCGTCGCAGACGAAACCGCGGCACACGTAGGCGGTCGCCCGGTCCCGGACCAACGGTCGGCCCGCCAGCAGCGGTATGCCGGGCGTGTCAGGACCGCCGTGGGCCAGCACCAGCCCGGGGGACTGGGAATGGCGCGCTTCGGCCACCAGGGCCTCCGCCTGTGCCGCCTGCCCGCGCCCGTAGGCGATGGCCACCTGCAGTGGTCCGGCCAGCGCTGCCTCGGCCGCGGCGAGGGTCCACCCGGCGAAGCGCGGGTCCGTCGCGGCCAGCAGCCCCGACGCGGTGAGCGCCGCCTCGGCCGCATCGCGGTGCGCGGTGCTGCCGGTCAGGGCGGCATACGTGAGCAGCGCCCCAGCGAGCGCCGCCTGCCCCGAGGGCTCGGCGTTGTCGCCCTGGGACCGCGGACGCGTGAAGAGGGGCTCGGCGTCGTCGGCCGTGTCGTGGAAGCCCCCGTCCGGCGCCGCGAACCGGGACCTGGCGACGTCGAGCAGCTCCCCGGCGGCCTCCAGCCAGCGAGACTCGCCGGTGGCCTGGTGCAGGGCGAGGAGTCCCTCGGCGAGGTTGCCGTAGTCGTCGAGGACGCCTGCGGCGCTGCCCGCCGCCCCACCCCGGGATGCCCGACGCAGCCGGCCGTCGACGAGGTGCTCGCGCAGCACGAAGTCCGCGCAGGCCCGCGCGGCCTCGACCAGCGCCGGCGTTCCGAGCAGGGTCCCGGCCTCGCTGAGGCCGGCAATGGCCAGGCCGTTCCAGGAGGTGACGACCTTGTCGTCACGCGCGGGCTGAGGCCTTGCGGCCCTGGCCTCGAGCAGCCGCGTTCGCGCGCCCTGCCACCACGCCGGGTCCTGCGGGTCGCGGCGGAGCTGGAGGGTGGAGGTGCCGTGCTCGAAGGTCCCCCTGTCGGTGACGCTCAGCAGCTCCGCGGCCGCGGGGCCGTCGACCGGTCCGAGCACCTCGCTCAGCTGGGCAGGTGTCCAGGCGTAGGTCAGCCCCTCGACGCCGTTCGTGTCGGCGTCGAGCGCGGAGGCGAAACCGCCCTCCGCGGTGCCGAGCTCGCGCAGCAGGAACTCAGCGGTCTCCAGGGCGACCCGGCGTGCCAGCGCTGAGCCGTTCGCGCGGTGCAGGTGCGTGTAGACCCGCAGCAGCTGCGCGTTGTCGTAGAGCATCTTCTCGAAGTGCGGCACCACCCAGTCCGCGTCCACGGCATACCGGGCGAACCCGCCGCCGAGCTGGTCGTACATGCCACCCCGCGCCATCGCCTCGCAGGTCTGCTCGGCCATGACGAGGGCGTCACGCGACCCGGTGCGGCCATGGTGGCGCAGCAGGAACTCCAGGACCATCGACGGCGGGAACTTGGGCGCGCCGCCGAACCCGCCCCGGGCCGCATCGAACTGGCCGGCCAGCCGCTGCACGGCGCCGGCAAGGACCTCCTCGCCGATGACCTGCGCGGGCAGCGCCCCGCTGATCTCCTTGAGGCGGGCCACGATCGACCCGCTCGTCTGCAGCACCTGCTCCCGCTGCTCCTCCCACGTCTCGTGGATCGCCTGCAGCAGCTGGAGGAAGTGGTCGCGGGGGAAGTACGTGCCGCAGTAGAAGGGCTCGCCGCCGGGCGTCAGGAAGCAGGTCATCGGCCAGCCGCCGTGGCCGGTCAGCGCCGTCGTCGCCGCCATGTAGACCGCGTCGATGTCCGGCCGCTCCTCCCGGTCGACCTTGATGGCCACGAAGTCGCGGTTGACGGCCCGGGCCACCTGCTCGTCCTCGAAGGACTCGTGGGCCATGACGTGGCACCAGTGGCACGCGGCATACCCGACGGAGAGCAGGACCGGCACGTCGCGCCGCTGGGCCTCGTCGAAGGCCTCCTGCGACCACTCCTGCCAGTCGACCGGGTTGTCCTGGTGCTGCAGGAGGTAGGGGGAGGTGGACGTCGCGAGACGGTTGGCCATGCGATCCACCGTATGCCGCGCCGTGCGCCTGCGCGCACCGCATCCGGCGCTGGAGCCCGCCGGCGGTCACCGGACCAGCCCCCCTCGTCACGGCCATGCAGAGGCCAACCCAGAAGCCTCGGCCAGAGTCTGCCTAACGTCTTTGTCCACTCCCTTGCGCCGGCCACTGGGGGTGGCGATCGTGGATTCAACACGAGTGAGCGAGGAGACAACGATGTCCCAAGAAACTGTTCACATCACCGAGGGCCACGTCCTTCGGCGCGAGTTCACGCTGTGGTCCTCGTTCGCCTTCGCGTTCGCCTTCATCTCACCGATCGTCGCGCTCTACGGCATCTTCGGCCTGGCGCTGACCGCCGCCGGCCCGAGCTTCTGGTGGGGGTTCCTGCTCGTCTTCGCCGGGCAGCTGCTGGTGGCGTTCACCTTCGCCATGCTCGTCTCGCGCTGGCCCATCGAGGGCTCGATCTACCAGTGGTCACGCAGGCTGCTCGGCACCGGCTACGGCTGGTTCGCCGGGTGGGCCTACATGTGGACCCTCGTCATCGCCATGGCCACCGTCGCGCTGGGCGCAGCGGGCTTCGTCGCGAACATCGCCGGCGTGCAGGCTCCCACCGGCACGCAACGGGCCAGCATCGCCCTGGTCATCCTGCTGCTCGGCACGGCCGTCAACCTCGTCGGGCGGCAGGCCCTGAAGATCTTCATGAGCGCAAGCATCATCGCCGAGGTGGTGGGCTCGCTCGGCCTCGGCACCTGGCTCCTGCTCTTCCACCGCGAGAACTCGCTCAGCGTCCTGACGCAGGGCGGGGGAGACACCGCAGGAGGCTACCTGTCATTGTCCGGCCCGTTCCTGGTCGCGGTGGCCTTCATCGGATGGTCGTTCGTCGGCTTCGAGAGCGCCGGTGCCATCGCCGAGGAGGTGCACGAGCCGCGCAAGAACCTGCCCAAGTCCGTCATCTTCTCGCTCACCTTCATCGCGATCGTGGTGATGTACTCCAGCCTCGCGATCATCCTTGCCATCCCGGACCTCGACGCCGTGGCGGCGGGGAAGGTGGCGGACCCGGTCTATGAAACCCTGACGAGTGCTCTCGGCTCTGGCATCGCCAAACCGGTCGAGCTCCTCTTCGTGATCGGCTTCCTCGCCAGCTTCCTGGCGTTGCAGACCTCCGCCTCCCGGGTCATCTGGTCGTACGCCCGCGACGGCGCGCTGCCCGGTTCCCACGTGCTGGGCCGCCTCAGCAGGGGCGCCCGCCTCCCGACGGCGGCCATCCTCGTCACCACCGTGATCGGCGCCGGTCTGTTCCTGCTGAGCAACGTCGCCACGAACATCTACACGCTGATGGTCAACTTCACGACCGGAGGCTTCTACCTGGCCTTCCTCTTCGCGCTGGTCGGGGCACTCGTCGTGCAGGCACGCGGGCAGTGGCGGCCCGGCCCGTTCACGCTGGGCAGGCTGTCGCTGCCGATCACCGCCATCGCCACGGTGTGGGCACTCCTGGAGTTCTTGAACATCTCCTGGCCTCGGCCGGTGTACCCGCAGCGGTGGCTCGACTGGTCGGTCTGGATCGTCGTCGGCGTGCTCGGCCTCGTCGGTTTCGCGATCTTCGCCTCGGTGCGTCCGCGGATCCTCGACGCCCGCGTCATTGACGCGGAGGAAGCGGAGGACGAGCGCGAGGACGTTGCCAGGGAAGTGCGGTGACCGCCACGCCAGTCGGGTCAGCAGGCCGTGCCCGGCCCGGAAGCCGTACGGCCGTCGTCACCGGCGGAGCCAGTGGGATCGGACGGGCGGTCGTCGCGGAGCTCAGTGCGCGCGGCTGGGCGGTGGCCAGCCTCGACCTGCAGCCTGCCTCAGCCGCCGACCACAGCGTGCAGGTGGATGTCACCGATGCCGCCGCCGTGGCCGGGGCCGTTCGCGACGTGGAGGACCGTCTCGGACCCGTCGCGGCCGCCGTCAACGTGGCCGGCTACTACGAGATGCTGCCCGTCGCCGACATCACGGCGGACAAGTGGCACCGCATGCTGCGGGTCCACGTGGGCGGTACGGCCAACCTGGCGCGCGCCACCCTGCCAACGATGCTCCGCCGGGGCGACGGGTCCTTCGTGGCCATTGCCAGTGAGCTGGCGGTCGGCGGCGGCGCCGAGGACGCGCACTACGCAGCCGCCAAGGGCGCGATCCTCGGTCTGGTGCGCAGCCTCGCTGCCGAGGTCGCCCCTCAGGGCGTGCGCGTCAACGCCGTCGCCCCCGGCCCGACCGACACCCCACTGATCGGACCGGACTCCCCGTGGCGCGCGCCCGACTACCTCGCAACGCTGCCCCTGCGGCGGCTCGTGACTCCCGAGGAGGTCGCCCTGTGCGTCGCCTTCCTCGTCGAAGAGGGCACGTTCTGTGTCGGCGAGGTCCTCAACGTCAACGCGGGGGCGGTGATCTGAATGGCTGCCGAACCCGCATCGCCAGGCCCCCTGGCGGGAAGGGTGGCCCTCGTCACCGGTGCGGCTCAGGGCATGGGCGCCGCGCACGCCCGGCGGCTGGCCCGCGAGGGCGCGGTCGTCGCGGTCAACGACCTGCACGACTCGGACCCTCTGCGCGCCCTGGCCGACGAGATCGGCGGCCTCACCGCGCCCGGCGACGTGAGCGACCCCGGACAGGTTCGCTCACTGGTCTCGGCGGTGGCAGAGGCCACGTGAGGCCTCGACGTGCTCGTCGCGAACCACGCCTACATGACCATGGCGCCCTTCCTGGAGCACGACCCGGAGGACTGGTGGAAGGTTGTCGACACCAACCTCGGGGGGACCTTCCACCTCGTGCAGGCCGTGCTCCCGCACATGCGTGCCAAGGGGGCGGGCCGCATCGTCGTCGTCACGAGCGAGTGGGGGATCACCGGCTGGCCGGGCGCCACGGCATACGCCGCGTCGAAGGCCGGACTGGTCTCCCTCGTCAAGACCCTCGGTCGCGAGCTCGCCCCCGAGGGGATCATCGTCAACGCCGTCGCGCCGGGCGTCACGGACACCCCGCAGCTCGAGGTCGACGCCAGGGACGCGGGGACCACCCTCGAGGAGATGCACCGGCGGTATGCCGCGGGCATCCCGCTCGGACGAATCGGCACCGCCGAAGAGATGGCTGCGGTGGTGGCACTCCTGGCCGACTTCCGGATGTCGGCCATGGTCGGCCAGGTGGTCCAGGCCAACGGCGGCGCCACCCGCGCCCGGGCGTGACAGCGGCGAGCAGACCCCGGCCAACGGCGAGAGGACGAAAGATGGCAGAGCAGTACGCGAGATACGAGGACGGCGTCGTGGGGCAGGTCGACGGCCTCAAGGTGCCGCGGTATGCCGGTCTGACGACGTTTGCCCGCCTGCCCCGGCTGGAGGACGTGGACGACTACGACGTGGCCGTCGTGGGCGTCCCCTGGGACTCCGGGGTCACCTATCGCCCGGGGGCGCGGTTCGGCCCGTCCGCGATCCGGCAGGCGTCGCGCCTGCTGCGGCCGTACAACCCGGCACTGGACGGGCAGCCGTTCCGTGACGCCCAGGTCGTCGACGCCGGGGACGTGGCCGCGAACCCGTTCGACATCCGCCGGGCCATCGACGAGACGCGCGAGGGCCTGGCCGCCCTCATCACCCCCGCCGGACGTCGGGTCCTCAGCCTGGGAGGCGACCACACCATCGCCCTCCCGGCACTGCAGGCCATGCACAGCGTCCACGGGCCGCTGGCACTTGTGCATTTCGACGCGCACCTCGACACGTGGAACACCTACTTCGACGCGCCGTACACGCACGGCACACCGTTCCGCCGCGCGTCCGAGCAGGGGCTCATCGTCAAGGGCAGCTCGGCGCACGTCGGCATCCGGGGCTCGCTCTACGACCGGAAGGACCTGCTCGACGACGAGGAGCTGGGCTTCACCATCGTGCACTGCCGCGACATCGACCGGATCGGCGTCGACGGCATCGTGGATCGCGTGGTCGAGCGGGTCGGCGACCACCCGGTGTACGTCTCCATCGACATCGACGTCCTGGACCCGGCGTTCGCGCCCGCGACGGGCACTCCGGAGGCCGGCGGCATGACCAGTCGCGAGCTGCTCGGCGTGCTGCGTGCGATGCGGAAGCTCAGGCTCGTCGGTGCCGACATCGTCGAGTTCGCTCCGGCCTACGACCACGCCGAGGTGACTGCCGTGGCTGTCACGAACCTCGCCTACGAGCTGGTCACGATCATGTCCGAGCAGGCGAAGGGATGAGCGTCGCTGCAGCCCCGGTGCCCTGGCCCGGTGGGACAGCCGCCGCCGCTGCGTTCACCTTCGACGTCGACGCGGAGTCGGCCGTGCTCTGGGGCAGCCCGGGCAGCGCCGGCCGGATGAGCGTCATGAGCCACCAGGCCTACGGTCCACTCGTGGGGGTTCCCCGGCTGCTCGGCCTGCTTGAGCGGCACAGCATCCGGTCCACGTTCTTCGTGCCCGGCTACACCGCGCACCGCTATCCCGCGGTGGTGAAGGACATCGTCGCGGCCGGGCACGAGGTGGCCCACCACGGATACCTCCACGAGCAGCCCACAGCGGTGAGCCCCGAGGAGGAGGTTGCCAACCTCGACCGCGGGCTGCAGGCGCTGGAGGAGGTGGCCGGCGTGCGCCCGGTTGGGTACCGGGCGCCCATGTGGGACCTGTCCTGGCGCAGTCCGGCCCTGCTCGCCGAGCGCGGCTTCCTCTACGACTCGAGCCTCATGGACGCCGACGTGCCGTACGAGCTGTCGACCGGTCCGGTCGGTGCGCCGGGGCACGGGTCCATCGTGGAGATCCCGATCCAGTGGGCCCTCGACGACTGGGAGCAGTTCTGCTTCCTGCCCGACATCGCCGGCAGCGGGCTCATCGAGACCCCCCGCAAGGCCCGCGAGCTGTGGCAGGACGAGTTCGAGGCACTGCGGGAGGTCGGGGGCTGCTGGGTGCTGACCAACCACCCGTTCCTCACCGGGCGGCCCTCTCGGGCAAGGCAGCTCGACGAGCTCATGGCCCACGTGACCTCGTGCGCTGACGTCTGGACGGCCTCGCTGGACGAGATCGCCCGACATGTGCGCTCTCTCGGCCTCAGCCCCCGCACCATCGCCTACCCAGACGTGGACTCCTGAGCCCCCGTAGCCCCGCGTTCCTGCCGGCGGCCGCGCGACCTGCTGGTCCGCGTGCCACCGTTGGTGCATGAGCGCGAGGACTGGGGGGTGAGGGACGCCGACGCGGACGTGCTGGTCGTGGGTGCCGGGCTGGCGGGCCTGGCCTGCGCCCGCACCCTGGAGCGCGCCGGCCTGTCGGTCATCGTCGTCGAGGGCGCCGACGAGGTGGGCGGCCGGATGCGCACCGACCTCGTCGACGGCTTCCTCTGCGACCGCGGCTTTCAGATCGTCAACCCGGCCTATCCGGCGCTGCGCCGGCTGGTCGACCTCGATGCCCTCGAGCTCCGAGCGTTCGACGCCGGTGTCGCCGTCCGCCACGACCGCGGCCTGGCCGTCCTGGCGGACCCACGCCGTGAGCCGCGCCTGCTGCCGGCCACGCTGCGCAGCGGCTACCTGGACGTGAGGGAGCTGGTCGCCCTGGCCCGGTGGGCGGCGCCGGCGCTGCGGCCGTCGCAGCTCACCCGCGGTCCCGACACCACGCTGGCGGCCTCCCTCGACGCCGCGGGGGTGAACGGGCGGCTGCGGCGCGAGGTGCTCGAGCCGTTCCTCGCCGGCGTGCTCGCCGACAGCTCCGGCCAGACCTCGGCGGCCTTCGTGCGCCTCCTGGTGCGCTGCTTCCTGCTGGGCACACCAGGAGTCCCCGCCGCCGGTGTGCAGTCGCTGCCCCGTCAGATCGCTGCCGGGCTGCAGACGCCGGTCCGGTGCGGTGTGCGGGTGCAGGCGGTCTCGCGCGGCGGTCGCGTCGACACCGACCACGGGCCGCTGCAGGCGCCTGCCGTCGTCGTCGCGACGGATGCCGTCGACGCCCTCGAGCTGGTGGGCGTTGGCTCAGGGGCGATGCGCGGTCTGCGGACCTGGTGGTTCGCGGCCGACCAGACCCCGTCGCCCGAGCGGCTGGTCCTCGTGGACGCCCGCCGCGGGCCCGTGGTCAACACCTCGGTCATGAGCGTCGCCGCGCCGTCCTACGCCCCGGGTGGCCGGGCGCTCGTGCAGGCCACCACGCTGCTGCCCAGCGACCTCGACGAGGCAGGGGTGCGCCGCGAGCTCGACCGGCTCTGGGGCACCTCGACGGCCTCCTGGGATCTGGTCGTCCGCCACGACATCGAGCGCTCGCTGCCGGTGCAGTCGGCACCGCTGGCAGCGCGCCGTCCCGTCGCGCTGGGAGAGGGGTTGTTCGTCGCGGGCGACCACCGCGACACCGCCTCCCAGCAGGGCGCCCTGGTGTCAGGACGACGGGCCGCCCGGGCCGTCCTGGCCGAGCGACGCTGACCGCGCGGCCACCCGACACCGCCGCGCCCCACCCGAGAGACATCCTCGAGTGGGGCGCGGCGTGCGGGGTGGCCCGTGGAGGGCCGGGTCGTCAGCGGAGGCCGGCCCCTGCAGGCTCGGGCTCACGCGACTCCGTGACCGCAGGAGCCCCAGCGTGGTCGTCGTCGATCATCGTGGCCTCGTCGAACGGCCGGTTGCCGGCCAGCACGGCGGTGCACTGGCTGCGGTCGATCTGACCCGTCCACGTGCCGATCAGCACCGTTGCCACGGCGTTGCCGGCGAAGTTCGTCAGCGCGCGGGCCTCGCTCATCAGGCGGTCGATGCCGACGATGAAGCCGACGCCGTCGACCAGGTCGGGCCGGTGGGACTGCAGACCACCGGCGAGGGTGGCCAGCCCGGCGCCGGTGACGCCCGCGGCCCCCTTGGAGGCGATGACCATGAACACCAGCAGCGAGATCTGCTGAGCGATGTCGAACGGCTTGTCCATGGCCTCGGCGATGAACAGGGAGGCCATCGTCAGGTAGATCGCGGTGCCGTCGAGGTTGAACGAGTACCCCGTCGGGACGGTGATGCCCACGACGGGCCGGGAGACGCCGAGGTGCTCCATCTTGGCGATGAGCCGGGGCAGGGCGGACTCCGAGGAGGAGGTCGACAGGATCAGCAGGAACTCGCGGCCGAGGTAGCGCAGCAGGGAGAAGATGTTGACCCCGGTCACGACCCTGAGCAGGGTGCCGAGGACGACGAAGACGAACAGCGCGCAGGTGACGTAGAAGCTCACCATGATCAGGCCCAGGCTCTTCAGGGCGTCGAGGCCGGTGGCCCCCACGACGGCGGCCATCGCGCCGAACGCACCGACCGGGGCGACCCACATGATCATCGCCATGAGGCGGAAGACCAGCCGCTCGAGGTGCTTGATGCCGGTCAGGATCGGCTCGCCGGCGCGGCCCATCTTCTGCAGCGCGAAGCCGACGAGCAGGGCCACGAGCAGGGCCTGCAGGACCGAGCCGGAGGTCAGGGCGGACACCAGGGTGTCGGGGATGAGCCCGAGGACGAAGTCCACCGTGGTGGTGTGCTCCGCGCCCACCTGCTTCTGGCCGGTGGCCGCGAGGTCGGCGGTCAGGTGCAGGCCCGCGCCCGGCTTGATGATGTTCCCGACGACGAGCCCGATGGCCAGCGCCACGGTCGACATGGTCAGGAAGTAGCCGAGGGCGAGGCCGCCCACCCGGCCGACCTGGGCGGCCCGGCGGACTGATCCGATGCCGAGCACGATGGTGCAGAAGATGATCGGCGTGATCATCATCTTGATGAGGTTGACGAACATCGTCCCGAGCGGCTTGAGCTCCTTGCCGAGCTCGGGCCAGATGGCCCCCACGGCGACGCCGGCCACCATGGCGGCGATGACGGCGACGTAGAGGTAGTGCGTGCGGTCGCGTGACGGTCCGGTTCGGGTGTCGACGGCGTTGTCGGCTGTGCTGCTCACGGTGGTCCTCCTGCGGTGAGGTTCCGGGCCGGCGGCCCAGAACAGGTGATCAGACACGAGCGTGGTGGTCAGGGTGGCTAGGGTCACCGTTGTGTTCATTGAGTTCCCGTCTGCCGCTGTTTCCGTGCGGCAGACCGCTTCGGTATGCCGGTGAGCGCGGTGGACCCGGAGGGCTCACCGCGGCGTGGCATGCGGGACCGGCTCACGGCACCCTCGCGGTGGAGCGTCGCCGGGCAGACGTTCGCCCTGCAGGTGCTGGTGGCGGCTCTGGTGGTCGGGGCGGGCCTGCTCGGGGCCTACCTGCAGGCGCAGCGCTCGACGACGGCGCAGGCCACGGCACGGACGACGGCGGTGGCCGAGGCCGTGGCGGCCACGCCCGACGTCATCGACGCCGTCCAGGCGCCGAACCCGACGGCGACCCTGCAGCCCTACGCCGAGCGGGTCCGGCTGGAGACGGGCACCGACTTCATCGTCATCATGAGCACCGACGGCATCCGCTACACGCACCCCGACCGGCGGCAGATCGGCAAGCGGTTCATCGGCCACATCGCCACAGCCGCTCAGGGCGGCGTCGTGGTCGAGGACTACACCGGCACCCTGGGGCCCTCGCGCCGGGTCGTCGTGCCCGTCCGCGACGGTGGGCGGGTCGTGGCGCTGGTCTCGGTCGGCATCCGCAAGGCCGCCGTGGCGGAGCGGCTGAGCGGCCAGCTGCCGGGCCTGCTGCTGGCAGGGCTCGCGGCGGCCCTCCTGTCGGGGCTCGGCACGGCCCTGGTCGCCCGGCGGATCCGCCGCCAGACCCACGGCCTCGGCGAGCAGCAGCTGCAGGAGATGTACGAGTACTACGACGCCGTGCTGCACGCGGTCACCGAGGGGCTGCTGCTCACGGACCTCGAGGGTCGCCTGCGGTTGGCCAACGACGAGGCCTTCCGCCTGCTCGGCCTGCCCAAGAACGCACAGGGCAGGCCGGTCGCGGATCTCGGCATGGCCGAGCCCCTCGTGGCGGCCCTCACCGACGCCGACCCCCGCGAGGACGAGCTCCACGTCACTGACGCCCGGGTGCTGGTGGTGAACAAGGCTCCGGCGGTGCGGCACGGCCGCCGCCTCGGGTTCGTCGTGACGCTGCGGGACCGGACCGACCTCGAGGACCTCACCGGCGAGCTGGACTCCGCCCGGGGCCTCACCGAGGCGCTGCGCTCGCAGGCCCACGAGTCGGCCAACCGCCTGCACACGGTCGTCTCGCTGATCGAGCTCGGCCACGCCGACCGCGCCCTGGCGTTCGCCACTGACGAGCTCGCCGCCTCCCAGGTACTGACGGACCGGGTGGTCGCCTCGGTGCAGGAGCCGGCTCTCACGGCACTGCTGCTCGGCAAGGCCGCGCAGGCCGGGGAGCGGGGCATCGACTTCGAGGTCGGCGAGGGTGCCCAGTGGCCCGAGGGGGTGGCGCCCGCGCGCGACGTGGTGACCATCGTCGGCAACCTCGTCGACAACGCCCTGGACGCGGTGGCCACGGCACCCGGCGCCCGACGCGTCCGCGTCGACGCCCACGTGGACGGCGGGTATGCCGTGCTCACGGTCGAGGACAGCGGCCCCGGGCTGCCCCCGGGCGAGGTCGAGCGCGCCTTCCAGCGCGGGTACTCCACCAAGCAGGCGGCAGGGGAGGGGCGTCGAGGCCTCGGGCTGGCCCTCGTCGCCCAGTCGGTGCAGCGCCTCGGTGGCGAGCTGCGCGTGGAGGGCCCGCCCGGCGCCCGCTTCGTGGTCCGGATCCCCGTGGCCGGGACAGCATGAACGGCCGGGGTCTGGGCGTCCTGAGCGTCCTGGTCGTCGAGGACGAGCCCGTCGCCGCGGAGGCGCACACGGCATACGTGGAGCGCGTGCCCGGCTTCGTCGTCGCGGCGACGGTCGGCACCAGCCAGGCGGCGCTGCAGGCCCTGCAGGATTGCCACGTCGACGTGGTGCTGCTGGACATGAACCTCCCGGACCGGCACGGCCTGGAGGTGATCCGCGCCATGCGCGCGGGCGGGCACCGGGCCGACGTCATCGCCCTCACCTCCGCCCGCGACCTCGACGTCGTGCGGGCCGCGGTCTCGCTCGGCGTGGTGCAGTACGTGCTCAAGCCGTTCGTCTTCGCGACCCTGCGCGAGCGGCTACTGGCCTACCGCGCCTACCGGGAGCAGGTCCAGGGGGACCAGGTGGGCACCCAGGCGGAGGTCGACGAGGTGATCGGCGGCCTGCGGGCGGCGTCGGAGACACGGCTGCCCAAGGGCATGAGCGAGGAGCTCCTGTCACGGGTGTCGCGGGCGCTGCGCGAGGCGGACGCGGGCATCTCGGCCACCGAGGTCGGTGACGCCGTCGGTGTCAGCCGGGTGACGGCGCGGCGCTACGCGGAGTTCCTCTGTGAGAGCAGGCTCGCCGTGCGGCGCTCGCGCTACACGGGCTCGGGCCGGCCCGAGGTGGAGTACCGCTGGGTCGGCTGAGCCGTCAGTCGCCCATCGCCTTGATCAGCGAGACCGCGAGGGTGAGCCCCTCGCGGTTGCCGTTGTCGGCGGCCCACATCGCCTCGGCGGTCTCCCTCACGACGACCCACGCCCTCGCCTCGTCCTCGTCGATGCCGGCCGCCTCGCAGACGACCTGAAGCCGGCGGCGGACCGACCAGCGGAAGGCCGAACCGGTGCCCAGCTCCTCCACCCGGTTCCACAGCACCGGCGCGATCTCGAAGCCGGGCCTGCCGGCAAGGGGCTTCGGGTCGATGGCCAGCCACGGCTCCCGGCTGCCGGCCAGCACGTTCGCGTAGTGCAGGTCGGTGTGCAGCAGCGTCCCGTCGATGCCGGGGCTGGCGACGAGCTCGCGCATCAGGGCACCTGCGTGGTCCAGCATCCGGCGCGGCACAGAGTCGGTGTGCAGGGGGAGCCTCTCGAGCTGGCGTGCAAGGTAGTCCGACAGCGTGCGCACCTGGGGGAGGGCGGGCACGTGGAGCCTGGCGAGCAGGCCGCCGATGACCTCGCACGCCTGGTCGTCCGGCTCCCGCATCAGGTCGCGTGCGGGGTCGAGGGCCTCCAGCAGCAGGCCACCCCGCGCGGGATCGGCGGCCACGAGCCGCACCGCCCCGTTGCCGTCCCAGCGGCGCAGCGCCAGGGGCTCGGCCGTGGCCTCGGAGTGCGGCCACACCACCTTCAGGGCGAGGTTTGCGCCGTCCCTGGTGACGGGTACGACGACCGCCGTCCAGCCGGTCATGCCCGCGCCGGTCGGGGTCAGGCCCCAGTCGTCGAGCAGCTCTGCCAGCCGGCGCGGGAGCCCGGCCGCCCAGTCGGCGCCGGAGGGGCCGCCGTCTGCGGGAAGCCCCGAGACCCGCTGCCGCCAGCCAGGTGGGATGAGAGCAGCGGCCTCGGTGGCCGAGGTCATACGAGCCCGGGGAACGGCTCCAGCGGCAGGCCCCACCGGTGTGCCAGCCCTTCGGCCTCGGCCAGCCACTGCACCACCGCGGCCAGGGCCGAGGCGTCCCCCGCGCCGGCCCCGGCGGTTCCGGCACAGGTCTCGCGCAGGCCGGTCAGGACGTGCAGGGCGAGTCGGCGGGCCGCTGCCTCGCTGGTGACGGGGAAGGGCAGCGGGTAGCCGAGCGCGGGAGGGGGCGCGGCCTCGCCGGCGAGCTCCTCCAGCGCCGCGACCCGGGCCCGCAGCGTCGCCAGGGTCGAGGTCGCCAGCGTTCGCTGCGCTGCCCGCGACTGGGCGGCGACCACCTCCAGGCCGTAGACCGCGGCCCGGGCGGCATCGAGGGCGATGACCGCCACCTCGGCGGGCGCGCCGGACTGCTCGGGCCAGGTGACCGCGCTGCCCAGCAGGGCAGACGCAGCGGCCCGCTGTGCAAGGGCGGCTGCCGCGACCGCCACCGAGGCCCGGGGCACCTCGGCCAGCCCAGCCAGCGACTCGGGCGAGAGGGCCGCCGCCTCGGCCTCGCCCAGGCGGATCGGCGAGGGCGGGGGCGACGCCACCGGGGAGGGCTGGCCGCTGGGCGATGGGGCGCCCTGCGATGCGGTGCCTGAGGACTGGGTGGCGGGAGGGGTCGTGGGGGTGGCGGCCGCCCGGCGGTGCGACTCCTCGGCGTCGGCGACTGCCCGGTCAGGGACCCCCATCGACCTCAGGACACTGCGCAGCACCCGCTCCTGCTCCCGGTGCAGGGCGGCCAGTCGGGTGGGGATGGCGGTGGCCGCGCCGCCGAGGGCGCTGGCCTGGGCGGCCAGGTCGCCAGACGCCAGCCACAGCCCGAGCAGGAAGCCCTCCGCGGGCAGGGGCTCGCGGGTAGGGACGAGCGGGACGCGCGGGGCGTCGTCCTCGAGCCGGATTCCACACGCAGCCAAGGGGAGCGCGGCGGCAGCGAGCGCCATCACACCGAGCGCAGTGCGCCGCGTGGGGCCACCCGGCATACCGTCTCTGACCTCGGGCATGGGGCAGATCATGACACGCACGACCGATCGCCCATGCGGTCGCCGCCGGGACATGCACTGCGTGCGCGCCGTGACTAGAGTGGTCGGCGCACGGACCCAGAACTTCAGAGAGGACGGCCGCCATGAGTGCCAAAGAGCAGATCCGTCCCACCGTCGAGGGCCCGCTCGCAGGGCTCGGCCTGCTGGTCGAGGATCTCACGGTCGTCCCCGCCGGGCGCCGCCGTCTGGTGCGCATCTGGATCGACCGTGTCCTCACCGCCGACGGCGCCGACAGCACCGCCCCCACGCCGTCCCTGACTCTCGACGAGGTCGCCGACGCGACCCGGGTCATCAGTGACGCCCTGGACAGCTCCGACGTCATGGGCGAGCAGGCCTACACCCTCGAGGTGACCTCACCGGGCGTGGACCGGCCCCTGACCGAACCGCGCCACTTCCGCCGCAACGTCTCACGCCTGGTCTCCCTCACCCCGCTCGAGGGCGAGCCGGTGACTGGCCGCATCGTGCGCGCGGGCGAGGCGGACCTGACCGTCGAGGTCCCCGCGGTCAAGAAGCAGCCGGCCCACACCCAGGACTTCCGGTATGCCGACCTGTCCCGGGCCGTGGTCCAGGTCGAGTTCTCGCGGGGCCACGACTCCGCGCAGGGGTCGCAGGGCGAGGCCGACGACGCGGCCGAGACAGACTTCAGCGAAGAAACCGACGAGGAGAACTGAACATGGACATCGACCTGGCGGCCCTGCGGGCTCTCGAGCGAGAGCGCGACATCTCACTCGACATCCTCATCCCCGCCATCGAACAGGCCCTGCTCGTCGCCTACCACCGCACCGAGGGCGCCTACCGGCACGCGCGCGTCGAGCTCGACCGCAAGACCGGCCACGTCATCGTGTGGGCCCGCGAGGAGCTCGAGACCCCCGAGCCAGAGGAGGGGGAGGAGCGCGGGCGGCCCGAGCTCGGCCCCGAGTTCGACGACACCCCCACCGGCTTCGGCCGCATCGCCGCCTCGACCGCCCGACAGGTCATCGTGCAGCGCCTGCGCGACCTCGAGGACGAGGCGATCCTGGGCGACTTCAAGGGCCGCGAGGGCGACGTCGTCGCCGGCGTGATCCAGCAGAGCTCGGACCCGCGTCACGTGCTGGTGGACTTCGGCACGGTGGAGGGCATCCTCCCCCTGGCCGAGCAGGTCCCGGGCGAGAAGTACGTGCACGGCGAGCGCCTGCGCTGTTTCGTCGTCAGTGTGCGCCGGGGCCCCAAGGGCCCGCAGATCGGCCTCTCACGCACGCACCCGAACCTGGTGCGCAAGCTCTTCGCCCTCGAGGTCCCGGAGATCGCCGACGGCTCCGTCGAGATCGCCGCGCTCGCCCGCGAGGCCGGCCACCGCACGAAGATCGCCGTCCACTCCAAGGTGCCGGGCCTCAACGCCAAGGGCGCCTGCATCGGCCCGATGGGGGCCCGCGTGCGCGCCGTCATGACCCAGCTGCACGGCGAGAAGATCGACATCGTCGACTACAGCGAGGACCCGCAGACCTTCGTCGCGGCCGCCCTCTCGCCCTCCCGCGTGGAGTCGGTTGAGATCGTCGACCCGCAGCTGCGGGCTGCCCGGGTCATCGTGCCCGACTACCAGCTCTCCCTCGCCATCGGCAAGGAGGGGCAGAACGCGCGCCTGGCCGCCAAGCTCACCGGCTGGCGCATCGACATCCGACCCGACAGCGCACCCGGCGGGCCCTCCGAGGGCGCCCCGGGCCGGCCCGAGCGCGCTGCGGGAGGCGCCGGTGGCGCACGCCCGTAGCCGGACGCGGTAGCATGGCAGGGACCGACCGGACTGGACTCCGGCCCCGGACCACCCCCACGACCTCCAGCGAGGGCGCGAGCCGCCCGACTCGGACGTGCGTGGGGTGTCGGGGGGCGGATAGCTGGTTGGCACTCCTGCGAGTGGTCGCGGAGCGGAATGAACAGGGCCAGTTCCTGCTTGTACCAGATCCGCGGCGTCGACGGCCGGGGCGTGGCGCATGGCTGCACCCGACCACCGACTGCTTTGACAAAGCCCTCCGCCGACGGGCCTTCGGGCGTGCGCTGCGCACCAGCGCCGCCCTGGACCCGGCAGCGGTCGAGGCCTACCTCAGAGCCCGTGAGCAGTAGCAAACCGTCCAACAAGGGAACCGAAAGCGGGTTTTGACGCTGATGAGCACCCGATGAGAACTCAGCAATGAGCATCCCCCAGCTGTAACGACGGTCCGCGCCTGTCCGGCACGGACCAGACAGGAGAAACGTGGCCAAGGTCCGTGTCTACGAGCTCGCGAAAGAGCTCGGAGTTGAGAGCAAGACCCTGCTGAACCATCTGAAGGAGCAGGGCGAGTTCGTGCGCTCTGCGTCCTCGACCATCGAACCGCCGGTCGTCCGCAAGATCAAGGAGACCTTCCCCGCGGAGCTCCGTGGCAGCGGCGACGGCAAGGTCGAGGAGAAGAAGCCTGCCGCAAAGCCGGCTGCCACGAAGGCAGCCCCGCAGCCGGAGGCCCCGGCTGCTCCCGCGGCCCGCACCCCCCAGACCCCGGCAGCACCGGCCCCGGCAGCCCCTGTGGCACCGGCAGCCCCTGCCGCCCCCGCCGAGCCTGTGGCCCCGGCGGCCTCAGCGACCCCGGCAGCGCCCTCCACGACGCCCACCCCGGGCCCGCGTCCCGCTCCCAAGACTCCCGAGGCCCCTGTGGCCCCGGCCGCCCGCGTGCAGTCCTCCCGTGACGAGGGTCGGCAGGGCCCAGGCGTTCCGCCGTCCCCGCGTCCTGGCACCGCTCCCCGTCCCGGCGCGGCTGGCCCGCGTCCCGGTGGCCCCCGTCCCGGCGCCCCGCGCCCGGGCAACAACCCGTTCGCGCCCAGCCAGGGCATGCGCACGGGCCGTGAGGGTGGCGGCCGTGAAGGCGGCGGCCGTGAAGGCGGCGGCGCCTCGCGTCCCGGCAACAACCCGTTCGCGCCCAGCCAAGGCATGCCGCGTCCGCAGAGCCGCCCCGGCGGCGCTGCGGGCCCGCGCCCCGGTGGCACTGGTGCCGCTGGGCCGCGTCCCGGCGGTGCTCGTCCGAGCCCCGGCATGATGCCCGACCGCAGCGCGGTCGGCCGTCCCGGTGAGCGTCCCACCCGTGGCGGCGGCCGTCCCGGCGGTGCCCCCGGCGGTCCCGGTGGTCCCGGTGGTCCCGGTGCTGGTCGTCCCGGCGGCGGCGGCGGCTTCGCCGGTCGTCCCGGCGGCGGCGGTTTCCGCGGCGGCGCGGGTCGTGGTTCCACGGCCGGCGCGTTCGGCCGCGGTGGCGGTCGACCCGTCCGAGGCCGCAAGTCCAAGCGCGCGAAGCGCCAGGAGTTCGAGCAGATGCAGGCGCCGTCGATCGGTGGCGTCAGTGTTCCCCGCGGGAACGGCTCGACCGTCATCCGCGTGCGTCGCGGCTCGTCGCTGAGCGACTTCGCCGACAAGATCGACGCCAACCCGGGCGCACTCGTGACGGTGCTCTTCCACCTCGGCGAGATGGCCACGGCCACCCAGTCGCTGGACGAGGACACCTTCAAGCTGCTCGGCGCCGAGCTCGGCTACGACATCCAGGTCGTCTCCCCCGAGGAGGAGGAGAAGGAGCTCTTCGACTCCTTCCACATCGACCTGGAGACGGGCATCGAGGGCGAGGAGGACGAGGACCTCGAGCCGCGTCCGCCGGTCGTGACCGTCATGGGCCACGTCGACCACGGAAAGACCCGCCTGCTCGACGCCATCCGCAACGAGGATGTCGCCGGCGGTGAGTCCGGTGGCATCACCCAGCACATCGGTGCCTACCAGGTCCACAAGGTGCACGAGGGCGTCGACCGCCCGATCACCTTCATCGACACCCCCGGCCACGAGGCGTTCACCGCCATGCGTGCCCGTGGTGCCAAGGTCACCGACATCGCGATCCTCGTCGTCGCCGCTGACGACGGCGTGATGCCGCAGACCATCGAGGCGCTCAACCACGCCCAAGCGGCGGATGTCCCGATCGTGGTCGCGGTCAACAAGATCGACGTCGAGGGCGCCAACCCCTCGAAGGTGCGCCAGCAGCTGACCGAGTACAACCTCGTGGCCGAGGAGTACGGCGGCGACACCATGTTCGTCGACGTCTCCGCCAAGGCCGGCCAGAACATCGACAGCCTCCTCGAGGCCGTCCTGCTCACGGCCGACGCGGCGCTCGACCTGCGGGCCAACCCCGACCGCGACGCTCGCGGCGTGGCCATCGAGGCCAACCTCGACCGTGGCCGCGGTGCGACCGCGACGGTGCTGGTGCAGACCGGCACCCTGCACGTCGGCGACGCCATCGTCACCGGCAGCGCCTACGGCCGCGTCCGTGCCATGCTCGACGAGCACGGCAAGAACGTCAGCGAGGCGGGCCCGTCCCGCCCGGTCCAGGTGCTCGGTCTGTCCTCGGTCCCGCGGGCCGGCGACACCTTCGTCGTCGCTCCCGACGACCGCACCGCCCGCCAGATCGCCGAGAGGCGCGAGGCTGCGGACCGTCAGGCCTCCCTGGCCAAGGCCCGCAAGCGCATCAGCCTCGAGGACCTCAACGAGGCTCTCGCGGCCGGCAAGGTCGACACCCTCAACCTCATCCTCAAGGGTGATGTGTCGGGTTCGGTCGAGGCGCTCGAGGACGCCCTGCTCCAGATCGACGTGGGCGAGGAGGTCGACCTGCGCATCATCGACCGCGGCGTCGGTGCGATCACGATGAACAACATCAACCTCGCGATGGCCTCCGACGCCATCATCATCGGCTACAACGTCCGGGCCGAGGGCCAGAACGCTGTGTACGCCGAGCGCGAGGGCGTCGAGATCCGCTACTACTCGGTGATTTACCAGGCCATCGAGGAGATCGAGGCAGCCCTGAAGGGCATGCTCAAGCCGGAGTACGAGGAGGTGGAGCTCGGCACCGCCGAGATCCGCGAGATCTTCCGCTCCAGCAAGTTCGGCAACATCGCCGGCTCGATCGTCCGCAGTGGCGAGATCAAGCGCGGCACCAAGTCGCGGATCACGCGCAACGGTGTCGTCGTGGCGGAGAACGTCGAGATCGCCGGCCTGCGCCGGTTCAAGGACGATGTCACCGAGGTCCGAGACGGCTTCGAGTGCGGCATCAACCTCGGGTCGTACAACGACCTGCAGCTCGGCGACCTCATCGCCACCTACGAGATGCGCGAGAAGCCGCGCGCCTGACGCACGCAAGGACGACGGTATGCCGCGGGGCCCAGCCCCGCGGCATACCGTCGCCTGTTGAAGACCAAGCCACTCGGCACACAGGAGGCAGCTCATGGCTGACGCAGGACGGGCCCGCAAGGTCGCTGACCGGATCAAGGTGCTCATCGCGGCCAACGTCGAGCGGATCGTCAAGGACCCCGACCTCGGGTTCGTCACGATCACCGATGTGCGGGTGACCAACGACCTCCAGCACGCCTCGGTGTTCTACACCGTCTTCGGCGACGAGGCGCAGCGCGCCAAGACCGCCGCACTGCTCGAGAAGAACAAGGGCCGGCTCCGCTCCTACGTGGGCAGCCAGATCAGCATCCGGCTGACGCCGAGCCTGGACTTCTTCGCCGACGCCATCCCCGAGACGGCCGCGCACCTCGAGGACCTGCTCAAGGAGGCCCGCGAGCGTGACGCCGCGGTCGCGGCGGCTGCCGCTGCGGCGCAGTACGCTGGCGAGGCCGACCCGTACAAGAAGCCCGAGGCCGGGGACGACGGGGACGACGAGGCCGCCGACCTGGGCGAGGCGGATGAGCGCGCCTGACGGCCTGCTCGTCGTCGACAAGCCGGCTGGCTGGACCAGCCACGACGTCGTCGGCCGGGCCAGGCGGCTCTGCGGCACCCGCAGGGTCGGCCACGCCGGCACCCTCGACCCGATGGCGACCGGGGTGCTGGTCCTCGGCGTCAACAAGGCCACCCGCCTGCTGACCTTCCTGGTCGGCAGCGACAAGGCGTACACCGCGACCATCCGGCTGGGGCAGTCGACCCTCACCGACGACGCCGAGGGTGAGGTCACGGCCACGACCCCGGCCGACCGGGTGGGCGCTGAGGCGCTGCGCGCTGCCGTGGCCGGCCTCACCGGCGAGATCGAACAGGTCCCGAGCTCGGTGAGCGCCATCAAGATCAAGGGGGAGCGCTCCTACGCCCGGGTCCGCGCCGGCGAGGACGTGGCCCTGGCGGCCCGTCCGGTCACGGTCTCCCGCTTCGAGGTCCTGGGCACCCGCCGGGCCGAGGCGGACGGCGTACCCGTCCTCGATGTCGACGTCGAGGTCGAGGTCACCTCCGGCACCTATGTCCGGGCCCTGGCCCGGGACCTCGGTACGGCCCTCGGCGTCGGCGGGCACCTGACGGCGCTGCGCCGCACGCGGGTCGGCTCCTTCACGCTCGACCAGGCGCACACGCTCCCTGAGCTCGAGGCCGCCGCCGAGGCAGGAACGCTGCCGGTGCTGCCGCTCGCCGACGCCGCGCGCAGCGGTTTCGCGGTCCGAGAGCTCACCCAGGCGGAGGCCACGGCGGTGGGGTACGGGCAGCGGGTCGCCTCAGCGGAGCCGGGCCGCGCCGAGCCGGTGGCGGCCTTCGCGCCCGACGGCACCCTCGTCGCCATGCTCGACGAGTCAGGGCACAAGGCGAGAGCGCACGTCGTCTTCGCCCCGGCCAACACCTGAGCGCCGGCTGACAGCACCTGGGTGCCGGCAGCCAGCACCGGGTCGCCAGGTCCGCTCGTGCGGCTGCGGCCGGCCTGCGTCGTGCCCGGCCCCCGGTGTTCGTAGAGTGTCCCTCGTGCACCGCTGGACCGACCCCGCCCAGACCCCCGACTCACTGCGCCCCTGCGTGGCGACGTTCGGCAACTTCGACGGGGTCCACCGGGGCCACCGGGCGGTGCTCGGGCGCCTGCTCGAGGAGGCCGGCAGACACGGCCTCCCCTCGGTCGCGGTCACGTTCGACCCCCACCCGGCGGCGCTGTTCCACCGCGAGCGCGGGCTGCCCCTGATCACCCCTGA
>DASULG010000198.1:0-5343 GCA_036278335.1 Pedococcus sp.
GTCGGTGAAGGCCATCCATCCCAACAGCGCGCACTTCACCCGCGCGGGGTACCTGGCGACTCCGGCCAGGGCGACCCCGTCACCGATGACCTCTTCCTTGCCGGCGTCCTCGCCGCGGGAGGTGAGCATGGCGCGCATGGCCTCGTGCGTGCGCAGCGCCTCGGCGACGGTGTGTCCGATGACCTCCTCGGCCAGCACCGACGTGGACGCGGTCGAGATCGAGCAGCCGAGGGCGTCGTACGAGATGTCCCGGACCACGGCGTGTGGCCCCCGTCCCTCGACGTGGACGCGCAGTGTGACCTCGTCACCACACGTCGGGTTGACGTGGTGCACCTCGGCCTCGAAGGGCTCGCGCAGCCCGGCATGCCTGGGGCGTTTGGAGTGCTCGAGGATCAGCTCCTGGTAGAGGTCCATCAGCTCGCCACCCCGAAAACCTCGGGCACCCGGTCGAGAGCGGTCAGCATTGCCTGGACCTCGTCCAGGGTGTTGTATGCCGCGAAGCTGGCGCGCGCCGTCGCGGTCGCCTTGAAGCGCCGGTGCAGCGGCCACGCACAGTGGTGCCCGACCCTCACAGCGATGCCCTGGTCGTCGAGCACCTGGCCGACGTCGTGGGCATGGACGCCGTCGACGACGAAGGAGACTGCGCCCACGCGGTCCTGGGTGTCGGCGGGTCCGACGAGCCGGACCCACGGGCGCTCCGCCAGCCCGGCGAGCAGGGCCTTCGTCAGGGTGTGGTCATGGGCGGCGACGCGGTCCATGCCCAGCTCCTCGAGGTACTCGACAGCCGCACCGAGGCCGACGGCCTGCATGGCGTTGGGCGATCCGGCCTCGAAGCGCTGCGGCGGGGCGGCATACGTGCTGCCTTCCATGCGCACGGTCTCGATCATCGAGCCGCCCGTGATGAAGGGCGGCATCTGCGCCAGCAGCTCGCCGCGGCCCCAGAGCACCCCGACTCCCGTAGGACCGAACATCTTGTGGCCGGAGAAGGCTGCGAGGTCCACCCCGAGGGCCTGCACGTCGAGCGGCAGGTGCGGTGCGGCCTGGCACGCGTCCAGGACGGTCAGCGCACCCACGGCCTTGGCGGCGTCGACGAGCTCACGGACCGGGTTGACCGTGCCCAGCACGTTGGAGACGTGGGCGAAGGCAAAGACCTTGGTGCGGTCGGTCAGCAGGTGCTCGAGGCCCGAGAGGTCGAGCCGGCCCCCGTCGGTGACCGGGACCCAGCGCAGGGTGGCACCGGTGCGCCGGGCCAGCTCCTGCCACGGCACGAGGTTGGCGTGGTGCTCCATCTCGGTGACGAGGATCTCGTCGCCCTCGCGCAGGTCCAGGCGGGGGTCCTTGGCCTGTCCGGCAACGGCGTTGGAGAACGCATACGCCGCCAGGTTGAGCGACTCGGTGGCGTTCTTGGTGAACACGACCTCGTCGGCCTGGCCGCCCACGAAGGACGCCACCGTGGCCCGGGCGCCCTCGTAGCGGTCCGTGGCCTCCTCCGAGAGCTGGTGCGCCCCGCGGTGGACGGCGGCGTTGACCTGCTCCGCGTACGCCCGCTCGGCGTCCAGCGCCCGTGACACCCGCTGCGACGTGGCGCCGGAGTCGAGGTAGACCAGCGGCCTGCCGTCACGCACGGTGCGCGACAGGATCGGGAAGTCGGCCCGGATGCGGGCCGACTCCCCTGCGCTGAACGGCGCTGCGGTCATCGGGGTGCTCTCGTGTATCGCGAGCTCAGGCCTGGGCGGCGGTCAGGAAGCGGTCGTAGCCCTCGGCCTCGAGACGGTCGGCCAGCTCCGGGCCGCCCTCCTCGACGATCCTGCCGTCGACGAACACGTGCACGAAGTCGGGCTTGATGTAGCGCAGGATCCGCGTGTAGTGCGTGATCAGCAGCACGCCGACCTCGGTGTTCTCCTTGGCGCGGTTGACGCCCTCGGAGACGATGCGCAGGGCGTCGACGTCGAGGCCGGAGTCGGTCTCGTCGAGGATGGCGATCTTCGGCTTCAGGAGCTCCATCTGCAGGATCTCGTGGCGCTTCTTCTCACCGCCGGAGAAGCCCTCGTTGACGTTGCGCTCGGCGAACGCGGGGTCCATCCGCAGGTTGCCCATGGCCTCCTTCACGTCCTTGATCCAGGTGCGCAGCTTCGGGGCTTCGCCGTCGACGGCCGTCTTGGCGGTGCGCAGGAAGTTGGAGACGGTCACGCCGGGCACCTCGACGGGGTACTGCATCGCGAGGAACAGGCCGGCGCGGGCCCGCTCGTCGACCTTCATCGCGAGGACATCCTCGCCGTCGAGGGTGACGGTGCCACCGGTGATGCTGTACTTCGGGTGGCCGGCGATGGAGTAGGCCAGGGTGGACTTGCCCGAGCCGTTGGGACCCATGATCGCGTGCGTCTCCCCCGACTTCACGGTCAGGTCGACGCCGCGCAGGATCTCCTTGACGCCGTTGTCGGTGTCGACGGTGACCGTCAGGCCGCGGATTTCCAAGGTGGACATAGGTTCAGCTCTCCAGGTTCTTCGGGCTGGGGACGGCGACGTACACGTCGTCACCGTCGATCTTGACGGGGTAGACAGCGACAGGGACCGTGGCGGGTGGCCCGGAGGGCTCGCCGGTGACCATGTTGAAGCGCGAGCCGTGCAGCCAGCACTCGAGCGTGCAGCCGTCGAGCTCGCCCTCCGACAGCGACACGTTGGCGTGGGTGCAGGTGTCGTTGACGGCGTGGACATGGCCGTTCTCGTCGCGGGCGATCGCGATGACCGTGCCGTTCACCTCGGCGGCGGCGACACCCACCTCGGGCAGCTCGTCGAGCCGGCAGACGCGGACAAACCCCGCGTCGGTCAGCTCGTGCACGGCGGTGTTCTCAGCCGTCATGCGGCGCCCTCGATGCCCTCGAGCTCGGCGTCGATGGCCGCCATGAGGTGCTCCTGCACCTCCGGCACGCCGATCCGCTGCACGATCCCGGCGAAGAAGCCGCGCACCACGAGCCGGCGTGCGGTGGCCTCGTCGACCCCCCGCGACTGCAGGTAGAACAGCTGCTCGTCGTCGAAGCGGCCGGTCGCCGAGGCGTGGCCCGCGCCGACGATCTCGCCGGTCTCGATCTCGAGGTTGGGGACCGAGTCGGCGCGGGCGCCGTCGGTCAGGATCAGGTTGCGGTTGAGCTCGTACGTCTCGGTGCCCTCGGCCGACGCCCGGATGAGGACGTCGCCGACCCACACCGTGTGCGCGCTGTCGCCCTGCAGGGCGCCCTTGTACGCGACGTTGGACTGGCAGTGCGGTGCCTCGTGGTCGACGAACAGGCGGTGCTCCTGGTGCTGGCCCGCGTCCGCGAAGTAGACGCCGAGACCCTCGAAGGAGCCACCCGGGCCCCCGTAGCGGGCGTTGGTCGAGACCCGGACGATCTCGCCGCCGAGGGTGACGACGATGTGCTTGAGGTGCGCGTCGCGCCCGATCAGGGCGTCGTGCTGGGCGAGGTGGATGGCGCCGTCGGCCCACTCCTGCAGGCTCACGACCGTCAGGTTGGCGCCGTCGCCCACGCGGATCTCGACACCGGCGTTGTGCTCGGCGGTGCCGGAGTGCTGCAGGACGACGGTGGCGCGGCTGTGCCGACCCGCCTCGATGACGGTGTGGCCGTTCCCGCGACCGGCACCGGTGCCGGTGAGGCGCACGACCACGGGCGCGTCGAGCTCGGCCTCCTGGGGGATGCCCACGAACATCGCCCGCTCGGTGCCGGCCCAGGCCGTGACCGCGGCGCGGTCAGCGGGGCGATAGGCGCTGCCGACCCGCTGGTCGTCCATGGCCAGGCTCAGCAGCTCGACGCCCTCGGGCGCCTCGGACTGCACGGTGACGGCGCCGTCGGCGCTGCCCTCCTCGGAGAACAGGCCGGAGAGGCGGTCGACCGGGGTGAAGCGCCAGTCCTCCTCACGGCCACCGGGGACGGCGAAGTCGTCCACGGCATACGAGGTCTTGCGCTCGGCCCGCGACTGGTCGGGGACCAGCGTCTCGGCGGAGTGGGTGTGTGCGCCGGCGGTGGGGTTCTTCTCGGCCAGAAGGCTCATCAGCCGACGGCTCCTTCCATCTGCAGCTCGATCAGGCGGTTCAGCTCGAGGGCGTACTCCATGGGCAGCTCGCGCGCGATGGGCTCGACGAACCCGCGCACGATCATGGCCATGGCCTCCTCCTCAGACATGCCGCGGGACATGAGGTAGAACATCTGGTCCTCGGACACCTTCGACACCGTCGCCTCGTGACCCATCGTCACGTCGTCCTCGCGGATGTCGACGTAGGGATAGGTGTCGGAGCGGCTGATCGTGTCCACCAGCAGCGCGTCGCAGACCACCGAGCTCCTGGAGCCGTGGGCTCCCTCGAGGATCTGGACCAGCCCGCGGTAGGAGGTGCGGCCGCCGCCCCGGGCCACCGACTTCGAGACGATGCTCGAGCTGGTGTTGGGAGCCGCGTGGACCATCTTGGACCCGGCGTCCTGGTGCTGGCCCTCGCCGGCGAAGGCGATGGACAGGGTCTCGCCCCTGGCGTGCTCGCCGAGGAGGAAGACGGCCGGGTACTTCATGGTGACCTTGGAGCCGATGTTGCCGTCGATCCACTCCATCGTGGCGCCCTCGGCCGCGGTGGCCCGCTTGGTGACGAGGTTGTACACGTTGTTCGACCAGTTCTGGATGGTCGTGTAGCGCACGCGGGCGTTCTTCTTCACCACGATCTCGACGACCGCGGAGTGCAGCGAGTCGGACTTGTAGATCGGCGCGGTGCAGCCCTCGACGTAGTGAACGTAGGAGCCCTCGTCGGCGATGATCAGGGTGCGCTCGAACTGGCCCATGTTCTCGGTGTTGATCCGGAAGTAGGCCTGCAGCGGGATGTCGACGTGGACGCCCGGCGGGATGTAGATGAACGAGCCACCCGACCAGACGGCCGTGTTGAGCGCGGCGAACTTGTTGTCACCGGCCGGGATCACGGACGCGAAGTACTCGCGGAACAGGTCCTCGTGCTCGCGCAGACCCGTGTCGGTGTCGACGAAGATGACGCCCTTCTCCTCCAGGTCCTCGCGGATCTGGTGGTAGACGACCTCGGACTCGTACTGCGCGGCGACGCCGGCGACGAGGCGCTGCTTCTCCGCCTCCGGGATGCCGAGCTTGTCGTAGGTGTTCTTGATGTCCTCGGGCAGCTCGTCCCAGGTGGTCGCCTGCTTCTCCGTGGACTTCACGAAGTACTTGATGTTCTGGAAGTCGATGCCGGTGAGGTCGGAACCCCAGCTGGGCATGGGCTTCTTGTCGAACAGGCGCAGTGACTTCAGGCGCAGCTTGAGCATCCACTCCGGCTCGTTCTTGCGGGCCGAGATGTCGCGG
>DASULG010000199.1:0-4082 GCA_036278335.1 Pedococcus sp.
CCTGATCACGTTCGCGCAGAACCCGCAGAACCTGTTCGGCCCCACCTGCACCAGCATCCTGCCGGACGACTCGATCCCGACCCTGGTGATCATGGTGCTCACCATGACCGCCGGCACCGGCCTGGTGATGTGGCTGGGCGAGCTGGTCACGGACAAGGGCATCGGCAACGGCATGTCCCTGCTGATCTTCACCTCGATCGCGGCGAGCTTCCCGAGCTCGCTGTGGGCGATCCAGCAGCAGGAGGGCCGGTGGGACATCTTCCTCGGCGTCATCCTGCTCGGCTTCCTGGTCATCGCGCTCGTCGTCTTCGTCGAGCAGTCGCAGCGCCGGATCCCGGTGCAGTACGCCAAGCGGCAGGTCGGGCGCCAGATGTACGGCGGCACATCCACGTACATCCCCCTGAAGGTCAACATGGCCGGTGTCATCCCGGTCATCTTCGCCTCGTCCCTGCTGGCGCTGCCCACGCTCGTGGCGCAGTTCAACCGCTCCACGACCGGTGACCAGCCGGGCTGGGTGACGTGGATCGACTCCCACCTCGTCCGCGGCGACCACCCGGTCTACATGGTCGCCTACATCGGGCTGATCCTGTTCTTCACGTTCTTCTACGTGTCGATCACGTTCAACCCCAACGAGGTCGCCGACAACATGAAGAAGTACGGCGGCTTCATCCCAGGAATCCGCGCCGGGCGACCCACGGCCGAGTACCTGGACTACGTGATCACCCGCATCACGGTCCCTGGGGCCATCTACCTCGGCCTCATCTCGCTGATCCCGCTGATTGCCCTGGTGCTCGTCGGCGCCAACCAGAACTTCCCGTTCGGTGGCACCTCCATCCTCATCATCGTCGGTGTGGGCCTGGAGACCGTGAAGCAGATCGAGTCCCAGCTGCAGCAGCGTCACTACGAAGGGTTCCTCCGCTGATGCGTCTGATCATCGTCGGCCCGCCGGGCGCCGGTAAGGGCACCCAGGCCTCCCGCATCGCCGCGAGCTTCGGCATTCCCGCCATCTCCACCGGCGACATCTTCCGCGCGAACATCAAGAACGAGACCGACCTCGGCAAGCAGGTCAAGGACATCCTCTCGTCGGGTGGCTACGTCACCGACGAGGTCACCAACGCGATCGTGCGCGACCGGCTCCACGAGGACGACGCCGCCCAGGGGTTCCTCCTCGATGGCTACCCCCGCACCCTGGCCCAGGTCGACGCCCTCGACGCCATGCTGGCCGCGGACGGCCACGCCCTCGACGCGGTGCTCGAGCTGACCGTCGATCAGGAGGCCGTGGTGCAGCGCCTGATCAAGCGAGCCGAGATCGAGGGTCGCTCCGACGACACCGAGCAGGTCATCCGGGAACGCCAGGCCATCTACCGCAAGGAGACGGCCCCGCTCGCGGAGCTCTACGGCCAGCGCGGCCTGCTGGTGCAGGTGGACGGCATGGGCGAGGTCGACGAGGTCACCGAACGGATCGAACAGGCACTGAGGGGAGCTCAGGGCTCCTGATGTTCGGCCGGTCCCGCATCGAGACCAAGACCCCCGAGCAGATCGCCCGCATGCGGCGAGCTGGTCTGGTGGTCGGACAGACCCTCCAGCTGATCGCCCAGACGGTCCGTCCCGGCATGACGACCAAGGCGCTGGACGAGCTGGCCGAGGAGCACATCCGCGGCAGCGGCGCCAAGCCCTCGTTCCTGGGCTACCACGGCTTCAGCGGCAGCCTGTGCACCTCGGTCAACGACGAGGTCGTCCACGGCATCCCCGGCTCGCGGGTCCTGCACGAGGGAGACCTGCTCTCCATCGACTGCGGCGCCATCGTCGACGGCTGGCACGGGGACGCCGCCATCTCGGTCATCGTCGGAGGCCGTGACGCCGGGCGCCCCGAGGACCTCGCCCTCATCGACGCGACCGAGGACTCCATGTGGGCCGGCATCGCGGCTCTCGCGGTGGGCCAGCCGCTGTATGCCGTGGGTGCCGCCGTCGAGGACAGCGTCACCGCGGCGGGGGAGCGGGCGGGGCGCGAGTACGGCATCGTCGAGGACTACGTCGGCCACGGCATCGGCACCGAGATGCACCAGGACCCGCAGGTGCCCAACTACCGCGTCCGCGACCGTGGCCCCACCGTGCGCTCGGGCGTGACCGTGGCCATCGAGCCCATGGTCACCCTCGGTGCCGCTGAGACCCGGGTGCTCGGTGACGAGTGGACCGTGGTCACGACCGACGGCTCGCGGGCGGCCCACTGGGAGAACTCCGTGGCGGTCACCGACCAGGGGATCTGGGTGCTGACCGCCCTCGACGGGGGCAGGTCGCGGCTGGAAGCCGCCGGCGCGGCATACGCCCCGCTTGTCTGAGCCCTGCCGGCCGGATGCACTGGCCTGGTCGGCGGATTTCGTGTAGGGGGTCCCCCTCCCGTAGACTGTTGCGTCGGCATGCGCATGCGCGCGTGTCGTGCATTTGCGCCTGTCCCAGTCAGGGGTGGGCCGAGTCACGGATTGTGGAGGATATGGCGAAGAAGGACGGTGTCATTGAGATCGAGGGCACGATCGTTGAGGCTCTGCCGAACGCGATGTTCCGCGTGGAGCTGACCAACGGCCACAAGGTTCTCGCTCACATCTCGGGCAAGATGCGTCAGCACTACATCCGGATCCTCCCTGAGGACCGGGTGGTCGTTGAGCTCAGCCCCTATGACCTGACCCGCGGCCGCATCGTCTTCCGCTACCGCTGACGAGCAAGAGACGAGCAAGACCCGCCGTCCCGCCGGGGCAGTGGTGCCAGATCGACATAGACAGCAGAGGCAATGAAGGTTCAGCCGAGCGTCAAGAAGATCTGCGACAAGTGCAAGGTGATCCGCCGTCACGGCCGGGTCATGGTGATCTGCGAGAACCTGCGCCACAAGCAGCGTCAGGGCTGAGCAGCCACCAGGCTGAGCACGAGCCGCATCTCTTCGAGAAGCGCGACAAGTGAATGACAGCAGTACCCGGCCCCTGTCGGCCCGACCGTCGTGTCGGCCCAGGACGTCACCCCCGGCTCGGAGGCCGGGGACCGGATCCCGAGGACAGACTCGGGGAGACATCCGGACCGGTACTGCTCCAGACCTCCGGACAACCAAAGGAAACTGAACAAGATGGCACGTCTTGTTGGTGTTGACCTGCCGCGCGAGAAGCGCGTCGAGGTCGCTCTCACCTACATTTTCGGAGTCGGGCGCACCCGCTCCAAGGAAGCACTATCGGCAACGGGCGTCGACCCGAACACCCGCGTGCGTGACCTCGGGGACGAGGAGCTGGTCAAGCTCCGCGACTACCTCGAGACCAACGTCAAGATGGAGGGTGACCTCCGGCGCGAGATCCAGGCTGACATCCGCCGCAAGGTCGAGATCGGCTCCTACGAGGGGCTGCGCCACCGTCGCGGTCTCCCGGTGCGCGGTCAGCGCACCAAGACCAACGCGCGCACCCGCAAGGGCCCCAAGCGCACTGTGGCCGGCAAGAAGAAGGTTGGTAAGTAATGCCCCCCAAGAGCCGCACGGCGGCCGGCGCCAAGAAGGTGCGCCGCAAGGAGAAGAAGAACGTCGCCCACGGGCACGCTCACATCAAGAGCACGTTCAACAACACCATCATTTCCATCACCGACCCCCACGGTGCGGTGATCTCGTGGGCCTCTGCCGGCCAGGTCGGCTTCAAGGGCTCGCGCAAGTCCACCCCGTACGCCGCGCAGATGGCCGCTGAGGCCGCCGCGCGCCGTGCCATGGAGCACGGCATGCGCAAGGTCGTCGTCTTCGTCAAGGGCCCGGGCTCCGGTCGCGAGACCGCGATCCGCTCCCTGACCGCCGCCGGCCTCGAGGTCGGCGCCATCAGCGATGTCACCCCCTCGCCGCACAACGGTGTCCGTCCGCCCAAGCGCCGCCGCGTCTGATAACGGGAAAGGTAGATAGATAACTCATGGCCCGTTACACCGGACCCATCACCAAGAAGTCGCGTCGCCTCAAGGTCGACCTCGTCGGCGGCGACAAGAACTTCGAGCTCCGTCCCTTCCCGCCCGGCCAGCACGGCCGTCGCCGGATGCAGGAGAAGGAGTACCTCACCCAGCTGCAGGAGAAG
>DASULG010000200.1:0-7621 GCA_036278335.1 Pedococcus sp.
CCGGAGAGCGACGGAACCCATCCGAGGGGCATGAAGCGTGCCCGGCCCGTGGTGCCGTTGTTCCTCGCCCTCGTTGTCCTCGCTGTTGTGGCGCCGGCCGCGCCGGCCCATGCGTGTTCGTGCGCGATGCTGAGCTCCGCGCAGAAGCTCGGGAACGCCGACGTGGTGGTGCGCGGCACCATCACGGGGCTGGACGACCCCGGGGGGCGCGGCAGCGGGCACCTGGTGACCTACGAGGTGGCCGTGGCCGAGGTCTACCGAGGGGCCGCTGCCCCAACCACCCTCGTGCGCTCGGCGTCCGACGGGGCGTCCTGCGGGATCGAGGTGCAGGAGGGGCGCGAGTACCTGCTCTTCGCCAGGCGGGTCGCGGGCGACCTGCGGGCCGGGCTGTGTGACGGCACTGCGCCCGCCTCCACCGAGCTGGTCGCCGAGGTCGAGCACCTCACAGGCCCCGGGAGCCCGCCACGGGGCGGGGCCGGTGCCACGGCCACGACGCCCCCTGGCACACCGCGCAGCGGCACGCCCCGTGCGGGCTCCACGCCCCCGGAGAGCTCCGGCGTCGCCCTTCCCCTGGGTGTCGGCGTGGGCGGTGCCCTGGTCGCGGCGGCGCTGGGCGCGCTCTGGTGGCGACGCCCGCCCAGCGCGGCAGGGCGCGACGCCTGAGGCTCACGACACGGTGCGCAGCCCGCTCACCCGAGTGGGCGGCACACCGGGCATCAGCGCTGGGTCGTGGCCGGCTCCGGCTCGGGGCCATCGACATCCGCGGCCCCGGCGAGCTCCGCGCGCTTGCTGGCCCGAAGGCTCGTGGCGGTGACGAGCGCCAGGATGCCGACGATGACGCCGAGCGAGGCGAGCGTCGGCACCTCGGGCGTGGCCGGCCAGACGCCGTGTGCCCAGTGGAGCACCAGCTTGACGCCGATGAAGCCCAGGATGGCCGCAAGGCCGTAGCCGAGGTGCACGAGCTTGGACAGCGCGCCCTCGAGCACGAAGTACAGGGCCCGAAGGCCGAGGAGGGCGAAGGCGTTGGTGGCGAAGACCAGGTAGGGGTCGCCGGTGATGCCGTAGACGGCGGGGACCGAGTCGACGGCGAACACGATGTCCGTCGCCAGGATGGCCACGGTGACCAGCGCCAGCGGGGTGAGCGCGCGCCGGCCACCCTCGGCCACCGTCATCCTCGTGCCGCGGTAGTCGTCCCTGACCGGCATCACGCGACGCAGCAGCCGCACCGAGCGCATCCGCGAGATGTCGATCTCGTGGCCCGCCCCCTGCACGGCGTCGCGCAGCAGCTTCACACCGGTGACCAGCAGGACGATGCCGAAGAGCAGGAACGTCCAGTCGAAGTGGGCGAGCATCTGCGCGCCGAGGGCGATGAACACACCGCGCAGCGCCAGGGCGCCGACGACGCCGATGAGCAGCACCCGCTGCTGGAGCTCCTTCGGCACCGCGAAGGCGGCAAGCAGCAGCATGAAGACGAACAGGTTGTCGACCGAGAGCGACTTCTCGACCAGGTAGCCGGTGTAGTACTCGATGCCGACCTGGCCGCCGTGCCGGCTCCAGATCCAGGCGCCGAAGGCCACCGGCAGGGCGACGTAGAACGCCGACCACCCGAGGGCCTCGCGCATGGAGACCTCGTGCGGCTTTCGGGTGATGAGGAAGTCCAGCAGCACCAGCGCCAAGACGGCGGCGATGCTGATGCCCCACAGGGTGGGGGTGCCGATGGAGCTGCTGGCAGCGGCCGGGTCGGCCGCGGCAAGGAGGGCGGAAGGCGTCGCGGGAGAAGGCATGGTGGTCCTCAGATCCGTGTCCGGTCTGAGGTCTCCTTCACCGCGACCGGACCGTGGTCCGGAGCGGCGCCGCACCGGGAGCGACATGGGGCGCTCGTACTGACCGGTGCGGCTTTGGGAAGTACTCCCCTCGCGGTGAAAGTGTAGGAGAACCGGGCCGAACCGCCAACCCGATCCCTTGTCCGCTGTCAGCGGACAAACGCGACTCGGGGGCGACTCGGGGCGTTCAATGGAGGCTGCGGGACGGGCGGCCTAGTAGCGTCGACCCGAGTTGGTTTTGGAGTTGCACCCCAGTTACAGGAGGACCGTCACGTGGCACGCATGGGAGACGGCGGCGATCTGCTGAAGTGCTCGTTCTGCGGTAAGAGCCAGAAGCAGGTCAAGAAGCTGATCGCCGGCCCGGGCGTGTACATCTGCGACGAGTGCATCGACCTGTGCAACGAGATCATCGAGGAGGAGCTCGCCGAGTCCTCCGAGCTGGGCCTTGACGAGCTGCCCAAACCCCGCGAGATCTTCGACTTCCTCGAGAGCTACGTGATCGGCCAGGACGTCGCCAAGAAGGCGCTCGCCGTGGCTGTCTACAACCACTACAAGCGGATCCAGGCGGGGGAGTCCTCCAGCAAGAAGGACGCCGAGGCGGTCGACATCGCCAAGTCCAACATCCTGCTCATCGGCCCCACGGGCTGCGGCAAGACCTACCTCGCGCAGACCCTCGCCCGCATGCTCAACGTGCCCTTTGCCATCGCTGACGCCACCGCGCTGACCGAGGCCGGCTACGTCGGCGAGGACGTCGAGAACATCCTGCTCAAGCTGATCCAGGCGGCCGACTACGACGTCAAGAAGGCCGAGACGGGGATCATCTACATCGACGAGGTCGACAAGATCGCCCGCAAGAGCGAGAACCCGTCGATCACCCGTGACGTCTCGGGTGAGGGCGTGCAGCAGGCCCTGCTGAAGATCCTCGAGGGCACCACCGCCTCGGTGCCCCCGCAGGGCGGCCGCAAGCACCCGCACCAGGAGTTCATCCAGATCGACACGACGAACGTGCTGTTCATCGTGGGCGGCGCGTTCGCCGGCCTGGAGAAGCTCATCGAGTCCCGCAACGGCAAGAAGGGCCTGGGCTTCGGCTCGGAGCTGCACAAGCCCAAGGACCTCGCCGAGTCCTACGGCGACGTGATGCCGGAGGACCTCATGAAGTTCGGGCTGATCCCCGAGTTCATCGGCCGCCTGCCCGTCATCACCACCGTGTCGCCGCTCGACATCGGCGCCCTGGTCAAGATCCTGACCGAGCCGCGCAACGCCCTGGTGAAGCAGTACCAGAAGATGTTCGAGATCGACGGCGTCGAGCTCGAGTTCACCGAGGACGCGATCGAGGCAGTGGCCGAGCAGGCGCTCAAGCGCGGCACCGGCGCCCGCGGCCTCCGGGCGATCATGGAGGAGGTCCTCCTCCCCGTCATGTTCGACGTGCCCAGCGACGACGGCATCGCCCGCGTCGTGGTCACCCGGGAGGTTGTCCTCGACAACGTCCTGCCGACGATCGTGCGCCGCGACGAGACCGAGCCGGCCGTCAAGCGTCCCCGCAAGCGCTCCGCCTGACGCCCTGAGCCGGCCAGCCGGTCTGGCCCGTGCTCAGGTCAGGCCGCCCGGCCCGGCCCGACCTCAGGGCCGGGGAGCCGCCTGGGCGTCCCTCGCAAGCAGGTAGACCCCGCCGGACAGCAGCGCCAGGGCCGCCAGGGCCACGAAGGTCATCGACACCTCGCCGCGCAGGCTCTGGTCCCGCGTGAGCATGCTGACCCCCCAGACCGGCACGGTGGCCAGCGCCACGGTTGCCGTTCTGCGGCCCCAGCGCAGCAGGCCCCGCCGCGGTATGGGCGCAGCCGACGGCCACGTTGCGGCGGCGCCGGCGCACACGTGGACGAGCAGCGCCAGCCACGCCCCGGCCAGCAGCGCCAGCCAGTCGCCCAGCCGGGTCGGGGCCGGGGTCGTGGCGGTCCAGTGGATCGCGTGCCCCACGAGCAGCCCTGCCACCCAGAGCGACTCGGGGCTTCGGACCGCCAGGACGGTCAGGACCAGGAGCACGGCGGCAGCGACGTGGAGCCCCCCGCCCGCGGCATACGGAAGGACGATGAGGCCCAGCGAGGCCAGGGCCATCAGGGCCCTCACGACCTGGTGTGAGCGGGTCATCAGCGGCTCACCACCCGCGGGGCACGGGAGCGGCGACCGAGGTCGCGCAGCACGAGGTCCAGCGTGCCTGGACCTGCCCACGGCACGATCGGCACTCCTGCCTCCCGGGCCCGGAGCATCTCGTGGGAGCGCTCGAGCAGCCGTAGGCGCCACGCCAGGGACGACGAGAGGGGGCTGCGCGTCGCCTCGGGCAGCACGGTCTCGAGCACGGAGGGGTCGACGTCGTCCTCCCTGAGCTCCGGTGGCAGCGTGTCGACGACCACGACCGACAGGCCGCGGCGGGACAGGGCGATCGCGTGGCCGAGCACCTCGCGGGAGATGGCCGGCGTCAGGACGATGACCAGGGCTCCGGTCGGGACGCGGTGGCGCAGCTGGGTGCGCAGTCGCTTCTCGTCGGCGACCGTGCCGTTGCCGGAGCGTGTGCGCGCGAGTGTGTCGAGGACCCGGCGCAGGTGGTTGCGCCCGGCTGCGGAGTCCAGCGGCGCCACCTCGCGGGCGCCGAGCACGTGCAGGCCGACGCGGTCGCCCGTGCGCAGGTAGTGCTCGGCGATCGCGCCGGCTGCCCGGACGGCGTTGTCGAGGCTGCTGCTGCGGCCGGAGACGCCCTGGCTGACGCCGATGTCGTGCATGGCGTCGACGAGCAGGATCACCTCGCTGTCCTGGTCGGCGTGCGTGGCCGTGACGTGCAGCTGGCCGGTGCGGACGCTGACGGGCCAGTGCACCCGCCGGAGCCGGTCGCCGAAGCGGAACTGGCGGATGTCGGCGAACTCGCCGCCGTCGCCGGGGTGGTTCGAGCGGTTCTGCCCGACGAGTCCGTCGGGACGGGGGACCGGGACCCGGGCATCGAAGTGGTCGGGCAGCGGGACCGTCGTGACCGGGGGCGAGAGGACCACGTCAGGCGCCCAGCGGAAGCCGCCGAACGGCCCGGAGACGCTGAAGACCGCCGGGCCCAGGTGGCGCCGCCCCCAGCGCAGGCTGCGGCAGGCGACCGCGAGACTGACCGGCTCGCCTGCGGTCTCCAGCGTGCCGGCGACGGCCCGGCTCGGCGGGTCGTACTCGGTGTGCTCTGTCCCCATCAGGGCCAGCCCGACGTCCTCGGCCCCGGGGACCGCACCGACCTCGGCCACCCAGCGGGTGGCCTGGCCCTCGCGCAGGGTCAGGTGGCGCGGGCCGGCCACCACGGACGGGTCGCGGTCGGGCCGGAGGACGACGGACCACAGCGAGACCAGGGCAAGGGGAGTGCCCAGCACCAGCAGCTCGGGCCGGCGCACCAGGACGCCGAAGACCACGAGTCCCAGGCCCACCACCGAGGCACGCGTGTGGGCCGGTGTCGGCCGCCAGCCCGCGCGGACCGGCTCCAGCGTCTCGGTCGGGGCCGCGGAGGTGGTCACGGACGGGTGAAGGCCGAGGCTGGCACAGCGGCGGCCGCGCCGGGAGCGGTCGTGGAGCCGAGCACGAGGTCGATCACGCTGGCGGCGGTGATCTCGTTCATCCACAGTTCGGGGCGCACGGTGACGCGGTGGTCGAGCGCGGCGTGGGCCACCGCCTTGACGTCCTCGGGGGTGACGTAGTCGCGGCCGCTGACCACGGCATACGCGCGGGAGGTCAGCAGCAGGGCGAGGGACCCTCGGGGGGAGGACCCCATGAGCAGGTGCTGGTGGCGGCGGGTCGCGTCGACGAGCCTGACGCAGTACTGGCCGACCGCGTCGTCGACGGTGACGGTCTCGATGGCCTGCTGCATCGCCAGCAGTCCCTCGGCGTCGGTCACCTGGCCCACCGTCTGCGCCTCCTGCCGCCGGTCCATGCGGCGCTGCAGCACCTCCCACTCCTCCTGCGGGGTGGGGTAGCCGAAGCTGACGCGCAGCAGGAACCGGTCGAGCTGGGCCTCCGGCAGCGGGTAGGTGCCCTCGTACTCGACGGGGTTGGCCGTGGCAAGCACGTGGAAGGGCCGCGGCAGGGGGAAGGTCTCGCCCTCGACCGTCACCTGGCCCTCCTGCATGGCCTCGAGCAGCGCCGACTGGGTCTTGGGGGGCGTGCGGTTGATCTCGTCGGCCAGGAGCAGCCCGGTGAAGATCGGCCCGTGGCGGAAGCTGAACTCGTGGTTGCGCTGGTCGTAGAGGAAGGAGCCGGTGAGGTCCGACGGCAGCAGGTCAGGGGTGAACTGGGCCCGCGAGAACCCCAGGCCGAGTGCTTGCGCGAACGAGCGGGCTGCCAGCGTCTTGCCCAGACCGGGGTAGTCCTCCATCAGGACGTGGCCACCGGCGAGGATGCCCGAGAGGACCAGTTCGGCGGCGTGGCGCTTGCCCACCACGGCCCGCTCCACCTGGGCAAGGATCTGCTGGGCCTGGTCGCAGACCTGGGGCAGGGACATGACGGTCACGAGAGCTCCTCGAGTTTCTGGACGTGGCGGTTGAGCTGGTCGGCGGACAGCCTGCCCGTCGGGGGGTGGTCAAGGTATGCCGCGAGGTCGGCCCCCAGGGCGTCGGCGGCCCTCTCGTCGGGGCCGAGGCGCTCGCGCAGCCGCGCCTCGGCGACGGTGGCCACGACGCTGTGGACCTCACGCGCGGCGGGCGCCTGGCCGGAGGTGGCGAGCTCGATGTTGTGGCGCAGGGTGACGACGCGGGAGTCGGCGCCGCGCCGCTCGTCCGGGGCGTTGGAGCGGGTGTCCCAGATGAGGGGGTGCTGGGCCTGGACCAGCCACTGGGCGAGGGTGGCCACCGCGACGATCGCGGCCACGGTCACCAGGAGCAGGCCCACGTTCGTGAACCAGCCGAGGCTGACCGTGAGCAGACCGAGGACGATGGCTGCGGCGGCCGCCCCCAGGACCAGGGTGCGACGGGGCACCGCGTCGAGATCGGGGGTCATGCGCGCAGTGCCTCCCGTGTGGCTGCGCGTCGCAGGTCGACGTGCACGGCCGTCAGCGCGTCAGCCGCCCGGGCGCGGTGCGCCTCGGTGAGCTCGTGTGCCGAGAACCGGGCCTCGCGGAAGAGCGCGGCCAGCTCGTTCAGCGCGCTGGGGTCGACGGTGTAGTCCCGCAGCACCGTGGCCGTGACCTCCGTCGAGGTCTGGGAGTCGCTCAGGCGTACCCCGGCGGCAGCCACCTCCGCCTCGAGCCGCATCCAGCAGGCCACGATCGCGTTGGTGGGGGTGCCGCTGCGCAGCTCGGCCATCCGGGCGCCGGCCCCCTCGAGGAGCACCTCGGGAAGGGTGTCGATGCCGGTGGCCTCGGGCTGCTCGACATCGGCCGCGCGCCTGCGGCTCCACAGCTCCCTCGCGATGAGGAAGACCACGGCGGCGATGATGGCGACGATGGCGAGCTTGAGGCCCCAGACGATGACGGCCACGACGGTCTCGTTCGCGTCGGAGGAGCTGTAGATCTTCTTCGGCGGCGGCGGGACGTTGCTGAACTGGTCGAAGTCCGAGCCAGGGGGGCGGCGCGCGGCCACCGGGTCCGCGTTCTGGCGCGCGAACAGCGCCACCGGGCCGGCCGCGGCCACCCAGGCCGAGAGGAGCAGTGTCGTTCCTGCCGCCCCCAGCAGCAGCCACCGTCCCCGAGTCACGACGCCAGACCCTAGGCCACCTCCGGCTCGCGTGTGCGGTGGGTGCCATTTCGTTATCGAGTGATGACCTTGGGCCGCGCGTCGCCGTTGTGC
>DASULG010000201.1:0-16354 GCA_036278335.1 Pedococcus sp.
GGCCCGGGCGCTGGTTCGAATGGGCGGGCCTGGCTGATCTGCGACGACCCGGCCCACGGCTGGGTGCGCCAGACCTGGACGTCCCAGGACGTCGACCCCCGACTGCCGCTTGGAGGCACCCGATGACCGACACCGTCCGCCTCACCGTCGCCCAGGCCGTGGTCCGGTTCCTGGCGAACCAGTGGAGCGAGCGCGACGGGCAGCGGCAGAAGCTGTTCGCCGGGTGCTTCGGCATCTTCGGCCACGGCAACGTCGCCGGCATCGGCCAGGCGCTGCTGCAGAACGAGCTCGAGGCCGACGAGGCCGACCGGCTGCCCTACGTGCTCGCCCGCAACGAGCAGGCCATGGTGCACACCTCGGTCGCCTACGCCCGTCAGAAGGACCGGCTCCAGACCTGGGCCTGCACGGCCTCGGTCGGCCCCGGCTCCACGAACATGCTGACCGGCGCCGCGCTGGCGACGATCAACCGGCTCCCCGTGCTGCTGCTGCCCTCGGGCACGTTCGCGACCCGCGTGTCCGGGCCGGTGCTCCAGGAGCTCGAGCAGCCCTACGCCGCGGACGTCACGGTGAACGACGCGTTCCGGCCGCTCTCGCGCTTCTTCGACCGGGTGAGCCGCCCGGAGCAGCTGCCGGCCGCCCTGCTCGGGGCCATGCGGGTGCTCACCGACCCGGTCGAGACCGGGGCGGCCACCATCGCCCTGCCCCAGGACGTCCAGGCCGAGGCCTTCGACTGGCCGGTCGAGCTGTTCGCCGAGCGGGTCTGGCGCGTCGCCCGGCCGCTGCCCGAGCAGGTCGACATCACCGACGCCGCCGCCCTCGTCCGGGCCGCGAAGCGGCCCCTGATCGTGGTCGGGGGCGGCGTGCACTACTCCGGGGCGGAGGACGCGCTGCGCGCGCTCTGCGAGCAGACCGGCATACCGGTCGGTGAGAGCCAGGCGGGCAAGGGCTCGCTCCCGCACGGCCACCCGCAGGAGATGGGGGCCGTCGGCTCCACCGGGACCACCGCCGCGAACGCGCTCGCCGCCGAGGCAGACCTCGTCATCGGCGTGGGCACGCGGTGGAGCGACTTCACGACCGCGTCGCGAACCGCCTTCCAGGACGAGCGTGTCCGGTTCGTCAACATCAACGTCGCCCGGTTCGACGCCGGCAAGCACGCCGGGCTCGCCGTCGTGGCCGACGCCCGCGAGGCCCTCACCGCGCTCGCCGCGGCCTTGGAGGGGTATGCCGTGGCACCCGCCTACCGCGAGCGGCAGGCCGCCCTGTGGGCCGAGTGGGACGCCGAGGTCGAGGCGGCCTACCACCCGCCGGCCGAGGTGACCGACGCCCTGGCCGAGGGCCTGCTGACGCAGGGCCAGGTGCTGGGGGCCGTCAACGAGCTCACCGACCCGCGTGACGTCGTGCTCTGCGCCGCCGGCTCCATGCCGGGCGACCTGCACAAGCTGTGGCGGGTGCGCGACCGCAAGGCCTACCACGTGGAGTACGGGTACTCCTGCATGGGCTACGAGGTCCCCGCCTCGATCGGCATCCGCCTCGCCGACGAGAGCCGGGACGTCTTCGCGATGGTCGGCGACGGCGGCTACCTGATGATGCCGACCGAGCTCGTCACCGCTGTGCAGGAGCGGGTCAAGGTGATCGTCGTCCTCGTGCAGAACCACGGGTTCCACTCCATCGGCTCGCTCTCGGAGTCCCTGGGCTCGCAGCGGTTCGGCACGAAGTACCGGTTCCGCGACGAGAGGACCGGCCGGCTCGAGGGGAAGCGGCTGCCCGTCGACCTCGCCGCGAACGCCCGCAGCCTCGGCGCCCACGTCATCGAGGTGCACTCCCGGGCGGAGCTGGAGCAGGCCATCAAGGAGGCCAAGGCAGCTCCCGCCGACGGCGGCCCCGTCGTCATCCACGTCGAGACCGACCCCACGGTCTACGCCCCCGACAGCAACGCCTGGTGGGACGTGCCGGTCAGCTCGGTCTCCGAGCTCGACAGCACCCAGACCGCCTACGCCGAGTACACCGACCACAAGTCCCGCCAGCAACCGCTGTTGGCTCCCGCGCCCAGGACCGAGAGGACTCACTCGTGACGACACCCCGCCCCGTGAAGCTGGGCAGCGCCCCCGACTCGTGGGGTGTCTGGTTCCCTGACGACCCGCAGCAGTCGCCGTGGGAGCGGTTCCTCGACGAGGTGGCCGCCGCCGGCTACACCCGCATCGAGCTCGGGCCCTACGGCTACCTGCCGACCGACCCCGCCCGTCTGCAGGACGAGCTGGGGAAGCGCGGCCTGGAGATGACCGCCGGAACGATCTTCGAGCACCTGCACCGGCCGGACTCGTGGGACTCGACCTGGCAGGGCGTCTCGGCCGCCGCGTCGCTGACGGCCGCGATGGGTGCTCGGCACCTCGTCGTCATCCCCGACTTCTGGCGGGACCCGTCGACCGGCGCCGTGATCGAGGAGGCCCAGCTCACCGACGAGCAGTGGACGCCCTACGCCCGCAGCATCGACCGTCTCGCGAAGCAGGTGCGCGACGAGTTCGGGCTGCAGGTCCAGTTCCACCCGCACGCCGACACGCATGTCGACACCCACGAGAACGTTGAGCGCTTCCTGGCGGCCACCGACCCGTCGCTGGTAACCCTGTGCCTCGACACCGGTCACATCTCCTACTGCGGTGGCGACAACCTGAAGCTGATCCACGACTACCCCGACCGGATCGGCTACGTCCACCTCAAGCAGGTCGACCCGGCCGTGGTCGACAAGGCGCACGCCGAGGGCATCGGCTTCGGCGAGGCGGTGCGGCTCGGCGCCATGTGTGAGCCGCCGCTCGGCATCCCCGAGATGCCGCCGATCCTCGACGCGCTCTCGGCGCTGGACGCCGAGCTGTTCGCCATCGTCGAGCAGGACATGTACCCGTGCCCACCCGACCAGCCCTTCCCCATCGCGAAGCGGACCTACGACTACCTCACGACCTGCGGCGGAGGCCGTCTCGTCTGAGCCACCCGCGGCACCCCGCCGCACCCCAGACCCCGTCTCAATGAGGAGACGGCCCCTGAAAGGCAGGACCAGCACCATGACCCGTTTCACCATCGCCCGCGCGGCAGTCATCGCCGCCGGTGCAACGACGGCCCTCGCGCTTGCCGCCTGCTCGAGCTCTGGTGGCAAGCAGACGACGACCGAGAACGCAGCTGTGGGCAAGGCCAACACGCCGGCCATGAAGTTCGCCATGATCACGCACGCCCCGGCCGGCGACACCTTCTTCGACATCATCCGCAAGGGCGCCGACGCGGCGGCCGGCAAGGACAACGTCACCTACGAGTACTCCAACAGCAGCAACCCGTCGGAGCAGGCCAAGCTGATCCAGGCCGCTGTCGACAAGAAGCCCGACGGCATCGCGGTGTCCATCCCCAACCCCGGAGCCGTCAAGGGCGCCCTGGACAAGGCCAAGGCCGCCGGCATCCCCGTCGTCATGTTCAACGCTGGTGCCGCCGAGTGGAAGAACCTCGGCGCGCTGATGTACTACGGCCAGGACGAGTCCGTCGCCGGCGAGGCAGCAGGCAAGCGGCTCGCCGACGAGGGTGCCAAGAAGGTCATCTGCGTGGTGCAGGAGCAGGGGCAGTCCCAGCTCGAGGCGCGCTGTGACGGCGTGGCCAAGGGCTTCGCAGGCGGTTCGGTGGAGAAGGTGTACGTCGAGGGCACCAACATGCCCGACGTCCAGACCAAGATCACCGGCAAGCTCGCGGACAAGTCCATCGACCGCGTCCTGACCCTCGGCGCCCCCTTCGCCCTCACGGCGGTCAAGTCGGTGCAGGAGGCCGGATCGCAGGCCAAGGTCGCGACCTTCGACACCAACGCGGAGCTGGTCGGAGCCCTCAAGGACGGCAAGGTCGAGTGGGCCGTGGACCAGCAGCCCTACATGCAGGGCTACATGGCCATCGACTCGCTGTGGTTCTACAAGACCAACGGCAACGTCCTCGGCGGTGGCGACATCGTGCTCACCGGCCCGTCCTTCGTGGACCAGAGCAACGTCGCGCAGGTCTTCGAGTACGCCAAGCGCGGAACGCGGTGACCTGACATGGCAACCACGGCCACAGCACCCCAGGGCTCCGCAACCGGGCGCGACGAACGAGTCGCCACCCGCTCCTTCGCCGCGATCCTGCTCAGCCGGCCCGAGGTCGGCGCCCTGATCGGCGCCATCGTGATCGCCCTGATGTTCGCCGCGGTCGCCCCGAGCTTCCGGGGTACCGGCGCCATCGGCACGATCCTGTACAACTCGGCCACCATCGGGATGATGGCCGTGCCCGTCGCCCTGCTGATGATCGGCGGCGAGTTCGACCTGTCGGCCGGTGTCGCCGTGACGACCTCCGGCCTGGCAGCGGCCCTGCTGTCGTGGAACTTCGGTCTCAACGTGTGGGTCGGCGTGCTGCTCGCGCTCGTGCTGTCACTGGCCATCGGAGCCTTCAACGGCTGGCTGCTGAACAAGACGGGGCTACCAAGCTTCCTCGTCACCCTGGGCACGTTCTTCGCGCTGTCGGGCGCCAACCTCGGTGTGACCCGACTGGTGTCCGGCACGGTGGCGTCCTCGGACATCAGCGACATGGACGGCTTCGGCTCGGCCCAGGCGGTCTTCGGCTCGGAGTTCGCCGTCGGCCCGGTCAACATCAAGATCCCGGTCATCTACTGGATCCTGCTGACGCTCATCGCCACCTACATCCTGCTGCGCACCCGCATCGGGAACTGGGTGTTCGCGGTGGGTGGTGACGACAAGGCGGCTCGCGCCGTCGGGGTCCCGGTCAACGCGGTCCGTATCGGCCTGTTCATGGCGGTCGGCTTCTGCGCCTGGCTCTCCGGCATGCACCTGCTGTTCGAGTACAACACCCTCCAGTCCGGCGAGGGTGTGGGCAAGGAGTTCATCTTCATCATCGCGGCCGTCATCGGCGGCTGCCTCCTCACCGGCGGCTACGGATCCATCGTGGGGGCCTCGATCGGCGCACTCATCTTCGGGATGACCCAGCTGGGCATCACCTACGCCGGCTGGAACCCGGACTGGTTCAAGACCTTCCTCGGCGTGATGCTCCTGCTCGCCACCATCGTGAACACCTACGTCAAGCGAAAGGCGGATGCCCGATGAGCACGACAGCGCTCGACAGGGACCTCGACCGCTCGAGTGACCCGAACGCCCCGATCCTCGAGATGGTCGACGTCGGCAAGAACTACGGCAACGTCAACGCCCTGCGCGGTGTCTCCCTCAACGTCCGCCAGGGAGAGGTCACCTGCGTTCTCGGTGACAACGGCGCCGGCAAGTCGACCCTGATCAAGATCATGTCCGGGCTGCACGACTACAACGAGGGCGTGATGCGCCTCAACGGCATCCAGCGCAACTTCGGCTCCCCCCGTGCCGCCCAGGCGTCGGGCATCGCCACGGTCTACCAGGACCTCGCGCTGGCTCCGCTGATGTCCGTGTGGCGCAACTTCTTCCTCGGCAACGAGGTCTACAAGGGCCCCTTCCGCACCCTCGACATCGAGGGGATGAAGCAGATCGCCGGGGAGGAGCTGACGAAGATGGGGATCAACATCCCCGACCTCGACCGGCCCGTCGGCGGCCTCTCCGGCGGCCAGCGCCAGTGCATCGCCATCGCCCGGGCCATCTACTTCGGCGCCAAGGTGATCATCCTCGACGAGCCGACGGCCGCGCTGGGCGTCAAACAGTCCGGTGTCGTCCTGAAGTACGTCGTGGCCGCCCGGGACGCAGGGCTGGGCGTGGTCTTCATCACCCACAACCCGCACCACGCCTACCTCGTCGGCAACCACTTCGTGATCCTCAAGCTCGGCCGCGTCGTCCTCGACGCGCACCGCGATGAGCTCTCGCTGGAGCGGCTGACCGCTGAGATGGCCGGCGGCGACGAGCTGACCGAGCTCAGCCACGAGCTGCAGGGGATCGACCCCGGCAAGGTCGTCGCACCCCACGAGGTGCAGCACGGGGCGCTCGACCCCGGACTGTCGACGGAGGAGGTCGCCGACCTGCAGAGCGCACCCGCGGACCCGAAGACGAGCGAGGAGCGGTAGATGTCAGAGAAGGACCTTCGCGTCGGCGTGATCGGCGTCGGCATGATGGGCGCCGACCACGCCGAGCGGGTGGTGAACAGGGTCGCCGGGGCGCGTCTCGTGGCGGTGTCGGACCCCGACACCGCGCGGGCTGCCGACCTGGCCGCCGCCTTCGACGGGGTGCGCAGCGTCGGGGACCCCCTCGACCTCATCGCCGACCCCGAGGTGGACGCCGTCATCATCGCCTCGCCCGGGTTCGTCCACGAGGAGCAGGTGCTGGCCTGCCTCGAGCACGGCAAGTACGCCCTGTGCGAGAAGCCGCTGACCATGGACAGCGAGTCGTCGCTGCGCCTGGTCGAGGCCGAGGCCAAGGGCGGCCGCCCGCTGGTCCAGGTGGGCTTCATGCGCCGCTTCGACCCCGAGTACGCGCAGATGAAGGCCATGCTCGCCAGCGGGCAGCTCGGCCGCACGCTGCTGCTGCACAACACCCACCGCAACAAGACCGTCCCGGACTCGTTCCGCTCCGAGATGATCGTGCGCGACTCGCTCGTGCACGAGGTCGACGTCGCGCGGTTCATCTTCGGCGAGGAGATCGTCGAGATCACCGTGCTGGCGGGCACGCCGACGGGCGTGGCAGCCGAGGGGGTCCTCGACCCCCAGGTCTCGCTGTTCCGGATGGCCGGCGGCGGCCTGGTCACCTCGGAGGTGTTCGTCAACTGCCAGGTCGGCTACGAGGTGCGCTGCGAGGCGGTCGCCGAGCGCGGCACCGTCACCGCGGGCAGGAACAGCACGGGCATCTACTCCACGGTGGCCGACGAGCACGGCGGCTACTGGGGCGGCCAGGTGCCACCGGACTTCCGGGTCCGCTTCGCCCGCGCCTACGACCTCGAGGTCCAGGCCTGGGTCGACGCCTCCCGTCGGGGCGAGGTCGTGGGGCCGACGAGCTGGGACGGGTATGCCGCGACGGCCGTGTGCACGGCCGGCATGGAGTCGCTCGCGACCGGCCAGCCCGTGAGGGTTGACCTCGCGGACCGCGCGGCGGTGCTGGGCGGGGTGGGCTGATGAAGCTCGCGCTCGACCCGTACATGTTCCGCGGGGTGCCGTTGCTCGAGCTGCCCGCCCTCGTCGCCGAGCTCGGCTACGAGTGGATCGAGCTGTCGCCGCGCGAGGACTTCACGCCCTTCTTCAACCACCCCCGAGTGGACGACACGACTGTGGCGGAGTTCCGCAAGGCACTGCGGCTGGCAGGTGTCGGCGTCTCATCGGTGCTGCCCCTCTACCGGTGGTCCGGTCCGGACGAGGAGGACCGCCAGGCCGCCGTGCGCTACTGGACGCGGGCCATCCAGATCACCGCAGACCTCGGGGTCGACACGATGAACTCCGAGTTCAACGGCAACCCGCGCGAAGCGGCCGTCTGCGAGCGTCAGTTCTGGCGCTCGATGGAGGAGCTGCTCCCGGTCTTCGAGCGGGAGGGCATCCGGCTCGTCCTCGAGCCGCACCCGGACGACTGGGAGGAGGACGGCAAGCGGGCCGTGGACCTCATCCGCGGGATCAACTCCCCGAACGTGTCGTTCCTCTACTGCGCGCCGCACACGTTCCACCAGGGCAACGACTGCACGGGCATCATGCAGAAGGCCGGCGACCTGCTGACGATGGTGCACGTCGCGGACTCCTTCAACCACACGGGCTCCTCCGGCCTGCGCTACATCGTCAACCCGCCCGGCTCGCAGGTCACGGTGCACCAGCACCTCGACATCGGTCAGGGCGAGGTCGACTTCGACGAGTTCTTCTCCGGCCTCGAGGCCATCGGGTTCGACGGCGTCGTCACCTCGTGTGTCTTCGCCTGGGAGGAGCGGGCGCGCGAGTCCAGCACCTTCATGCGCGACACGATCCGCGCCTACCTCGGCAAGTGGGCGACCCCGCCCACGTTCGAGTCCCCCTAGACCATCCCCAAGAACCACGGCAGCAAGGAAGCAGCGACATGAGCACCCCCACCCGCATCACCCACCTCATCGCCGGCAAGCCCTGGTCGGGCACCGCCGAGCGGACCAGCGAGGTCTTCAACCCCGCGACCGGCGAGGTCAGCGGAGTCCTCGACCTCGCCTCGGCCGACCTCGTGGGCGAGGTCGTGGCCACCGCCAAGGACGCCTGGGCGGGCTGGTCCGACACCTCGCTCGCCAAGCGCACGCAGGTGCTGTTCAAGTTCCGCGAGCTGCTCGACAACAAGAAGAAGGACATTGCGGCGCTGATCACCGCCGAGCACGGCAAGGTCCTCGACGACGCCCTCGGTGAGGTGACCCGGGGTCTCGAGGTCGCCGAGTTCGCCTGCGGCATCCCGCACCTGCTCCGTGGCGGGTTCAGCGAGAACGCCTCGACCAACGTCGACGTCTACTCGATGCGCCAGGCGCTCGGCGTCGTCGCGGTGATCTCGCCGTTCAACTTCCCCGCCATGGTGCCGATGTGGTTCGTGCCCATCGCCATCGCGGCCGGCAATGCCGTGGTCCTCAAGCCCAGCGAGAAGGACCCCTCGGCCGCCATCGCCATCGCGAAGCTGTGGACGGAGGCGGGGCTGCCCAACGGCGTCATGAACGTGGTCAACGGCGACAAGGAGGCGGTTGACGCGCTGCTCACCCACCCAGACATCAAGGCGGTCTCGTTCGTCGGCTCCACCCCGATCGCCCACTACGTCTACGACACCGGCACCGCGCACGGCAAGCGGGTCCAGGCCCTCGGCGGCGCCAAGAACCACATGCTGGTGCTGCCCGACGCCGACCTCGACCTCGCCGCCGACGCGGCCGTGAACTCGGGCTTCGGCTCAGCGGGCGAGCGGTGCATGGCGATCTCGGCGCTGGTCGCGGTCGAGCCGGTGGCCGACGAGCTCATCGAGAAGATCAAGGACCGGATGGGAAAGCTGCGCACCGGCGACGGCACCAAGGGCTGCGACATGGGCCCGCTCGTCACCAAGGCCCACCGGGACAAGGTGGCTGGCTACGTCGACGCGGGCGTGCAGCAGGGCGCGACACTGGTCGTCGACGGCCGCGACGACGAGTTCGACGGTGGCGCGGACGGATACTTCCTCGGCCCCACGCTGTTCGACAACGTGGGCAAGGACATGACGATCTACCAGGACGAGATCTTCGGCCCCGTGCTGTCGGTCGTCCGCGTGAAGTCCTACGACGAGGGCCTCGAGCTCATCAACTCGAACCCCTATGGCAACGGCACCGCCATCTTCACCAACGACGGGGGCGCCGCCAGGCGCTTCCAGCGCCAGGTCGAGGTCGGCATGGTCGGCATCAACGTGCCGATCCCCGTGCCGGTGTCGTACTACTCGTTCGGCGGCTGGAAGAACAGCCTGTTCGGCGACACCCACGCCCACGGCCTGGAGGGCGTGCACTTCTTCACCCGCGGCAAGGTCGTGACGTCGCGCTGGCTCGACCCGAGCCACGGCGGCCTCAACCTCGGCTTCCCGCAGAACACCTGAGTCCCGGAAGCCAGGCGCAAGGTGCTGCCCCGCAGTCTGCCGGCGCCGCGCACTCCGGACCCGATGGACGCCCCACCGCTGCGGTGGGGCGTCCTCGGCACGGGCTGGATCGCGCAGCGCTTCACCGCCGCGCTGCGCGCGGGGACGCGCCAGCAGGTGTATGCCGTGGGGTCCCGCTCCCAGAGCAGCGCGGACGGGTTCGCGGCCACAGTGGGCGCCCCCACGGCATACGGGTCGTATGAAGCGCTCGTCGCGGACCCGGCCGTCGACGTCGTCTATGTCGCCACGCCGCACAACCTCCACCACCCCCACGCACGGCTCGCGCTCGAGGCCGGGAAGCCGGTGGTGGTCGAGAAGCCCATGGGGCTCAGCGCCCGTCAGTGCCGCGACCTCGCGGTGCTCGCGCAGGCTCGAGGGCTGTTCCTCATGGAGGCCATGTGGACCCTCTTCCTGCCCAAGCTCGACGTCATCCGGCAGCTGCTCACCAACGGTGTGCTCGGCGACGTGCACGCGGTGCTGGCGGACATGGGGGAGCACTTCGGGCCAGAGCATCGGATCTGGCGGGCCGACCTCGCCGGCGGCCCGCTGCTCGACCTCGGGACCTACCCGTTGATGCTGGCGACGTGGGTGCTCGGCGCGCCGTCGCAGGTCCTCGCCCAGGGGACGTTCGCCGCGGACGGGCTGAACACGCAGGCTGCCGTGGTGCTGCGCAGCCCCGCCGACCAGCTGGCGGTGCTCCACACCACCCAGCTCGGCAACACGCCCACGACCGCGACGGTGGAGGGCTCCGCGGCTACGTTGGAGCTGAGCGGGCCCTTCTACCAGCCGGGGGGCTTCAGCCTCAGGGGCATTGAGGGCAGCGTGCTGGGCTGGGAGGAGGAGCCCGTCGGGCACGCCGCACTGCACTTCCAGGCGGCCGAGGTCGCCCGGCGGCTCTCCGCGGGGGAGACCGGCTCGCCGCTGCGGCCGGTGGCCGACACCATCACCACGATGGCCACCATGGACGAGGTCCGGCGCCTGCTGGGGATCGGCTACGCCGAGGAGTCCTGAGGACGGAGCCCGGCGGTCCAAGTGGTCGGAGCGGTCGGAGTGGTCGGAATGCTCAAGGGGACAGCGACGGGCGGGGCTCGAACCCTGCCGCCCGGTAGGCCGCGTCGACGAGCTCGGCCTGGGGCACCGTGTCGGTCACGTCGTAGGGCAGCGGCGTGCCGTCGCGCAGGTGCGCCGCGAAGGCCTCGAGCTGGTAGGTGTAGCTGGACCGCTTCCCCAGGCTCTCCACGGCTTCAGGCTCGCCCGTGCGGCGCAGGACGAGGGTGTCGTCCTCGTGCGGGCGCGGGAAGTCGGGGACGTGCAGCACGCCGTCGCTCCCTGTGACGGTGAGGTGGAAGTCCCAGACCCCGGGGGAGCCCATGTCCGAGCCGGCGCTGCCGGTGGCCCCCGAGGGGTAGACCAGCTCGACGGACAGGGCCTCGTCGACACCGGGGCGGCCGGCACGCTCGCGCCCCGAGCCGCTCACCACGGAGGGCTCGCCGCCGAGGAACCGGGTGCCGAGCTGGCGGGCACAGTGCAGGGCGTAGCACCCGAGGTCCATGGTGGCGCCGCCCGCCAGCTCCAGGGACCACCGCGGGTCGTCGTCGGGCGGGGCGGGCATGCGCAGCAGCGTCTCGACGTGCTGGACCTCGCCGATGGCACCCGCGGCGATGAGCTCACAGGTCCGCTGGAAGAGCGGGTGGAAGGGGTAGTGGAGCGCCTCCAGCACCGTGACGCCGGCACCCTGGGCGGCTGCCGCGACCTCACGGGCCTCGGCTGCGTTGGACGCGAAGGGCTTCTCCGACAGGACGTGCTTGCCCGCCTCGATGGCCCTGAGGTTCCACGGGCCGTGCAGCGCGTTGGCCAGGGGGTTGTAGACCGCCTCGACCTCCGGGTCGGCGAGGAGGTCCTCGTAGCTCTGGTGGACCCGCTCGACCCCGTGCTGCCGCGCGAACGCGGCGGCGCGCTGGGGGTCGCGGGCGGCCACGGCCACGAGGCGGTGCCCCGTGGCCGCAGCCGGCTTCACGATGCTGAGCTCGGCGATGCGGGCGGCGCCGAGGATGCCGATGCGCAGCGGCTCGGTCGCGCCCTCGGGCGCGCTCCCGGTCGCGCCCTCGGTCACAGGGCCTTCTCGGCCTCGAGGAGCGTGTTCGCGGCGAAGCGCAGCCCCTCCATCTGGTCGAGCTCCTGGTCCTCGTGCTCGATGTTGACGGCCATGTCGGGGTCGACCTTCTGCAGAGCCCGGAGGAACTCGGTCCAGTAGGCCGTGTCGTGCCCGCGGCCGACGGCGACGAAGTCCCAGGAGGGGTTCGTCGGCCAGCCGCTCAGCGTCGTGCCGCCACCCAGGGGCAGGTAGCCGGGCTCGCCCTCGTTGACCCGGGTGAACCGGTCGTCAAGCACGCCGTTGATCTTGGCGGCCTCGTTGATCCGGGTGTCCTTGGCGGCCGCGATGTAGACGAGCTCGCCGAGGTCGGCCACCGCGAGCACCGGGTCGATGCCCTGCCAGAAGAGGTGGCTCGGGTCCATCTCAGCCCCGACATGCGTGGCGTTGATCTCCGCGGCGAGCCGGTGCATCGTCGAGGGGTTGAAGACGATGTTGCCCGGGTGCATCTCGATGGCGACCTTGACGTCGGCGTCGGCGGCGCGGGCCTGGATGTCCTTCCAGAACGGGATCGCCACGCCCCACTGGTGGTCCCGCACGTCGAGGAACGGGCTCCACCAGGGCAGCGGGTTCCACGCCGGGTTGGTCGAGCTCGGGTCCACCCCGGGCGTGCCCGACATCGTGATGACCCGCTTGACCCCGAGCAGCGCGGCGAGCTCGATCGACTCGATGAGGTCCTTGGCGTGGGGGAAGTCCGCACGCGGGTGCAGCGGGTTGCCGTTGCAGTTCAGGGCGGTCAGCGTGAGGCCGCGGGAGGAGAACTCGCCGAGGTACTCCTGTCTGGCGTGCTCGCTGGCGCGGAGCTGCTCGACCGGCAGGTGGATCGGCGGCAGGAACCCGCCGGAGTTGATCTCGGCGCTGGTCAGCCCGAGGTCGGCGATCATCTGGAGGGCCTCGCCGAGGGGCTTGTCGGCAAGGCAGGCGTTGTAGGCGCCGAGGTACATGGGTGGTCCTTCCGGTGGCGGAGCAGCTGAGGGGGCGGGAGAGCGAGAGGGGTGTGCCGGGTCAGGGGGTGACGTCGACGGCGGCGCCGCCGCTGGCAGCAGAGCGGGCGACGGCGTCGATGATGGTGAGGTCGCGCAGGCCGTCCTCGAACGTGGCAACCGGCGGCAGGCCCTGGATTCCGGCGACCTGCTCGAGGAAGGCGCGGGCCTGGTAGCCGAAGAGGTCGCCGACCCCGAATGAGCAACCCGGGAAGTCCATCGGCAGCCCGCCCTTGATGTAGGGCTGGGCGGGTCCGGCGAGGACCTGGTTGTAGCCGTCGAGCCCGTCACCGCGCAGCTGGCGGACCACCGAGAACTCCGCGGGCCGGTCCATGTCCCACTTCGCGCCGCCGTGCTCGGCCATGAGGTCGAAGGCCAGGGAGTTGGCGTGGCCGGGGGCGATCCGCGAGATGGAGAAGGTGCCGACGGCGCCGGAGGCGAAGTGCGCCGTGAAGGTCGCCACGTCGTCGTTCTCGACCGGCTCCCGGACGTCGCTGAGCTCGGCCTTGGCGTGGCCGTAGGTCGTTCCGACGGGCACCGCCCGCTCGGTGACCTTCGTGGTGAAGGCGGCACCGCTGACGCTGACCATGGGCCCGCAGACGAACTCGGCGACGTCGATCAGGTGGCTGCCGATGTCGGCGAGGGCGCCGGTGCCGGGTCCGCCCTTGTAGCGCCAGGCCATGGGCGTCTGCGGGCTCAGGGCGTAGTCGCACCAGTAGCGGCCGTTGAAGTGCGACACCTCGCCCAGCTCGGCCCGGAGCAGGTCGCGGATCGCGGCGACCGCGGGCTGCCGGCGGTAGACGAAGGCCGTTCCCGTGACGAGGTCCGGGTGCGCCTTCGCCGCGGCGATCATCGCCTGGGCGTCGTCGATGCTCGGGGCCAGGGGCTTCTCGCACAGCACGTGCTTCCCGGCGGCGAGCAGCGCCTCGACGATCGGGCGGTGCAGCTGGTTGGCCACGACGACGCTGACAACCTGGACGTCGTCGGCCTCGAGCAGCTCGCGCCAGTCGGTGCCGTAGCGCTCGTAGCCGTAACGGGTGGCTGCGTCCTTGGCGACGCCCTCGTTGGCGTCGACGACGGCGGTGTAGCGGATCTGGGGCAGGGGCGGGTCGAAGAGCGTGGGGGCGGTGCGGTACCCGGCACAGTGGGCGCGGCCGGCCATACCGGCGCCGATGACGGCGACCCCGATGCTGGAGCTGGTCATGATGTGCCTCTCTGAACATCAAGCGAACGGATGGAGAGCGCTCTTAAAGCGCTTTAAGATAGTGTGCAGATCGAGATCGAGCGCTGTCAAGAGTTTGTTCTGACAAAGGAGCCGTATGCCGTCACCCCAGGTCCGCCCCCGCCTCGAGGACGTCGCCGCCCGCGCGGGCGTGTCGACCGCCTCGGCGTCGTTGGTGCTGCGCGGGAAGCCCGGCCCGGGAGCCCGCACCAGGGAGGCCGTGCTCGAGGCGGCGCACGAGCTCGGCTACCGCGCCGACCGCACGGCCAGTCTGCTGGCCCGGCGGCGCACCCAGCTCCTCGGCGTGACCATGGACGTCAGCAGCGCGTTCCACGCCGAGCTGCTCGAGGACGTCCACGCCGCCGCCGACCGCCGTGGGTACGACGTCGTCGTCAGCCCGGTGACCCGAACCCATGGCGAGGGCCGGGCGATCGAGACGCTGCTCGACTTCCGCTGCGAGGCGCTGCTGCTGCTCGGGGCGTCGATGCCCGAGGCCGAGCTCGCAACCATCGCCGGGCAGCACGCGGTCGTCGCGGTCGGGCGGCGGCTGGCCGTCTCTGGGGTGGACGTGGTGCGGGCGGCGGACGACGTGGGAGTGGGGCTCGCCGTCGAGCACCTGGTCGGCCTCGGACACCGCTCCATCGCGTTCGTCGACGGACCGAGGGGCCCGATCGCCACCCTGCGACGGCAGGGCTACCGCCAGGCGGTACGCCGCCTGCTCGGCCCCGACGCGGTGCAGGTCGTGGCCGGGGGCGGCACCGAGGAGGACGGCGCCCGTGCGGCGGCGGCCCTGGAGGCATCAGCCCCGACGGCGGTCGTGGCGTTCAACGACCGCTGCGCCCTGGGCGTCCTGGACCGGCTCCGCCGCGACGGGATCAGGGTGCCCGAGCAGGTCTCGGTCGTCGGCTACGACGACAGCCCGCTCGCCCGGCTCGGGACCGTCGACCTGACGACTGTCAGCCAGTCGCCACAGGCCATGGCCGAGGCCGCCGTCGCGGCTGCGGTTGAGCGCCTCGAGGGCGCCCGGACCGAGCACATCGACGTCGTCCTCGAGCCGCACCTCGTCGTCCGGGGCACGACCGCCCCGCCACCAGCCGCCTGATCCCTGTCGACTCCCGCACCACGCAGCCGTCGCGGGAGGAGACGGGTCGGTCAGTGGCTGAGCTTCGTCGTGGCCTGGGTGGCCAGCTGGCGGCGGAGCACCTCGCCCGGCAGTCCCTCGCGCACCGCCGCCGCCACCAGCTCGGCCTGGGTGGGCGGGGCCATCCCACCGATGGGCTGGTCGCGGTCGAGGTTGGTGGGAAAGGCGTAGCCCTCGGCGCTGGCGGCGATGACGTTGGCGACCTCCCGCTCCGGAAGCCCGTTCTCCTTCGCACCCAGCAGCGCGGCATACACCGCGTTGGAGGTGCGCTCGCGGTCCACCGTCTCCATGGCCCGGCCGAACGCGGACGAGATCTGCAGCAGGTTGGCCATGCGCCTGATGTCGGCCGAGTGGTTCGAGCCGGCAGCGTGGAACAGGGCCGGGTTGAAGAAGACAGCGTCCCCCTTGGCCAGTGGCAGCTGGATGTGGTGGGCGGTGAAGTACTCCTGGAACTCGGGCCGGCGGTAGGCGACGTAGCCGTGCGAGTACTTCTGGCTGTGCGGCAGGTAGAGCGTGGGGCCGGAGACGACCGGCATGTCGCAGTGCGCCACGGCACCCTGCAGGGTCAGCACCTGGGAGAGGGCGTGCACGTGCGAGGGATAGTCAGCGCAGACCTCGTCGGACTGGAAGCCGAGGTGGTAGTCGCGGTGCACCGTCTGCCCCTCACCTCCGGGGTTGACGACGTTGACCTGGGAGGTGACCTGGTAGCCCGGACCCAGCCAGGCGGTGGCCGCGAGGGCGATGATGTCGTTGGCGTAGTAGGCGACGAAGGCCCCCGGGTCGGCCACCGCCAGCTTCTCGAGAGCGTTCCACACCCGGTCGTTGGCACCCGGCTTGGCGAAGTGGTCGCCGGAGGCCGTGCCGCGGCTGCGCTGGTCGGCGATCATCGCGTCGAAGGCTGCGGTGGTGCGGTCCACGATGCCGAGGTCGTCGAAGGCGCCGGTGAACACGACGATCCCAGGTCCGCTCGACAGGGCCCGGGCCAGCTCCGCCTGCACCTCGCGACGAGTCGTGGGGTCGGCGATCCGCGGGCGCAGGGCCGCGGCGTCGTAGACCAGCACCTGCTGCTCGACGCGCGCCGCGTGGGGGTAGTCCTCGAGGCGGGTCTGCTCCCGCAGGACGTCGAGCAGGTCTCCAAGACGGCAGTCCCCGGGGTTCAGCCAGGCGGGGCCGGTGGTGGTGGCTGCGGTGGTGCTCATGGGTGCTCCAAGGCGGTCGAGACGGCGGTGTCGTCCCACCATCATGGCTCTCGGCACCTCGTGCTCGACGCCCGAGAAGACCTCAAAAACACCTCAGCAGCCGTAGGGTTGA
>DASULG010000202.1:0-4933 GCA_036278335.1 Pedococcus sp.
ACACCGGCGACGCCCGCCGCGAACCATTCTTTGACGTTTTCGGGTGTTACCCCGCCTGCGGGCATTATCGGCACGTGTGCCAGCGGCGCGAGCACGGCCTTGGCGTACGGGACACCCGCGCCCTCCGTCGGGAACAGCTTGAGGATGTCCGCACCCGCCTCGGCCGACTCGACGAACTCGGTGGGGGTGAACGCGCCGCTGATCGTGGGGAGCTGGTAGCGGTTCGCGACTCGGATCATCTCGGGGTTGAGCTGCGGGCTGACCAGGAACGTCGCTCCGGCGCGGATGCACTCGTAGGCGGCGTGGCCGTCGAGGACGGTCCCCGCCCCGACCGCGACGCCCTGTGACGTGTACTGCGCGGCCAGTCGGTGGATGAGATCGACGGCTCCCGGAATGGACAGCGTGATTTCCAGCGCTCGGAACCCACCTTCGATCGCGGCGTGCGCAACCGATTCTGCGGTGTCGGCATCAGGCAGCCGAATGATGAGGACGGCACCTGATGCTTCGATCGTGCTCAGTGTCGCCAGCTTGGTGAACATGCGTGTCCCTTCGTCAAGAACTTGTGGTTGACAGAACTTTCTCACCTTCCTATAGTCTTTGCAACCGATCTCAGCAACCGATCTCAGCAATCGATCGCATTGGAGGGACGAGCATGGACCTCGCTCAGCCACAGGCCACAGGGGCGGCCTGGGTCGCCGGGCGGGGTGTTCATAGGGTTGGTCTTACGCGGGCGGAGCACGGGGCAGTTGTTGCGTACGCAGATCGGATCACAGTGCAGGCCGATGGGGCGGTGTCGTTGTGAGCCGCGCACGCACCATCGTGGTGGGCGCCTCGCACTGGCACGTCCCTTTGTATGCAGCGGCGATCGCCGAGGTGCACTGTGTGGTCGGGCTCTCCGACGATGACCCAACACGGGTGCGCGAGCTTGCCGAGCTGTGGGGCGCCCCGGTGGAAGCTGATTGGCGCCGGCTGCTGGAGCTGCCGGACGTGGAGCTCGCGTACGTCTTCAGCCCGCACGACCGGATGGCTGAGACCTGCCTGGCGCTGATTGAGCGGCGCATCCCGTTCGTGGTGGAGAAGCCGCTGGGCACCTCGCTCAAGCAGCTGCAGCAGGTGCGCCGCGCCGCTGCGGAGGCGCAGGTCCCGGCCACCGTGCCGCTGATCCAGCGGGGCGGTCCGGCGGACAGCTGGCTGGCGAAGGCCGGTCGACCGGTGTACCAGCGGCTGTCGTTCATCGCCGGTCCGCCGGAGCGCTACGACCGCAACGGCAACGGGTGGATGCTCGACCCGGAGCGCGCCGGTGGGGGCTGCCTGGCCAACCTGGGTCCGCACTTCGCCGATCTGTTTCTGCAGCGCAGCGGCCACACCACCGCTGAGGTCGACGGGAGGCTGTCGTCCAGCCTGCACGGCCGGTCGGTCGAGGATCACGCGACCTTGGTGCTGACCACGCCGGACGGTCGCGAGGCCATCGTCGAGGTGGGCTATGCGTTCCCGCAGTCGGAGCGCAAGCGCTACTGCAGCTACTCCTCTGCTGGCGAGGCCGGTTTCGCCTCCATCGAGACGGACGGATCGGCCACGTTCACCTCGCTGGACGGCCACACCGAGCGAGCTGTCATCGATGTGGACAGCGATCCTCTCTATGACCCATTCGTGCGGCAGGTGGCGCGCACGCTCGGCGAGGGCTTCCGCGGACTGCCGACTCTGAGTGAGCTGGAGAATGTCATGCGAGTCATCTGGCGTGCGTACCAGGCTCATCGAGAGGGGCAGGTCATGGCTGATGTCACCATCGACGACGTCGCGAAGGCAGCGGGCGTGCACCGCTCGACGGTCTCGCGCGCCTTGTCCCGCCCGGAGGCGGTCAAGGTGGAGACACGTGAACTGGTCCTGCGCGTCGCGGAGGAGCTCGGGTACGCCATGAGCCCGCTCGCCCAGGCGCTGCGTTCCAAGGCAAGCATCTTCGTCCCGCTGGTCGTGCCCGACCTCATCAACCCGTTCTACGCCGAGCTGGCCACAACCATGACCCTGGCAGCCGGCGACCGCGGCTATCAGCTGGTGCTGTGCATCACAAACAGGGACAGCGAGCGGGCCGCCGCATACCTGACCGCGATGCAGTCGCTCTACGCACCGTTCGTGATCGTGGCGCCGTCCTCCCGGGTCGAGATGGACACGCTGATACAGTTCGGCTTCGGAGACCGCGCGGTCGTCATCGACCGTGTGGACGAGCATTCGACCGTTCCGAGTGTCACCGTCGACAACCGCCGCGGCATCGAGCTCGCCTTCGACCATCTGCGCTCGCTCGGCCACCGCCGGATCGGCTATGTCTCGGGCATCTCAGGCATCCACACCGCCTATGAGCGCTTGGACGCATACAGCGAGCTCGCCGGTGCTGAATCCATCGTCCTCGACAGCGGAGTCGACGCCGACGCGGGTGCGCGGGGGGCCGCACAGCTCCTCGCTGTGACCGACCCGCCGACGGCGATCATCGCGGGGAACGACATGACCGCGTTCGGGGTGATCTCCAAGCTCGCCGCCCAGGGCCTGCGGGTCCCGACGGACGTCTCGGTCGTCGGTTTCGACGGACTCGTCCTCAGCGCCCGCTACAACCCGGTTCTGACCACTATCCGCCAGCCGATCGCCGATATGGGCAACATCGCGATCGACCTCGCGGAGAAGAAGGCACTAGACGGATCGGTCGATCACGTTGTCCTGACCCCCGAGCTGCTGGTCGGGGCCTCCACCGCCGGGCCGCCGGCATGACCGCGCGCACCGGCGGCGAGCTGCCGCGGATCCCCGGCGTCCGCTACGCCGACCACGTCGCGTTCACCGTGCCCGACCTTGACCAGGCTGTCCAGTTCTTCGTTGAGGCGCTGGGGGCGCAGGAGCTGTATCGCTCCACCCGGGGGCCGGATGCCCACTTCATGCCCGAGAACTTCGCCGTGCCAGCGGACGCGCGCCTAACCCTGGCGATGCTGCGGATGCCGCCCAACCTGAACGTGGAGCTGTTCGAGTGGAGCAGCTCGGACCGCCGCACCGAGCACCCGCGGCACAGTGACGCTGGCGGGCATCACCTGTGCTTCACGGTGGCCGACGTTGATCAGGCGGTCGCGGTGCTCCGCGGTATCCCGGGCGTGCGTCTGCTCGGCGACCGCAAGGAGGTCGGCGCTGACAGTCCGCGCGTCGCTGGCAACCGATGGATCTACTTCCTCACCCCGTGGGGACTGCTGATGGAGATCGTCGACCGCTCCCGGGTGGCCGACCCGCCACCCCTGGTCGGCCCCGCCGATTGGCACACCGCAGCTCACCACACCGCAGCACACGACGACCCCAGAAAGGACCAGTGACCATGCGTGTCGCAGGCTCCACCCTTGGCACCCCGGAACAGACCGTTCCGGAGGCGCTCGAGCTGTTCGCGGCCGCCGGCCTGGACGCCGCGGAGGTGATCTACCAGGACGGCTACCGCTCGGGGCTGCCGCTGCGTGACCGGCGCTCCGCCGAACGGGCCCGGCGGGCATCGCAGGACCTGGGGGTCCCGATTGTTGGGTTGACCCCGTACACCACGGGCATCAACGCCCTCGACGACGCCGACTGGCAGACCGCGGTCGACGAGTTCCGCGGAGCCATCGAGATCGCGCAGGTCGTCGGCGCCGACCGGCTCCGCGTCTACGCCGGCTCATGGCAACCAGACCAGCGGGACCTTCCGGCCCACTGGGATCGGCTGGTCGCGGCCCTGCGCACGCTGGCACCGGAAGCCTCTGACGCCGGGATACGGCTCTGCGTCGAGAACCACTTCGGCACCATGACCCAGTCCGCCGCTCAGACGGCACGGCTGGTGCGGGAGGTCGACCACCCTGCGGTACGGGTCCTGTACGACCAGGCCAACTTGACGTTCACCCACGACGAACCGCACGAGGAGGCGCTGCGCATCCAGGGCGACCTGGTCGGGCACGTGCACGTGAAGGACCTCGTATTTATCGACCCGGACGCGCCGTTCCAGGCGTCCGAGACCGCGCGGGTAGCGGCGTCAGAACGCGCGGTACGGTCGCGCGTCGTCGGCGACGGCATCGTCCCCTGGGCCGACATCCTCTCGTCCCTCTCCACCCTCGGCTACGACGATGTGCTCACGCTCGAGTACGAATACCGTTGGCACCCGCAGGATCTGCCGGAGCCAGCGTTCGGCTTCGCCCGGTCCGCGGCAGCGCTCCGCGCCTTCCTCGCCCAGCCAGCCACCGCGGAGAGCGCGCCATGAACGCGCAGGCCAGGACCCGCGTCGGCATCATCGGTGCGGGGAACATCGCCACCATCGCGCAGCTGCCGACACTGGTCAAACGGGACGACGTGGAACTCGCGGCACTCGTGTCACGCCGGCCGGACCCCGGACCGCTGATGCGGCGCTGGGGCTTCCGCGCCGCCTACCGAACGGTCGAGGACATGCTCAGCGCCCAGAACTTGGACGCGGTCTTCGTGCTGACACCTCGCTCGGAACACGCGCACGCCGTCGAGGCTTGTCTGCGGCGCGACGTGGACGTGTTCTGCGAGAAGCCGCTTGCGCCGTCCGCCGACGAAGCGGAACGCCTCGCCGACCTCGCCGACCAGCAAGGCCGCCTCCTGATGGTCGACTTCAACCGCCGCTACGCCCCGGTGTACGTGGCCGGGCGCGAGGCCTTCGGGTCGGCCGGCGCGACGTTCTGCGTCGCCCAGAAGAACCGGCCGGGCTCGGAATACCGAGCGACGTTCGAGAACGCCATCCACATGGTCGACCTGCTGCGCTGGTACTGCGGCGGCGATCCCGTCGACGTCGCCGCGCACAGCGCGGGCGAGGATCCGTGGCAGGAGGACGGGACCGCAGCCATCATCCGCTTCGGCACCGGCAACACCGGTGTGCTGATGGCGGCCCGCACAGCCGGGGCCTGGAACGAAAAACTCGATGCCTACG
>DASULG010000203.1:0-5911 GCA_036278335.1 Pedococcus sp.
CTCGGTGTGCCCGTCGAGCACATCGCCACGGGCACCGGCAGCGTGGGGGTCCTCGGCCAGATCATCCAGGCCACGTGCGACCCCGGCGACGAGGTGGTCTTCGCCTGGCGCTCCTTCGAGGCCTACCCCATCGTCACCGCGCTCGCGGGCGCCACGGCCGTCAGGGTCGGGCTCGACGAGCACTGCCGTCACCGCCTCGACGCGATGCTCGAGGCGATCACCGAGCGCACGCGGGTCGTGCTGGTCTGCACGCCCAACAACCCGACCGGGCCGATCGTGCACCACGACGAGCTCGAAAGGTTCCTCGATGCTGTCCCCGGCGATGTCCTGGTCGTCATCGACGAGGCCTACCTCGAGTTCGTCCAGGACGAGCAGGCGCCCGACTCGCTGGCGCTCTACCGTGACCGGCCGAATGTCGTTGTCCTGCGGACCTTCTCGAAGGCCTACGGGCTTGCCGGCCTGCGCGTGGGGTATGCCGTGGCGCACGAGCCCGTGGCCGCGGCCCTGCGCAAGACCGCGGTGCCGTTCGGCGTGAACTCGCTGGCCCAGGCGGCCGCCGTCGCCTCGCTGCAGGCGTTCGACGAGCTCAAGGAGCGGGTCGACGCGCTGGTGGCGGAGCGCACCCGCGTGGTCGAGGCACTGCGCATGCAGGGGTGGTTCATCCCCGAGACCCAGGCGAACTTCGTGTGGTTCCCGCTGGGCGAGCGCAGCAGCGCCTTCGCGCAGGCGGCGCAGGAGGCCGGGCTCACGCTGCGGCAGTACGGCGACGACGGTGTCCGCGCCACCATCGGCGAGACCGAGGCCAACGACGTGCTGATCCAGGTGGCGGGGGAGTTCCTCGCGGCGATGCGCGCCTGAGCCAGCCGCACGGGCCATCCCGGGTCGAGTGTGGCCCGACCCAGCTCGGCGGCATACCAAGAATTTACCCTCCGCCTCGGCCATCAATCCCCTGCAGCGTCACTCGCCGGGTGAGACTGGCGCGTGCTTGCCCGGGTGACCCCCGGTCGGGCGCCGCTGGGCGCACGGCCCGGCACTGAGGGGAGAGGACAACCACGTGACCGTTCGACGCACTGCGCGACGCGGCCTCACGGCGGTTGCCGGGATTGCTGCGGCCGGTCTGGTCGCAGCTGCCAGCGCACAGACAGCGGTGGCGGAGCCCGGTAACGGCCAGTCAGGTACGGAGAAGGCGCCCCAGGCGCAGCTCGCCAGGGACAAGGTCAAGAAGCCCAAGCCGAAGGACAAGCTGGGGCAGCACGACCGGCAGCTCCTGAACAAGGCGGTCCACGACGGCGCCAAGCGCGTGACCGTCATCCTGGCGACCGAGAAGGGCAGCACGGCCTCGGTCGTGAAGAGCCTCAAGGCTGCCGGTGGCTGGACCTCGATGGTGAGCGACCGCCTCGGCTACGTCAGCGCGAGCGTCCCCACGGACCGGGTCGACAGCCTGGCCGCCTCCGCCTCGATCCTCGCGGTGGACCTCAACGAGTCGATCCCCCTGCCCAAGCCGGAGACGGCGCAGGCCGGCACGGCGTCCTCCGCCGCAGTGGCCGGCCCCGGCGCCAGCACCCCGGATGACAACCCCTACATGCCGACCCGCGACACCGGCTCGGTGGCGTTCAAGGCCGCCCACAACACCTGGGATGGCCGCGGCATCACCATCGGCGTCCTCGACTCCGGTGTCGACCTGGACCACCCCGCCCTGCAGACGACCTCGACGGGCGAGCGCAAGATCGTCGACTGGGTCACCGCGACGCACCCGCTCCTCGAGGGCGACGGCTCATGGCGCGCGATGCTGACCACGGTCACGGGCCCGACGTTCGCGTACGCGGGCTCGACCTGGACCGCCCCCGCCGGCACCTACAAGATCAACCGGGTCGCCGAGAGCATCTCGCTGAACGACGAGGCGGGCGGCGACTTCAACCGCGACGGCGACACCACGGACAGGTGGGGAGTCCTCTACGACGAGACCACCCACGACATCTGGGTCGACGCGAACCAGGACCTGACCTTCTCCCCGGCAGAGAAGATGCGGCCCTACAGGGAGAACTTCGACGTCGGGCACTTCGGCACGGACAACCCGGCGACAGCCATCTCCGAGTCCATGCCGTTCGTCGTCGAGTACCGCGAGGACGTGGACACCACGCCGGCCGGTCTGCCGGGCACAGCCGACTTCGTCAACGTCGGCGTCGTCGAGGCGGCCCACGGCACGCACGTCTCGGGCATCGCCGCAGGGCACAGCCTGTTCGGCGGGACCATGGACGGCCAGGCCCCCGGGGCCAAGATCGTCTCGAGCCGGGCCTGCTCGTGGGGCGGCGGCTGCACGGCCGTGGCCCTCACCGACGGCATGGTCGACCTCGTCGTCAACCGCGGCGTCGACGTCGTCAACATGTCGATCGGCGGCCTGCCGGCCCTCAACGACGGCAACAACGCCCGTGCGCGTCTCTACGACACGCTGATCAACGACGAGGGCGTCCAGCTCGTCATCTCGGCGGGCAACAGCGGTCCCGGCATCAACACGATCGGTGACCCGTCCGTCGCCACGGACGTCATCAGCGTCGCCTCGTCGATCACCAAGGAGACCTGGCTGGCGAACTACGGCGCCGAGGTCACCTCTGCGCTGACCCTGCACAACTACTCCTCGCGCGGCCCGCGCGAGGACGGCGGGTTCAAGCCCAACGTGATGGCGCCCGGCTCGGCGATCTCCTCGATCCCGACCTGGCAGCCGGGCGGTCCGGTCCCAGAGGCCGGCTACTCGCTGCCGCCGGGCTACGCGATGTTCAACGGCACCTCGATGGCCTCCCCGCAGACCGCCGGCGGCGTGGCCCTGCTGCTCTCCGCAGCCAAGGCCAGCGGCACCGCCGTCAGCCCACGCCAGCTGCGCGACTCGCTCTACACCTCGGCGGACTTCGTCAAGGGCGTCGAGGCCATCGGCCAGGGCGCGGGCCAGGTCGACATCCCCGGCGCGTGGGACCTGCTGAAGACCCGGCCGACCTCGCAGGACTACACGGCCACTGCGCCGGTCTGCACGCCGATCTCGGACTACCTCGCCACCCCCGACCAGGGCACCGGCGTCTACAACCGCTGCGACGCCGCACACGGCGGGCAGGTCTCCGGGGTCAAGAAGGACTACCAGGTCAAGGTCACCCGCACCTCGGGGGCCAGCGGCAGCGTGGTGCACAACCTTCGTCTCGTGGGCAACGATGGCACGTTCTCCGTGCCGGCCAAGATGTCGCTGCAGCGCGGCAACGCCATGCCGATCACGGTCTCGGCCCTGACGACCGCCCCCGGCGCCCACTCGGCGATCCTCGAGATCGACGACCCGGCCACGAGCGTGGTCGACCACCGCGTCCTGGTCACCGTGGTCCTCTCGCAGGACCTCGTGGCGCCGACGTACACGCAGAGCAGGACCGACTCCGTCGAGCGCAACCTCACCAAGAAGCTGTTCGTGACGGTCCCTGAGGGCGCCAAGGCCCTGCAGGTCAACCTCAGCGGGGTGGCAGCGGGCAGCCAGGTCCGCTGGATCGCCAACAACCCGTACGGCGTGCCAGTGGAGTCCACCTCCTCGTTGGCCTGCTTCACGAACTTCAGCGCCCCGTCCTGCAACAGCACCTCGCGTGCGTACGCGAACCCGCTGCCTGGGGTCTGGGAGCTCGAGATCGAGGCGCGGCGCACGACGCCCACGCTGGTCAACCCGTTCACGATCACCGCGTCCGCGCAGGGCGTGAAGGTCGACCCGGAGAGCCAGACGCTGCCGTCGGCCACCGCGGGGACCCCGGCGCCGGTCGCGTGGACCGTGACCAACCAGTTCGGACAGGTCAGCGTGACGCCGCAGGGCGGCGCGCTGGGCAGCGCGGTCTCCGAGCGCAAGTCGATCGCGGCCCACGAGGTGCAGGAGTTCACGGTCACCGTGCCGGTAGGGGCCTCGCGCTTCACCGCCACGATTGGCAGGCCTTCTGACCCAGGATCCGACCTCGACCTGTACGTCTACCGGGGAACCACCAAGGTGGGGCAGTCGGCTGACGGCGACTCGGAGGAGTCGGTGACCCTCACCAACCCGGTGGCGGGCACCTACACCGTCCAGGTGGACGGCTACTCCGTGCCGGCGGGCACGACCGAGTACGACTACCTCGACGTGTTCTTCAGCTCGTCGCTGGGCTCGCTGACCGTCCCCGGGACGGCCATCGACCTCGCGTCCGGCGCCTCGGCGCCCGTCAGTGGCGAGATCACGGCGAACGCCGCCCCCGCGGCCGGACGCCGGCTCTTCGGCGAGATGCGCGTCGTCTCCGACCAGGGCGCGGTGCTCGGCACCGGCTCGGTGGTGGTCGGCTCGGTCACGCCGTAGCCGGCTGACACAGGACCCCGCGGCCGGCACGGTCGCGGGGTCCTGTGCGTGCGGAGCCGGTATGCCGGAGGGCGAGGAGCGCCGCGTCCGGCACCCCGCGGCATACCCCTCTCCTGCTCAGCGACTGGCCAGCGGTTGCTCAGCGGTCGCCCCGGGGTTGCTCAGCGGGCCGTCACCGCCACGACCTCGGCCACCTCGAAGGCCGGTCCCTGCTGGCACGTCGTGGCAAGGTCGCCCCTGCGCGCGCCCCGAAGCGTGGCCTGGTCGCCGTCCTTGAGGCCCGCCGTCCTGCCCACCAGCACCCAGGTGCCGTCGGTGGCCGCGCTCTCGGGGGTGAAGACCAGGCACCCGGCCTCCACCCCCTTGGAGACCGTTCCGCGCACCGTCACGTGCTGGGGCTTGCCAGTGGGGGTCGGGGTGAGGTCCTCGGGCAGCGACGTCGGGGGGGCACTTGGCGAGGCCGAGCTGGAGCCCTCGCCCTCCTGGCTGGAGCCGCAGCCGGACAGGGTCAGCACGGCCCCCAACGCCAGGCCCAGCACCGCCACCAGCCGTCCCATCACCCGCCCATCGTCACCCCAGGCTGTCGCTTCGCACAACGACGGGCAGACTGGGGGCCATGGTTGACACGTGGCTCCCGGTATACCAGCCCAACCCCGAACGCTACGGCCCGATGCCCTACCGCAAGGTGGGACAGAGCGGACTGCGCCTGCCCGCGGTCTCCCTCGGGCTCTGGCACAACTTCGGCGACGACAAACCGTTCGAGACCCAGCGCGCCATCCTGCGGCGGGCGTTCGACATCGGCATCACGCACTTCGACCTGGCCAACAACTACGGCCCGCCCTACGGGGCGGCCGAGACCAACTTCGGCCGCCACTTCCAGGACGACTTCCGGGCCTACCGCGACGAGCTGGTCATCAGCTCCAAGGCGGGCTGGGACATGTGGCCGGGGCCCTATGGCGACGGCGGCTCGCGCAAGTACCTCGTGGCGAGCCTCGACCAGACCTTGAAGCGCACCGGTCTCGACTACGTCGACATCTTCTACTCGCACCGCCCCGACCCCGACACCCCGCTCGAGGAGACGATGGGGGCGCTGGCGAGCATCGTGAAGCAGGGCAAGGCGCTGTATGCCGGCATCTCCAGCTACGGCCCGGACCTCACCGCGCGCGCGGCCGACCTGCTCGCCGACATGGGCGTCCCGCTGCTCATCCACCAGCCGAGCTACTCGATGCTGAACCGGTGGATAGAGGGCGGCCTGCTCGACACCCTCGGGGAGCGCGGCATCGGCTGCATCGCCTTCTCGCCCCTGGCGCAGGGAATGCTGACCAACAAGTACCTCGGGGGCATCCCGGAGGGCTCGCGGGCCAGCCAGGGCAAGTCCCTCGCGCCGGACCTGCTCTCCGAGGAGACCCTGGCGCACGTGCGCCGGCTCAACGACCTCGCCTCCGAGCGCGGCCAGACGCTGGCGCAGATGGCGCTGGCCTGGGCGCTGCGCGACCCGCGGATGACCTCGCTCGTCATGGGCGCGAGCAGCGTGGCGCAGCTGGAGCAGAACGTCGCGGCGCTCGACCGGCT
>DASULG010000204.1:0-3479 GCA_036278335.1 Pedococcus sp.
GACCGCGGGTGGCGGGTGGACGTGGCAGTGGGTTCGGTCATGGGCCGGTGGCCCGAGATCGTCGGGCCTGAGGTCGCCCAGCACTGCGCGCCCGTCACGTTCGAGATGGGGGTGCTGACGGTGCGAGCCGACTCCACGGCCTGGGCGACGCAGATCCGGCTGCTGACCTCCTCGATCCTGGGCCGCCTCGAGGGAGAGGTCGGCAAGGGCACCGTCAGCGAGCTGCGGGTGGTCGGGCCGAGTGCCCCGTCGTGGTCGCGCGGTCCGCGCCGCTCGCAGGGTCCCGGGCCCCGGGACACCTACGGCTGAGCCGCGCCCCTGCCGTCGCGTGGGGCGAAGGCCCGCACGGCGTCGGCGTCACTGTTGCGTGACCAGATGTACTCGTCGGCCCATGCTTCCCGGTCGGGATAGCCCGACTCCGCGACGATGCGGGCGCACACCGCCTGGGGGTCGATCGGGGTGTGGCGCAGGCTGACCTGGCCCTCTCGCAGGAGGGCCCAAGCTCCCCCGGCCCGGCCGTAGGGCATGCCGATGCTGCCCGGGTTCACCACCAGCCGACGGTCGACGAGCCGCGCGAACGGCATGTGCGTGTGGCCGCACACCACGGTGCGGACCTCTTCCGCAAGCCCGGCGAAGGCCTCGGCCCATCTCTCCAGACGGGTGTCCACGAGCACGACCTCGTCGTCGTCGCGCGGGGTGCCGTGGCAGAAGACCACGGGCCCGAAGCCGTCCACGTCGAGGGTCACCGGGTGCGCAAGGGCCCCGAGCAGGGTGACCTGGTCGGCGCGGAGCTGTCCTGCTGCCCAGACGGACTCGGGGTGAGGGCTCGGGCCACCGCTGGCGATGGCGACGAGCTCGCGGTCGGCATTGCCGCGCACGAGGACGCAGCGTTCGCCCAGGGATGCGAGGAGGTCCAGGGTCTGCACGGGCAGCGGCCCGGCCGCGTGGTCGCCGGTCACCACAATGCGGTCGGCGGTCCGCACGTCCGGCTCGGCGAGCACCGCCTCGAGCACCGGCAGGACGCCGTGGATGTCGGACAGGACGGCGACGGCCCCGGCCACGGACCCGGCGACGGACCCGGCACCGGGTGCTGCGGAGGGGGACTCGGCCATGCGCCGAGGCTAGGCCGGGTCGGGCGGGACGGCACGGTGGCGGGAACCCGGGACCCGCCACCGTGCTGGCTCCCGCTCCGACCTGCGGCTGTCGGCGGTCGAGCGCACACTGTGGGCATGAGGGGAATGTCCGGTTCTGTGCGCTGCTCGATCATCCCGCCGTACCTCCTGGAGGCGCTGGCGGGGTCCAGCGACCCGGAGGTCGCGGCCAACGCCGCGCAGGCCCTCCGGCACGACGCGGTCATTCGGGCCCGGCGTCAGGGACGTGCCGAGGCTGCCCCGGTGCCCGCCCCGACCGGAGCGCAGGTGCCCGCACCCGGCGGCCCGGGGGCACCGCAGCGGATGGTCTCCGACGCCGCGGGCACCCAGGACCTTCCGGGGCACATCGTGCGCCGCGAGGGTGAGCCCGCCACCCAGGACGCCGCCGCGGACGAGGCCTACGACGGGCTGGGTGCGACCTGGGAGCTGTTCTCCGCGGCATACGGCCGCAACTCCCTCGACGGCCGAGGCCTGCCGCTGCTCGCCACCGTCCACTACGGGCACGACTACGACAACGCCTTCTGGGACGGCACGCAGATGGTCTTCGGCGACGGCGACGGGCGGTACTTCCGCCGCTTCACCGTCAGCCTCGACGTCATCGGGCACGAGCTGACCCATGGCGTCACGGAGCTCACGGCCGGGCTGACCTACCGTGGCCAGTCGGGTGCCCTCAACGAGAGCATCTCGGACGTGTTCGGCTCATTGGTGCGCCAGCGAGCTCTCGGCCAGAGCGCGCAGCAGGCTGACTGGCTCATCGGCGCCGACCTGTTCACCGACGCCGTCCACGGCGAGGCCCTGCGTTCGCTGAGGGCCCCGGGCACGGCCTACGACGACCCCGCCCTGGGCAAGGACCCGCAGCCCTCGCACATGGACCACTACGTCCAGACCAGCGACGACAACGGCGGCGTCCACATCAACTCCGGCATTCCCAACCACGCCTTCTACCTGGCGGCCACCGCCATCGGCGGCGATGCCTGGGCAGGCGCAGGGCGCATCTGGTATGCCGCCCTGACCGGTCCGGGGATCAGCGCGGACTGCGATTTCGCCACCTTCGCGGGCCTGACCCTGGCTGCCGCGCTGGCCGAGTTCGGCGACGCCTCGCCTGAGGTGACGGCCGTCGAGTCCGCCTGGCGCGAGGTCGGGGTCCTGCGCCCCCGCCGCTCGCCGGCCGGGGGCGGGAGCCGTGGGTCTAAGGCCGGCGCCGGTGCGGGCAGCACGGCAGGGAGCCCGAGTGGGGCGACCGAGCTCCTCGTGCGGCGCACGGGCGGGTTCGCGGGCCTGCGTCGGGAGCGCTCCGTGCGTCTGGACGAGCTGCCCGTGGACGATGCCCACCACTGGCGCTGCCTTCTGGTCGACGAGCGCCTCGCAGCGTTCATCGACGGGCCCACCCAGCCCGACGCGTTCTGCTACGAGGTCCACTGCTCGGCGCCGACCGTGCAGGTCAGCTTGCCCGAGCCCGCGCTGCCTGAGGAGGTCCGGGCCCTCTTCGAGCGCACGCTCCTGGGGACGGACTGATCAGTCGGTGATCCGTACGGTCTTGAGCACCCGCCCGGTCAGGGCGGTGACCTCCGACGGCGACGCTGACGTGATGGTGATGGAGGCGAGTCCCTCGCCCGCCGTCACGTACAGCATGCTGCCGTGGAGCGCCCGCCCGCCCGCCACAAGGGTGTAGGTCACCAGGGTGCCCGGCCCGGCCGGCGTCCTGACCGCTCTCACGGTGTCGATCTCGCGCCCGAGCACTGCTTTCAGCTGCACCCTCAGGGCAGGAATCGGTGGCAGCGTCGTCAGTGGGACCCTGGTGGTCACGATGTTGGACGGCCCGCCTGCCACCGGTCCCCCGACCAGGATGCGGTCCACCTGGTTGAGCACCCCGGTCCTCAGCTGGTCCGGGTTCATCCTCAGCCGCCCTGCCAGCTCCTTGAGCATCGGGCTGTCAGCGGCCCCGTCCAGCAGCACCTTGGGGTCGTACTCCATGAAGAGGGTGGGCGCGCCGAACGCGATGCCCAGGTCGTCGACGATGACGAGGCGCTCGGTGGACTGCAGCGGGCCGAACGCGGGCCGGCTAGGCCTCGTGGGTCGAGTCGGTGTCGCTGCGCCAGCCGGCGCCGCCGCGCCAGCCGCGGCCGGGGCCGAGGACTCAGCCACCGACGGCACAGTCGGCGTGACCGAGTCCGGTCGCGGCGTCACCGCGGTGATGGTCGGGGTCGAGGTCAGGCTGCTCACCACCGAGCATCCCGACAGCGCCGTCCCCACAAGCCCCAGTGCAAGCGCGGCCGCCCCCACGCGGCCGCGGCATACGAGCCCCCGCATGCCGCGAGAGTAGACGGG
>DASULG010000205.1:0-13967 GCA_036278335.1 Pedococcus sp.
AAGCGCAGGTCGTAGAGGCGGCTGAACGCCGCGGCCGTCTGCCCGGCAATGGAGCCGTTCACGACGACAGCGCCGCGCGAGCGCCTGCCGTCAAAGCCCCAGAAGTTCACGGAGACGTAGCGCAGCGCGCTGCGGCCGACCGGGCAGCCCGGCGTCCAGGAGTAGCCCACCATGCGGTCCCACACGCCGCCCGGCACCGGCTCGACCGTGGCGTTGGCCCCCGCGCCGACGGCCGCCCGGTTCGCGGGGAAGCGAACGGCGGGCTCGGCTCCCGAGCGCGGAACGGGCGGGAGCACCTGGGACGCGTTCGCCGTGGCGGGCTTCGTCGCAGAGGTCCTGACCGGGGTGCTCGCCGGCGGCTGGGGGCTGGTGGCGGTGCGGATCGGGGTCGTCCGGGTGGGCGCGGGCGCGCTCGTGGAGGCCGCTGGGGGCCTGCTCGAGGGGGTGCCGGAGGCCTGGCTGGCAGCGCCCGGCGCCTGCGCGCAGCCGCCGACCAGCAGGGTCAGCGCCACCCCGGCGGTCAGCGCAGCGGGCAGGGCGGGGGCGGTCATGGGCCACCATCGTGCCCGCCGCGGCGTGCGAGGCCAAGTCAGGCCGGGACATCACCCGTATGCCGGACGGTCACTCCTGCGCGCAGGGACGGGCCACCGTGGCCGTCTCCTTCTTGGGGCGAGGCGCCGGCGCCGGCACCTGCGCCGCCGGGACCAGCGCGGTGTAGGCGTTGCCGATCACGACGTCGACCCCGGTGCCGGCCCGGGTGTCCTTGCGCATGGTCGCGCCCGGGATGTGCTGGGCGACGATCTTGGCGGCGAGGTCGCCCTCCTCGCCGTAGCGGATGAGCGCGGTCCCCATCTGAAGGGTCTTCAGCGGGTCGTTGGAGACGTCCTTGACCTTGAAGCCACGCCTCTTGAGCTGGTTGGCGACCACGCTGGCCAGGCCGGTGCGGAACGTCGTGTTGTAGACGTTCATGGTGATCTCGCTGGGGAGCGGGTCGAAGCGCGGCGGCAGCGGGACCAGGTCCTTGTAGCCGAGACCGACGACGACGTCGACGCTCTTGCTGCCTCGGCCCTCGTCCTGGAAGAGGTCCGCGCCCGGGACCTGCTGCTGCACGAGCAGCGCCTGGTCGAGGCCATTGGGGCCGTAGTGGATGACCGCGGGCTGGGTGACGTACCAGGTCTCGGGGGCGTTGGAGATGCTGCCGACGCTGAACTTGCGCTGGGACAGGCCCTTGGCGACGGAGGCGGCCATGCCGTCCTTGCCCGTCGCGTTGAGCACGTTCACGGTGAAGGACCCCCGGGCGGGGGCCGGGACCACGGTGGGCTGGCAGGCGGCCTTCGGCGGCGCCGGCGTGAGCCAGCCGCGGGAGTAGGCCGTCGAGACGGTGGCGGTGCCCAGCAGGACGCCGGGGAGCGTGACGAACACGAGGATCTGCCGAACCCGGTGCTTGCGCCAGCGCTGCTCTGGTGTCAGGTCCTGCTCGGTCATGTGGGCCCCCTTGGTGATGCCGTGGTGTTGTCTGCAATTCTCTACTTCAGTCACATCAGTCACATACGACACAGCGCCGCCGTAACCATGTCTTCATCCAGCCGTGGCGAACGCGTGACAAGAGCCGCGCACGCCACAGGCTAGGAAGCCGTCCCCGGGCTTGGCAGTGCCTTTGGTCCCCGCTGCCTACGCCTCTGTGCATACGCCCCCGGCGTATCTGGGGCCATGATGGGACTGGATGGGCCGGACGGGCGCTGGCGCGCGCCCACCTCCTCCTGCAGCTTGAGCAGGAACCACGGCGACGTGCGCTGCACCCCTAACCGCTCGGCATACTGCCGTGAGATCTCCTTGACCTCCTCGCCCCACCCGTGGAGGTCCACGGTCAGCGCGCCTTCAGGGCGGGGACGAGGTCAGCGACCACCAGCTCGGCGATCTCGACCGAGTTCAGCGCCGCGCCCCTGCGCAGGTTGTCGGCGCAGATGAACATCTCGATCGTGTTGGGGAAGTCGACCGCCTGCCGCATCCGTCCCACGAAGATGGGGTCGGAGCCGACGATGTCGGCGGGCGTGGGGAACTCGCGCTGCTCCGGGTCGTCGAGGACCACGACCGACGGGGCCTCGACCAGGGCCTGCCGGGCGTCCTCGACGGTGATGGGCTGGGCGAAGGTCGCGTGCACAGAGACCGAGTGGGCTGTCACGACGGGCACCCGCACGCAGGTCGCCGAGACCCTGAGGTCCGGCGCGCCCAGGATCTTGCGAGCCTCGTGGCGCACGCCTAGCTCCTCAGACGTCCAGCCGCCGCCCGCCGAGTCGCCGACCCAGGGGACGACGTTGAGGGCCAGCGGCGCCGCAAAGGGCAGGCTCTCGCCCAGGGTGTCGCTCAGCGCGGCCCGCACGTCGCCGGCCTGGTGGCCGAGATCGCGGCGGCCAGCGACCGCCTCGAGCTCGTCGTGCAGCCGCTCCACCCCGGCACGGCCGGCCCCCGAGGCGGCCTGGTAGGAGGCGGCGACGAGCTCGGTGAGCTGCCAACCGTGGTGCAGCGCGCCCAGCGCGTCGATCATCGTCAGGGTCGCGCAGGTGGGGCTGGAGATGATCCCCCGGGGGCGGTTGCGGATCTGGGCGGGGTTGACCTGGGGGACGACGAGGGGCACCTCGGGGTCAGCTCGGAAGGCGGCGCTGTTGTCCACGACCACCGCGCCCCGGCCGGCCGCGACCGGCGCCCACTGGGCTGCCACGTCCCCGGGCACGTCGAACAGCGCCACATCGACACCGTCGAACACCTCCTCGCTCAGGGGCTGGACCACGATGTCCTCGCCGCGCACCGAGAGTGTCCGGCCCGCTGAGCGGGGCGAGGCCACCAGCCGGATCTCACCCCAGACGTCTGCGCGGTGGCTGAGGACGCGCCGCATCACCGAGCCGACGGCGCCCGTCGCCCCCACGAGGGCCAGGGTGGGTCTGGCCTCCCGCGGGATCCTCGAGGTCACCGGCCGGTGCCCCCATAGACCACGGCCTCGCCCTCGGCCGTGTCGAGGCCGAACGCGGTGTGAACGGCGCGGACCGCGTCGTCGAGGACGTCGACGCGCGTGACCACGGAGATGCGGATCTCGGAGGTGGAGATCATCTCGATGTTGACGCCGGCGTCGGCGAGCGCCTTGAACAGCGTCGCCGAGACGCCCGGGTGCGAGCGCATGCCCGCACCCACGAGGGAGAGCTTCCCGATCTGGTCGTCGTACTGCAGCGAGGCGAACCCCGCCTGGTCCTGGATCTTCTTCAGCGCCTGGACACCGGCCTGGCCGTCGGTCTTGGGCAGCGTGAACGAGATGTCGGTCAGGCCGGTCTCCAGCGCGGAGACGTTCTGGACGATCATGTCGATGTTGATCGCGGCGTCGGAGACGGCCTGGAAGATCTCGGCCGCCATGCCCGGCCGGTCCGGGACGCCGACGACGGTGATCTTGGCCTCGCTGCGGTCGTGGGCCACCCCGGCGATGATCGGCGCTTCCATGTCGTCTCCTTCGTAGAGGTTCGGGATCACCCAGGTGCCCTCGCGGTAGGAGAACGAGGAGCGCACGTGGATGGGCATGTCGTAGCGGCGGGCGTACTCCACGCAGCGGTGCAGCAGGATCTTGGCGCCAGAGGCGGCCAGCTCGAGCATCTCCTCCGTGGAGATGCGCTCGACCTTGCGGGCGGCGGCCACGATGCGGGGGTCGGCGGTGAAGACCCCGTCGACGTCGGTGTAGATCTCGCACACGTCGGCCTTGAGGGCCGCGGCCAGCGCGACGGCAGTCGTGTCGGAGCCGCCCCGACCCAACGTGGTGATCTCCTTGCTGTCCTGGCTCACGCCCTGGAAGCCGGCGACGATGACGATGTGGCCGTCCCCGAGGGCCGTGGTGATGCGGCCCGGGGTGACGTCGATGATGCGGGCCTTACCGTGCGAGGAGTCGGTGATCACCCCGGCCTGTGAGCCGGTGAACGAGCGGGCCGTGTGGCCGAGGTTCGCGATCGCCATGGCGACCAGGGCCATGGAGATCCGCTCGCCGGCCGTGAGCAGCATGTCCATCTCGCGGGCCGGCGGGAGCGGGCTGACCTCCTGGGCGAGGTCGAGCAGCTCGTCGGTCGTGTCCCCCATGGCCGAGACGACGACGCACACGTCGTTGCCGGCTTTGCGGGTCTCCACGATCCGCCGGGCCACGCGCTTGATGCTCTCGGCGTCGGCCAGGGACGAACCGCCGTACTTCTGGACGACAAGGCTCAACTCACTGCTCCGGTTCAGGGGGGCGGAGCGGCAAGTGTATCGGGGGCCATCGGAGCCAGACGTGGCAGCCGTATGCCGGACAGCGGGCCGGACCGGGCCGTACTGTCTGCCCATGACCATGGCAGGGGGCCCTGGCCCCGGTGGGGTGCGCAGCGGGATCGAGGTCAGCGGCGTGCGCCGCGCCTTCGGGGACGTGCTGGCCGTCGACGACATCAGCCTGACGGCCCGGCCGGGCGAGGTGACCGCGCTCATCGGCCCCAACGGATCGGGCAAGACCACCCTCCTGCTGATGCTGGCGAGCCTGCTGGTGCCAGACCGCGGAACGATCAGCATCGACGGCCACGACCCGGTCACCGAGCCCGAGCAGGTCCGGGCGCGCATCGGGTGGATGCCCGACGGGTTCGGGACCTGGGACGCCCTCACCGTGCGCGAGGTCCTGGAGACGATCGCCGCGGCATACCGCATCCCCGCCGCCCAGGCGCACGCCCGCGTGGAGGCCCTGCTGCACACGGTGCACCTGGCGGACCTCGCCGAGCGTCGGGCGCGGGTGCTCTCCCGGGGCCAGAAGCAGCGGCTCGGGCTGGCGCGGGCGCTCATCAACGACCCCAGCGTCCTGCTGCTCGACGAGCCGGCCTCCGGCCTCGACCCCAGGAGCCGCATCGAGCTGCGGGACGTGCTGCGCTCCCTGGCCGCGCAGGGCAAGACGGTGCTGGTCTCCAGCCACATCCTCACCGAGCTGCAGGAGGTGGCCGACCGGGCGGTCATCGTCGCCCGGGGCCGCAGCATCGAGACCCAGCGCCTCGATGACGGCTTCGCCGCCTCCGCACTGGCCAGCTGGCGCCTGGACTCCCTGGACCCCGAGCGGCTCGCCGACTTCCTCCAGCGCAACGAGGTGCCGGCCCGCCCGGTGCCCGGGGGGATGCTCGAGGTCGAGGCGGCCGGGGAGGAGAGCGCTGCCCAGCTGCTCGCCGACCTGGTGCGCGAGGGGATCCGGGTGACGGCCTTCACGCCGAGCCAGGGCGCGCTCGAGTCCGCCTACCTCGCAGCGACGGAGGACCGACAGTGAGCTGGCACGGGATCAGGACGGTCGCGGTCCTCGAGCTGCGGCAGCGGGTTCGAGCGTCGCGGTGGGCCATCGTGCTCGGGGTCTGGTTCGCCATCATCGGCCTGGTCACCATGCTGACCTCCCTCACCCTGCACGACCCGCTGGTCGGCTCCGGCTCCTCGATGTACGACGTTGTCGTCTTCTTCGTGCTCGGGCTGGGCATGCTCGTGGTCCCCTCGCTGACCTCGACGTCCATCAACGGCGACCGCGAGCACGGCGTGCTGGCCACGCTGCAGACCACGCTGCTGGCCTCGGCCGACATCGTGCTGGGCAAGCTCCTTGCTGCCTGGGCCATCGCGGCGGCCTTCCTGGTGACGGCGCTGCCGTTCCTGGTGTGGGCCTGGTTCGAGGGCGGGATCTCGATCGGCCGGATCCTGCTCTCGCTGCTGGTGCTCATGCTCGTGCTGGCTGTCGTCTGCACCGTCGGCCTCATGTTCTCGAGCCTGACCGCACGGCCCGTGGCCTCCGCGGTGCTGACCTACCTGGCCCTCGGGGCGCTCGTGTTCGGCACTGTCATCGGCTTCGGGCTGACCAACTTCCTCGTCACGGAGGAGGAGACACTGCGGGTGTACGGCATCCCCGACGACTGGTGGGACACGCACAACCCCGCGGTCGACCAGAACGCGGCACCACCGACGACACCGACCGAGCCGCTCGAGCCGAGCCGCGCCGACTGCACCACGTTCGAGCGCCGGACGGACGTCGCGCACACCGAGCGGATCTGGTGGATGCTGGCGCTCAACCCGTTCGTGGTGGTCGCGGACGCCGCGCCGTCGCGTCCGGCTCGCCAGACAGAGCTGAACGCCGGTTTCACCCCCATGCGGTGGATCAGCGCCGGGGCCCGGGACGCGCGAGCAGGGGCGCCACACGGGGTGCAGCAGGAGTGCTACATCGGCACCAACCTGCAGGAGTCCCCCGATCCCCTCGCGGACGCGGCAGCCCGCAGCGGGCCGGTGTGGCCCTTTGGGCTCGGCTTCCTCCTCGTCAGTGGAGTGGGCGCTGCCCTGGTCGCCGAACGTCGAATGCGCACGCCCATCCGGCGGCTGCCGAACGGCACCCGCATCGCCTAGGGGGGCGACGCCCTCACCGAGCCCCGAACGGCCGGGACGCGAGGGAACGGCCGGGGACGCCCGGGAGCCCGGACCCCGCGGGCCTCGGTGGCGGGGCGCCAGGGCCGGGCACAGACTGGGTGGGCCCCCTCCCAGAAAGGCGCGACCATGACGCAGCACAAGGTCGGCTACTTCGTAGGCAGCCTCTCCAGCCAGTCCATCAACCGGACTCTCGCGAAGTCACTCATCCGGCTGGCGCCGCCCTCCATGCACCTGACCGAGATCCCGATCGGGGACCTCCCCCTGTACAACCGGGACCTCGACGACAGCTACCCCGCGCCGGCGCTGGCCCTCAAGGACGCGATCGCCCGCGTCGACGCCGTGCTGTTCGTGACGCCGGAGTACAACCGCTCCGTCCCCGGGGCGCTGAAGAACGCGATCGACTGGGCCAGCCGGCCGTGGGGCCAGAACTCCCTCGCGCGCAAGCCCACCGCCACGATCGGGGCCTCCCCCGGGGCGATCGGCACCGCCGTGGGCCAGCAGCACCTGAAGAGCATCCTCGCCTTCTGCAACTCGCCCCTGATGAACGCGATCGAGGCCTACATCCAGTTCAAGCCCGGCGTGTTCACCGACGAGGGCGAGGTCACCGACCCCAGCACCGAGCAGTTCCTGCGGGAGTACCTCGAGGAGTTCAACCAGTTCATCGCCCGCGTACTGCAGGTGCTGCCCCCCGACGAGGACTGAGCCCTCAGGGGAGACTGAGCCCTCACGGGAGACTGAGCCCTCAGGGGTGCAGGGCGTCGAACTCGGCGTCGGCGACGGTCTCCTCGTCGGCGTCGAGCCGGACGTGGCTCAGCAGCGAGAGGAGCACGCGCAGCGCCCGTGCCCCGGAGTCGCCCCAGGACTGGACGTAGCTGAACTGCCACCACCACAGCGCCTCGGCGCGACGCCCCTCGGCGTAGTGCCGCAGGCCGTGCGAGAGGGCCGCTGCGATCTCGGCGAGGTCGCTGGACAGCGAGCCCCTGACGACCTCGACGCTCAAGAGCGGGTCGACCACATGGGCGTAGTCGTCCAGGCCCTCGAAGAGGTTGGCCATGCCCTGCCGCAGCGGGTCGACGTCGGCGTCCGGGCCGGGGTCGGGCTCGTAGCGCTCTGCCGGCACGACGTCTTGGATCGCCCCCAGCCGGGCGCCCATCAGCATCAGCTGCGAGACGGCCAGCAGGGTCATCGGGAGGGCCGCCTCGGGCACCTCGCCGGAGGCCACCTCGGTCATGGTCACGAGGAAGGCCTGCGCCTCGCGGGCCGACTCGTCGGCCAGCAACGTCAGGTCGTCAGGCATCGAGCAGCCTCCTGCCCTCGAACGCGCGGCCCAGGGTGACCTCGTCCGCGTACTCCAGGTCTCCGCCAACGGGCAGCCCGGACGCGAGCCGGGTGACCCGCAGCCCCATGGGGCGCAGGAACCGCGCGAGGTAGCTGGCCGTGGCCTCGCCCTCGAGGTTGGGGTCGGTCGCGATGATGATCTCGGTGACCTCGCCCGAGGCCAGGCGGGTCATGAGCTCCTTGATGCGCAGGTCGTCGGGACCGATGCCCTCGATCGGGCTGATCGCTCCGCCGAGCACGTGGTAGCGGCCGCGGAACTCGCGGGTGCGCTCGACGGCGACGACGTCCTTGGGCTCCTCGACCACACAGATGGCGGTGCCGTCGCGGCGCGGGTCGGCACAGATGCGGCACTGCTCGCCCTCGGCGACGTTGCCGCAGGTGTCGCAGAAGCGCACCTTCTCCTTCACCTCGACGAGGGCCGAGACGAGGCGGCGGACATCGGCCGGGTCTGCCTGCAGCAGGTGGAAGGCGATGCGCTGCGCGCTCTTGGGCCCGACGCCGGGCAGCCGGCCGAGCTCGTCGATCAGGTCTTGGACCACGCCTTCGTACACACCCCGAGCCTATGCCCTCGTGGCGACATGGAGCCCCGGCACACCCCGGCTCTTCGCGTTGGACGCGATCGGGGGGTCAGGCGGAGTCGGGCGGGGTCGGCGACAGCCGCGTATGCCGCGTGCCCCGCCCGTGACGCGGCGTGGCCCGACCCCGGCAGGTGCTAGGCGCGGCCGGCTCCTGAAGGTGTACTAGGGCCCGTGCCCCCGTTGAGACCGCCTCGTGTTCTCGCCCTCGCCTTGGGCGCGCTTGCCCTCACCGCCGCCACGGGCTGCATGGGCGACCCACCCCCGTCGCCGGAGTCCGCTCCGCTGGAGCTGGTCCTCGACTCCTGCAGCCTCAACCGGCCGTCCGTGAAGGCGGGCGCCCACGCCATGGCCATCGTGGGGCAGGGCAGGGTCACCCTCAGCGACCCGAAGGGGAACGTGGTACTGACCGCCCGCGGCGATGAGGTGACACCTGCCGATCTCACCCTGTCGGCCGGCACCTACGGGCTGGCCTGCGAGCCCGAGGGCGGCCGTCTCGGCGAGGCCGAGCTGCGCGTCGACCCTGCCGGGTAGGCCGTCGAGGCTCAGGCCTCGTCGATGACGCGGCCGCCGAGAAGTCGCTCGATCACGGGACGACCGACCTCCCCGAGGCCCTCGATTTCCTCGTCGTCGTCACTGGCCGCGCTGTCGTCGGCCACCCGTGCCCGCTGCGCCGCCGCCGGACCCTCGGCTTTGACGGCCGCCTTGGCCCGCTCCAGGTGGGACATCTGCGGGGCGCCCTCGGCGTCGGAGAACTCCGGGGCCCCGGCAGTCGGCTCCGTCGCCCACGAGGGCGCGCTGCCGGGGGGCGACGCGGCGCTCGCCCAGCCCGCGCTGGACTCGGGCACATGCCGGGCGGCCGAGGCAGAACCGGGGTCACCGGCCGGCGCCGCCTGGTCGCCACCGGCTGGGGAGGCCTGGGACTGCGGTGCGGGACTCGCGCCGGACCCGCCGGGGCTGGCGTCACGGGCCGGGACGGACGTGCCTTCGGGGACTGGCACGCCCTCGACGCGCGCGTCGACGCCGATGACGTCGATGAGGGCCTGGCGCACCAGCTCCGCGTGCGGACCCTGGCGGAACCGCATGAGCAGCGGCGTCGGCGCAATGCCGACCTCGAGGCGCCGGCCGTCGTAGCTGAGCACGTGGGCGTGGTCGGAGACGAGCGTCCAGGTGACCCGCTTGTTGCGCGAGAGCCAGCCGAGCACGTCGGGCCAGGCGCGCCGGATGGCTGCCGTGTCGATGCCCCCTGTAGCCGGAGCCGGGGCCTCGGGGGTCGGCGTCGCAGTAGCCGGGGCCCCGGAGGCGGGAGCCGCGGCCGCCGGGGGCTCGGGGGACGGTGCGGCGGCGGCAGCAGCTGGGGTCGCGGAAGCGGGGGTAGCCGGGGTCGCGGAAGCGGGGGTAGCTGGGGTTGCGGTGGCCTCGGTCGCAGGCGAGGGCGACGGCGGCGGCGGCTCAGCCGCGGGCGGCTCTGGTGCTGCCGCGGCCGGGTGCGGCGCTGCGGGTGACGCCGACGCGGGAGCGGGCACGGCCGGGGCGGCGGCCGCCGGCACGGTGGCGGCAGGCGGGGCGGTGGCCGCAGCCGGGGCCGGCGCCTGCCGGGCGGTGGGCTGCGGCTGCCGCCCGCTCCCACCCGTGGGCACGCCGCCGACGTCGAGGCGGCGCTCGATGCGGTCGAGCCGCGCGGCATACCCGCTCTCCCCGGAGGCGCCAGGGAGCAGCACCCGCGCGCAGATGAGCTCGAGCTGCAGGCGGGGTGCGGTGGCGCCGGTCATCTCGGTGAGCCCGGCGTTGACGATGTCGGCGGCGCGGGAGAGCGACCCGGTGCCGAACGCGGCGGCCTGCTGGCGCATCCGCTCGATCTGGTCCTCGGGGTGGCTGCGCAGCACGGAGGACGCGCCGTCGGGCACCGCCGCCACGACGATGAGGTCGCGCAGCCGCTCGAGCAGGTCCTCGACGAAGCGTCTCGGGTCGAGACCGGTCTCGATGACGCGGTCGATCTGGGTGAACACGCCCGCGCCGTCGCCGGCGGCGAAGGCGTCGATGATCGCGTCGAGCAGCTCGCCGTCGGTGAAGCCGAGCAGCGCAGCAGCACTCTCATAGGTCAGGCCCTCCTCGCCCGAGCCGGCGATGAGCTGGTCGAGGACGGAGAGCGAGTCCCGGACGGAGCCGCCACCCGCCCGGACGACGAAGGAGAGCACGCCTGGGGCGACCGTGACGCCCTCGGCGGTACAGAGCTCCTCCATGTAGTCCTGGAGCCGGGCGGGCGGCACCAGGCGGAAGGGGTAGTGGTGGGTCCGCGAGCGGATCGTGCCGATGACCTTCTCGGGCTCGGTGGTCGCGAAGACGAACTTCACGTGCTCCGGTGGCTCCTCGACGATCTTGAGCAGCGCGTTGAAGCCCTGCGGCGTCACCATGTGCGCCTCGTCGATGATGTAGACCTTGAAACGGCTCTGGGCCGGCCCGTAGGACGCGCGCTCGCGCAGGTCGCGGGCGTCGTCGACGCCGCCATGGCTCGCTGCGTCGATCTCGATGACGTCGACGCTGCCCGACCCGCCCCGGGCGAGCGCCACGCACGAGTCACAGGTGCCGCAGGGCTCCGGCGTCGGGCCCTGCTCGCAGTTGAGGCAGCGGGCCAGGATGCGGGCACTGGTGGTCTTGCCGCAGCCGCGCGGCCCGGAGAACAGGTAGGCGTGGTTGACCCGGCCGGTGCGCAGCGCCTGCATGAGCGGCTCCGTCACGTGCTCCTGCCCGATGACATCGGCAAAGGTCTCGGGGCGGTAGCGGCGGTACAGGGCGGTGCTCACAGTGGGAACCCTAACCGCCAGCAACGACACCGCGGTATGCCGTGTGCACACCTTCGGCGGGAGAGACAGGGACACCCCGCGTACCTGGAAGAGCTCACCTGCCCTTGCTGCATTCCTGCCCTGGGGGAGTTCAGTGAGGTACCACCACGCGGGGTGCCGCTGACGAGTCTAAGGGGCGGCCCCGGCTACGCGGAAACCGGTGGTCTGCCCAGCCGCGCCGCCGCCTCGTCGGCACCGGGGCCTCGCAGCGCCGGCACCCCTGCGGGCCGGCCCGTGAGCACCAGCAGCAGGGCCGAGACCGGGCCCCTGGCCTCCGCGCCGGATCCGGCCGCCCAGTCCGCGTCGTCAGCCACGAGGCGTATGCCGCGCAGCCTGCGCTGCGCCCAGAACGGCCAGCCCATGGTCCACACACGGTCGGCAGCTGCCACCGCGGCCCGCGTGGGCACGGGACGGGCCATCCCGAGCGGCAGGGCGATGTCCTGGCCGTGCACGAGGACGTCGAAGAGGACGTTGCGGTAGTTCGTGACCACCGGGAGCCGTCGCGAGTCGGCGTGCTGCCTCAGTGCCGCCGCGATGTCGGCGACGGGACGCCGCGCGGCGCGAACTGCCATGTCGTGGTTGAGCCGGTGGAAATCCCCCCGTGCCCGCACCGCCTCGCGGAGCATCGCGGCCGGGCTCGGGGGCAGCGCCACCATCGAGACGTGCGCGGCCACGTCGCGCACCCGCCAGCCGTCACAGAGCGAGGGCGACTCCCACTGCTCGTCGCTCAGGCGATCCAGCAGGTCGGCCAGCGTGCGGCGCTGCGAGGCGATGACCGCCCAGCTCTCCTCAGTGTCCATGGTTCCTCCAGTGTGTTCTGTCTCCAGTCGTCAAGCCCTCCAGCCCTCCAGCCGGTTCAGGCTCGGGACCCACGGCGTCTACGGTTCTCACGCGAAGTCCAGCGCCGGGACCGGCGCCAAGGTCACCGCCCGCACCGCCCCGCCTCCGGTCAGGCCGCGGAGCCCGTCGAAGATGCGCACGGCCTCGGCACCGCGCGGCACCCTGCTGAGCACCGGCCCGAACACCGCAGCACCCTCCAGGTGGAGCAGCGGGGTGCCGGCCTTGTCGCCGAGTGGGGTCACCGCGCGCTGATGACTTACCCGGAGGTCCTCGTCGAGGGCGGTCGACTCGGCTGCCGCCCCCAGGTCGGCGGGGAGCCCGGCGTCAGCCAGGGCTGCCGCAGTCGCCTGCCCCAGGTGGCGACGCCAGCGCTCGGGGTCCTGGAGCCGTCCCGCGAGGGCGGCTGCGCTCGAAGGGCCGTCGAAGATTCGCTGGGCCAGCGCGGCATACAGCGGTGACAGCACGTCGCCGCCCCGTTGTGCCACAGCCGCACACGCCACCCGCGAAGGGCCCCGTGAGCCGGCAAGCAGCACCCGGTACGCCGGGTCCACGCTGCGCCCCTCGTTGAGAAGCCACAGGCTCATGAGATGCAGCCGCAGGTCAAGCGGACGCCGCGCGCCCACCTCCGCCAGCCACCGTGCCGCGAGCCAGGCGAAGGGGCATGCCGGGTCGACGTACAGGTCGGCCCGGATCCGATCGGTGTCCACGGCTCTCACCCGCCTTGCGCCAGCGTCGCATCCTCTTTGGTAAGATGCTCTTACTAGTTAGACAGAGAGACTGACTACTGTCAAGGAGTTGGAATGGCCGAGCCCACTGACGGGCAGCCGAACCTCGGGGTCCTGCTCTTTGTGCCCTACCGCGCCATGGAGGAGCGGGTGTTCACCGCGCTGCGCGAGGCCGGATTCGGCGACTTCACGATCGCCCAGGCCCGGGTGTTCCAGCGGATCGCGGCGGGTGGCTCGCGGATCACCGACCTGGCCCGCCAGGCGCAGGTGACCAAGCAGACCGCCGGCTTCCTCGTCGACCAGCTCGAGCGGGCCGGCTATGTGGAGCGCGTCCCCGACCCCTCGGACGCCCGCGCCAAGCTCGTCCGGGTAGCCAGCCGGGGAGAGCGGGCTGTCGCGGCCTCGGCCCAGGTCGTCGCCGAGGTCGAGGCCGAGTGGACAGCGCACCTGGGCCAGCGCCGCGTCACCGAGCTGCGCCGCTCACTCCTGCGCCTGCGCGAGATCACCGACCCCTTCCGGGATGCCTGAGCCGCTGGTCCGTGCCGATTTCAAGTGCCCGGCTCCTCTCCGGTACCCTCCCCCACGGAGGATTCGCATAGTGGCCTAGTGCGCACGATTGGAAATCGTGTTGGGATAAAACCCTCGGGGGTTCAAATCCCCCATCCTCCGCCACGACGACGAAGGACCCTGCAGCGCTTTATCGCAGGGTCCTTCGTCGTCGTCGAGCAGGCGGGATTTGGGAGGAGCGAGCGAGGAACGAGGGAGCGACGACTCCCCCATCCTCCCCACACCCACACCGTCTGTCGCCGGGGGGTGGTCACCGACGGTGAGCGGCTGGGGGTGCCGGGACGCGAGGGTCGCCGTCCCGGCGGCGAGGTCGACCTCGTCGGCCTCACCCGCGTGCGCTCGGTGAGCTACCAGGGCGGCCGGGTCTCCGGACGCGGCCTGGCGCTGTTCCGCAACCAGCTCCTCCTCGAGGACACCGACGGCGGCCAGGCCATGTTCTGGGCGTGGGGGTGGACGCCGAAGGCGCCGCTCCAGGAGGCCTTGCGCCACGCCGTGACGTCCAACCGCGCCCGGATGGACCCGATGTCCTACTGGCGGCTGGGGTTCACGAAGGACCAGGGAGCTCAGATCAGCCCACTGCGGCGTTTCCTCTAGCTTGTTCACCCAGTCGCTCATCCCTGCCACGTGATGAAGGCCCCTCGGAGCGC
>DASULG010000206.1:0-13795 GCA_036278335.1 Pedococcus sp.
CGGCGCTGGAGATCGTCCGTCACAGGGCTGTTCACGAGCGCCAGTGTGAGGCCCAGCCCCGTCCGGCCGCGTGAGCCCGCGTACTCAGCCGGCGCGGTCAGATCCCGCCAAAGCCGCCCCAGGAGTCGGAGCTGGCGGGACCCGCGATCCCGTGGTGGTGGACGCGCTGCCCCAGGGCCTGGTGCCAGGCCTGGTCGAAGCCGGCCATGTCCCCGCTGACCTCCGGCTGCTCGGGCTCGGCGCCGTCCCACACGGCATACCCGCCGAACAGCCCGAACACGGCCTCGGTGTCGATGACCGCCTGGGCCAGCGGCCGAAGCACGGCCGCCTGGTAGCCGGTCAGGACGACGCCGGGCATGCGCCGCTCCCCCAGGGTCAGCAGGTGCGCCAGCTGGTCGGTGTCGTCGAGGCCGAGCCGGAGCCCTGCCAGGAGGTGCTCCTGGGCGGTGTGCAGGATGGCCGTCCGCAGCTGCGGACTGAGCTCGGGCAGGGCCTCGGCGTGGGCAGCCTCGAGGGCGTCCTGAGGCGCGGTGCGCAGCAGGAAGCGGTACTGCCGAACGACGGGGTCCTCTGCATCGGTCCCGAACCCGTGACCGGGCGGGGTCAGGGCCACGTCGTGGGCAGGTCTGCGGGTGCGGCGGAAGAAGCCCACTCATCGACGGTAGGCCGGTCGGCCAGAGGCGTCGATCCTGCAGACGACGTACGTGCGGTGCTCAGCCGAGCGGGTGCTCGCCGACCACCTGGACGGACCCTCCCTCGACGCCCTTGGTGCCCCGGACCACCTCGACCCCCGACTCGACGGGGGCGGCGTCAGCGGCAGTCACCTCGCCGATGACCCAGGCCGGTATGCCGCGGGTCTCCATGGTGCGCATGGCCAGGTCGGCCTGCTCCGCGGGCAGCATGGCCACGAACCCCACGCCCATGTTGAGGGTGCGCTCGAGGTCGGCGCGGGGGACGCGGCCGAGCCCCCCCACGACGGTGAAGACGGGCGGGGGGGTCCACGTCGCGCGGTCGAGCCGGGCGAACACCCCCTCGGGCAGGACGCGGGCGAGGTTGGCGGCGAGGCCGCCTCCGGTGATGTGCGAGAGCGCGTGCAGGTCGACCCCGTCGGTGCGGATCAGCCCCAGCAGGTCTGCGGAGTAGACCCGGGTCGGGGCGAGCAGCTCCTCGCCCAGGGTGCGGCCGAACTCGGGCACCTCGCGGTCCAACGCCCAGCCTGCGGCAGCGATCACCTTGCGCACCAGGGAGTAGCCGTTGGAGTGCAGGCCAGAGGAGCCCAGGGCCACGACGACGTCGCCGGGCGTGACGCGCTGCGGACCCAGCACGTCGGCATACTCGACGACCCCGGTGGCCGCACCGGCCACGTCGTACTCGTCGGGGTCGAGCAGCCCGGGGTGCTCGGCCGTCTCGCCACCCACGAGGGCGACGCCGGCCTGCTCACAGGCGGCCGCGATCCCCGAGACGATCGCCGCGATCCGCTCGGGCACCACCTGGCCCGTCGCGATGTAGTCGGTCATGAAGAGCGGCTCGGCCCCGCAGACGACGATGTCGTCCACGACCATGCCGACGAGGTCGAAGCCGATGGTGTCGTGGCGGTCGAGGGCCTGCGCGATGGCGACCTTGGTGCCGACGCCGTCGGTGGAGGTCGCCAGCACCGGGCGGGTCATGCCGGTGAGGGCGGAGGCGTCGAACATGCCCGCGAAGCCGCCGAGACCGCCGAGCACCTCGGGGCGCTGGGCACGCCTGACCGAGGCCTTCATCAGCTCCACGGCGCGGTCGCCCGCCTCGACGTCGACGCCGGCGGAGGCATAGGTGATCGGCTCAGTCACGCCCCTCAGACTAGTGGGCCGTCCCGCCGCCCCGGTCGGGGTGTGGACGCGCCCGGCGAGACGGGTCTATACCTGCGGTGTCCGGTGTTGGTGTGCGTTTGAGGGGGCTGCCATGGCGTCGAGCAGAGAGGCAAGCGTTCTCGGCACGTACCGCTACCTGAGGGTGGCCATGGTCCTGCTGGTGGTGCTGCTGTCGGCGTCTGTGGTGCTGCAGATCTTCGGGCCCGAGCCGGACTGCTGGCAGCGCTCGGTCAGTGCGTACTACTACACGCCCGCCAGGGCGGTGTTCGTGGCGTGCCTCTGCGCGATCGGCGCCTGCCTCGTCCTCTACCGCGGCAACACCGACGCCGAGGACGTGGCCCTCAACGCCTCTGGGCTGCTGGCCTTCGTCGTGGCCTTCGTGCCGACCCAGGTGGACGACACCTGCCCGGCCAGCAACGTCCCCTCGCCGGCCGAGCTCGACATGGCCGTCACCAACAACGTGTGGGCCCTGTTCGTGGCCGGCGTTGCCCTGGTGGCCGTCTCGTGGTTCCTGCGCGCCCGGACCGCTCCGGACGAGCGGGGCGGGAGCCTGTCGCTGTGGCCGCTGGTGGTCTCGAGTGCCGCCCTCGTGGTTCTCCCGGCGGTCCTCGTCCAGTGGCACGATGCCGTCCGCGACCACGGCCACGACGTCGCCGCGATCGCCCTGTTCGCCGGGATCGTGGTCGTGGTCGGGATGAACGCCCTCGGCCTGGCGCGACACTCCGCCGGGGCCGAGCGGGCCTCGCATCCGGCCGCCAACAGGTACAGCGTGATCGGCCTGGCCATGCTGGTCACCTTCGCCGGCCTCCTCGTCGCGCACTGGGTGAACCCGGGGTTCCGTCAGTGGCTGTTCTGGATCGAGGCACTGCTCATCGTCGAGTTCGCCGTCTACTGGGTGATGCAGACCGTGGAGCTGTGGTACGTCGTCCAGCGCAACGACTCCCCCGGCCCCTCGCCCGGGCTGACCACCCCGGCACCCCCACCACCGGCGAGCGCAGCAGCGGCGAGCGCAGCAGCGGAGGAGCCAGCCGGGGACGACCCGGGGCCGGTGGCCGGCGAGCGGGCGTCGGTCAGGGGCGGGTGAGGGCGTCGGCGGCACCACCGGCCACGCCGGTGGAGACACCCTCGACGTCGATCGGGAGGGGCTCGAAGAGGTTCTTCCCGAGCCGGCTCTGGTCGGGCAGCTCGATGGGGTAGTCGCCGGTGAAGCACGCCGTGCACAGCGCGGAGCGCGGCTGGTCGGTGGCGGCCACCATGCCCTCCTCGCTGATGTAGCCCAGGCTGTCGGCGCCGATGCTGGTGCGGACCTCCTCGACGCCGATGCCGGTGGCGATGAGCTCGGCCCGGGTGGCGAAGTCGATGCCGTAGAAGCAGGGCCAGCGCACCGGCGGGGAGGAGATGCGCACGTGCACCTCGGCCGCCCCGGCCTCGCGCAGCATCCGCACGAGGGCGCGCTGGGTGTTGCCGCGCACGATCGAGTCGTCGACGACGACAAGGCGCTTGCCCCGGATCACCTCGCGCAGCGGGTTCAGCTTGAGCCGGATGCCGAGCTGGCGGATGGTCTGCGAGGGCGCGATGAAGGTCCGGCCCACGTAGGAGTTCTTGACCAGCCCCTGGCCGTAGGGGATGCCGGACTCCTGCGCGTAGCCGATGGCTGCGGGCGTGCCCGACTCCGGCGTCGGCATCACCATGTCGGCCTCGACCGGGTGCTCGCGGGCGAGCGTCCGGCCCATCTCGACGCGGGACTCGTGGACGCCCCGCCCGTTGATGGTGGTGTCGGGCCGGGCGAGGTAGACGTACTCGAAGACGCAGCCCTTGGGCTCGGCGGACGCGAAGCGCTGGGAGCGCAGGCCGTCCTCGTCGATGGCGATGAGCTCGCCCGGCTCCACCTCGCGGATCAGCGAGGCGCCCACGATGTCCAGCGCCGCGGTCTCCGAGGCGACGACCCAGCCGCGCTCGAGCCGACCGAGGACCAGGGGGCGGACGCCGTGGGGGTCGCGCGCGGCATACAGGGTGTGCTCGTCCATGAACACGAAGCAGAAGGCGCCGCGCAGGCGCGGCAGCACGTCGAGGGCTGCGGCCTCCAGGGAGCGGTCGGGGTCATCCGACAGCAGCGCCGTGACCAGGGCGGTGTCGGTGGTGTTGCCCCGCCGCAGCTCGCCGCCCTCCGCGCCGAAGCCCTCACGTCGGCGGGCCTCGACGAGGTCGCGCAGCTCCGTGGAGTTGATGAGGTTGCCGTTGTGGGTCAGCGCGACGGTGCTCTGCTCGTGGCCGCCCAGGGTCGGCTGGGCGTTCTCCCAGGTGGAGCCGCCCGTGGTGGAGTACCGGCAGTGGCCGACTGCGAGGTGGCCCTTGAGGGAGCCGAGCGAGCGCTCGTCGAAGACCTGGGAGACCAGGCCCATGTCCTTGTAGACCAGGATGCTGCGGCCGTCAGAGGTGGCGATGCCCGCCGACTCCTGCCCGCGGTGCTGCAGCGCGTACAGGCCGTAGTAGGCGAGCTTGGCGACGTCCTCGCCGGGAGCCCAGACGCCGAAGACGCCACAGGCGTCCTGCGGCCCCCGCTCACCGGGGAGGAGGTCATGGGTGAGCCGTCCGTCTCCGCGTGCCACGTGGTCAGTCTCCCACAGGGGCGCGAGCGTCAGCGGCGACGGTCCAGCAGCACCGCGAGGACGGCGGCCAGCATCGCGCCGATGGCGGCGCCGAAGATGCCGAGGTAGGCCACCGCCGCACCCTCGCCGTAGGCCGGCGCGGGGTCGCCCGTGAACGAGGCGACTCCTCCGGCGATGAAGCCGATGATCGCGCCGGTGACGATGAAGCGGGAGAAGCTGGGCCCGGGTCGCGAGGTGCTCACGGCGGAAACGGTACCCGGCGTACGGTGAAGGGGACCACGGCAGGGGGTGACCCCATCCGTCGCGGTCTGGGTGACGAATACACAGTCATGAAGAGGCTCCGGGGCGCACCGCGCTGGCCGTATGCGGCGAGCGGGGCACTGGCGGCGATCGCGGGCATCGCGGCCGGCCACCTCGTCGCTGCCCTCGTCAACCCTGACGCCTCCCCTGTCATCGCCGTGGGCTCCACGGTCGTCGACGCCACCCCCACTCCGGTGAAGGAGTGGGCCGTGGCCACCCTGGGCACCGCGGACAAGCCTGTGCTGCTCGGCAGCGTCGCCGTGGTCACCCTCCTGGCCGCCGCCGGGATCGGCCTGCTCGCCCGCCGGCACCGCACCGCCGCCATGGTGCTGCTCATCGGCCTCACCGGTCTGGCCGGCGGCGCCGCCCTGCTGCGTCCCGGCGCCTCGCAGCTCGACGTCCTGCCCGGCCTGGCGGCCGCAGCGGCCGGCGCGGCCACCCTCGTCGGCCTGCTCCGGCTGGCGGAGCCGACCGCCGCGGGCCTCGGGAAACCACAGAGCCCCCTCGAGGGATCGGCCCAGGAGGCCGGCGGCACCGGCTCCGCAGCGCGGCGCACCTTCCTGCTCGGCGCCGCGGGTGTGGGCGCGGCTGCTGCCGTCGCGGGCACGCTGGGCCAGAAGCTCGCGAGCAACCCGACCGTGCCGACCGCGGCCGCCCTGCCCCAGCCGCAGACCGTGCTGCCGGAGCTGCCGGCCGGGCTCGAGAAGCGGGTGCCGGGCATCAGCGCGTTCCGGACACCGAACGCCTCCTTCTACCGGGTCGACACCTCGCTGATCATCCCGCGCGTCGACTCCGACAGCTGGAGCCTCGAGGTCGGCGGGGACGTCCAGCGGCCCTTCCGCCTGAGCTACGCCGAGCTCCTCGAGCTGCCCATGATCGAGAAGGACATCACCCTGACCTGCGTCAGCAACGAGGTGGGCGGCGGCTACGTCAGCTCGGCCCGGTGGCTCGGCGTCCGCGTCCGGGACCTCCTCGAGCGGGCCGGCGTGGGTGCCGGTGCCGACCAGATCCTGAGCACCTCCACCACCGGCTTCACCATCTCGACCCCGGTGCAGGCCCTGACCGACGACCGCGACGCGCTGGTGGCCGTGGCCATGAACGGGGTGCCGCTTCCCGCCAGGCACGGCTTCCCGGCGCGCCTCGTGACCCCCGGTCTGTACGGCTTCGTCGGCTCCACCAAGTGGCTGGCCCGGCTCACCGCCACGACCTACGCCAAGGAGCAGGCCTACTGGACGGAGCGGGACTGGGCCATCGACGCGCCCGTCCTGACCGAGTCCCGGATCGATACCCCGACCGGGCTGCAGACCGTCCGGGCGGGCAAGACCGTCCCGATCGGTGGCGTGGCCTGGGCGCAGGGCCGCGGCATCAAGAGCGTGGAGGTCCGCGTCGACGACGGCGAATGGATGCCCGCCACCATGGGTCCCGACGCGGGCATCGACTACTGGCGACAGTGGTATCTGCTCTGGACGCCACCGAGCGGCGCGGGGCGGCGGACCCTGACGGTCCGCGCCACCGACAACGACGGCAAGGTGCAGACCCCGCAGAAGGCCGACCCGTTCCCCCGGGGCGCGACAGGGTGGCACTCTGTCGTCGTCCTGGTGGGGCCGTGATGTCGCGAAATGACGAAAAACGTTGTGCCACAGGGCAATCCATGGGCAGGACGACACCGAATACCGGTTGTCAGAACGTCCTCACCAAGGAGCAAGCCATGACCCACCCCCGTCGCAGTGCCTTCGTTGCCATCGCCCTCGCCCTCCCCCTGGGTCTCGCCGCCTGCGGCGGCTCGGCCCAGTCAAGTGACGCAGGCATGACCAACAGCCCGAGCTCCGCATCCAGCAGCGCGACCACCACCGACGGCATGACCGACATGGCCGCTGAGCCGTTCGGTGCCGGCTGCGCGGCCGTCCCCAAGGACGGCAAGGGCTCGTTCGCGGGGATGGCCACCGACCCGGTCGCCACCGCCGCCAGCAACAACCCGGTGCTCTCCACGCTCGTCAGCGCCGTCGGCGAGGCGGGCCTGGCGGAGACGCTCAACACCACCAAGGACATCACCGTGTTCGCCCCCACGAACGACGCCTTCGCGGCGCTTCCCAAGGCGACCCTCGACGCGGCGATGAAGGACCCCAAGGGCCTGCTCACCAAGGTGCTCACCAACCACGTCGTCCAAGGCAAGCTGACCCCCGAGCAGCTGGCCGGCGACCACAAGACCCTGGCCGGGACGACCATCACCGTCACCGGGTCGGGCGAGGACTTCACCGTCGGGAAGGCGAAGGTGGTCTGTGGCAACGTGCAGACGGCAAACGCAACCGTGTACATCATCGACGGCGTGCTGCTTCCCCAGTAGGACGCAGGATCGGACATCATGGTCGTCATGTCGGCGTTCTCCCCGGGCAGCCCAGCACCCGGGGAGAACACTGCCTCGGGCCCGGACCTCAGCGAGCTGCTGCGTGCCTCGGCCCGCGGTGACGAGCGCGCCTTCGCCCAGCTCTACGACGCCACGTCGCGCCGGCTCTACGGGCTCGTGCTCCGCGTCGTGCGCGATCCGGCCCAGTCCGAGGAGGTCGCCCAGGAGGCGTACCTCGAGATCTGGCGCAGCAGCGCACGCTTCGACGCCAACAGGGGCAGCGCGATGAGCTGGATGATGACGATCGCCCACCGCAAGGCCGTCGACCGGGTCCGCTCGGCCGAGGCCGCCAGCCGGCGGGACCAGTCCTACGAGTCCGCCTCGCAGGACCGTCCCTACGACATCACCGCCGAGCAGGTCGAGCGCAGCCTCGACGCCCAGCGGGTGCGCAGCGCCCTGGAGTCCCTCACCGAGACCCAGCGCGGGGCCGTGCAGCTGGCGTACTTCGGGGGCTACACGCACACCGAGGTCGCCGCCCTCCTGGGTATCCCCCTCGGCACTGCGAAGACCAGAATCAGAGACGGGCTCATCCGTCTGCGAGACACCTTGGGAATGCAGCCATGAACGCCGACATCCACGGGCTCAGCGGCGCCTACGCCGTCGACGCGCTCGACGACGTCGAGCGGGCTGAGTTCGAGCGTCACCTCGAGCAGTGTCCCGAGTGCCAGGACGAGGTCGCCAGCCTGCGGGCAGCCGCCGTCGAGCTCAGCCACGGCAGCGCGGCCACCCCGCCGACAGCCCTGCGCGCGTCGGTGCTGCGCCAGATCTCCACGGTGCGCCCGGCGCCCCCCGTCAACCCGACGGGAACCCCCGCCCAGGCTGGTGGTGGCGGCACCGTGACCTCCCTGGAGTCCCGGCGCCGGCGCAACCCCTTCACGTGGCTGGCGGCTGCGGCTGCCGCCGCCGTCCTGGCCATCGGTGCCCTGGTCTGGAGCCCGTGGGCGAGCGACCAGCCCCCGCCGTCTGCCACCGAGCAGGTCCTGCAGGCCAAGGACGCCCAGCGTTTCGCGCGGACCGTCGACGGCGCGCGGGCCACCATCGTGCGCAGCAAGTCCCTCGGCAAGGCCGTGATCATCGCCGACAACATGCCGGCCGCGCCGGAGGGCAAGGACTTCCAGGTCTGGTTCCAGAACCCTGAGGGCGCGATGGTCAGTGCGGGACTCATGCCGCACGAGGCCAAGCCCACGGTCAGCATGGTGCTCAACGGCGACGCCTCGAAGTTCGTCGGTGCCGGCATCACCCTCGAACCCGCGGGCGGCTCCCCCGAGCCGACGAGCGCGCCCCTCGTGCTCTTCGAGTTCAGCTAGAGCGTGCCGGCCTCGCGGTGAGCACCCGCGAGGCCGCGCCCTCCAGCACGCGCACGTCACCGGCATACACGCCCTCGGGGCGCGGCCAGTGGGTGATGACGTCGGTGAACCCGAGCCGGTCCGCCCGGCCGGCCATGTCCTCGAAGAGGTCCACGCTGCCCAGCGCATAGACCGGGGAGCTGTCGAGCAGGAGGTAGCGGTCGCACGAGGTGGTCTCCCGCCCGGCCTCCACGAGCGCGGTGTCGAGACGCGCCGCGAGCTCTGCCACCGAGGACCACCAGTCCTCGAGCGTGTCGGCCGCGCCGCCCGTGGTCACCCAGCCCTGACCGTGCTCGGCCGCGAGGCGCAGCGAGCGCGGCCCGTTGGCCGCGATGACGAACGGGATCCGCGGCTGCTGGACCGGCCCGGGCAGGGTGCGCGCGTCGACCGCACGGTAGTGCTTTCCGGCGTGGTCGACGTGGTCCTCGCGCAGCAGCCGGTCGAGCAGCGCGGTGAACTCGTGGAAGCGGTCCACCCGCTCCCTCACCGTGTGGGCCTCGCCCAGCAGGCGCGAGTCGACGTCGCCTCCGGTGCCGAGGCCGCAGATGAGGCGGCCCCCGGAGATGTCGTCGAGGGCCAGCAGGTCGCGCATGAAGGTGACCGGGTGCCGGTAGTTCGGCGAGGAGACCAGGGTGCCGAGGCGGATCTGCTCCGTGGCCATGGCTGCCGCGGCCAGGGTCGGGGTGGTGCCGAACCAGGGCGCGTCCGGCAGCCCCGCCCACACCAGGTGGTCGTAGGTCCACGCGTGGTCGAACCCCAGCTCCTCCGCCCGCCGCCACAGCGGCTCGGCGTCGACCCAGCGGTGCTCGGGGAGGATGGTGATGCCGAAGCGCATGCAAGGAGGGTATGCCGCGGACGCGGCGCCTCGTGAACGGCTCGGCTCCTCGTGAAAGGGTGGACCCATGAAGGCGACGATCCTGCATGCTCCCCGTGACATCCGCGTCGAGGAGGTCGACGACCCGGCCATCCAGCGGCCCACCGACGCCCTGGTCCGGGTCACTGCCGCGTGTGTCTGCGGCAGCGACCTGTGGCCCTACCGCGGCATCAACGAGGTGGCCAGGCCGCGTCGCATCGGCCACGAGTTCGTGGGCATCGTCGAGGAGGTCGGCGCCGACGTGCGCAGCCTGCGTCCCGGCGACTTCGTCATCGCCCCGTTTCTCTACTCGGACAACACCTGCCCGCACTGCCAGGTGGGCATGCAGAGCGCCTGCTCGAACGGCGGGGGCTGGGGCGGCCGCGACTCCGAGGGCCTGATGGTCGACGGCGGCCAGGGCGAGTACGTCCGCGTCCCGCTGGCCGACGGCACCCTGGTATCCACCCGCGAGGTCCCCGACGAGAAACTCCTGCCCTCGCTCCTAGCGCTCTCGGACGTGATGGGCACCGGCTGGCACGCGGCGGTCGCCGCTGGGGTGCAGCAGGGCGACACCGTGGCCGTGGTCGGCGACGGCGCGGTCGGGCTCTGCGGGGTGCTCGCCGCGGCCCAGATGGGCGCCGAGCGCGTGATCGTCATGTCCCGCCACGAGTCGCGCCAGCGGCTGGCCACCTCCTTCGGCGCGACCGACGTGGTCGCCGAGCGCGGAGAGGCCGGCGAGGCCGCGGTTCGGGACCTGACCGAGGGGGTGGGGGTGGACGCCGTCCTCGAGTGCGTCGGCACCGGCGAGGCGATGCAGACCGCGATCGCCGTCGCGCGCCCGGGCGCCACGGTCGGCTACGTCGGGGTTCCCCACGGCGTCGAGCTGCCGGTGCGCGACATGTTCGCCCGCAACGTCGGGGTGGCCGGTGGCGTCGCGCCCGTGCGGGCCTACCTCCCCCGGCTGCGCGACGACGTGCTCAACGGCGTGATCAGCCCCGGTGCCGTCTTCGACCTCGAGGTGCCGCTGGCCGACGCCGCGGAGGCGTATGCCGCCATGGACGAGCGCCGTGCCATCAAGTCGCTGATCCGACCCTGAGCGGGCGAGCGCCGTCGTGGGGCCGGTGAGGCCTGCGCCCGACCTGGGGGATGGCGCCGGGGCCGGCTCCGGTGCGAGGGAGTTCGTGCCTGACGGCCACGGCGGCGTCATCGTGATGCTCGACGGCCAGCCCCAGTCCCACGTGGACCCCGCCGATCCCGGGAACCTGGTCTTCGAGTACATCCTCCACATGGGCCTGGTCCTGGAAGCCCTGCCGGGCGGGCCCCTCGCCGTCACGCACGTCGGGGGCGCCGGCCTGACGCTCGCCCGCTACGTCCAGCACACCCGCCCCGGGTCGCCGCAGATCGTCCTCGAGCCGGACACCGCGCTCACCGAGGCCGTCCGCCGCGAGCTCCCACTGCCCCGCGGCCACCGCATCCGGGTGCGGCCCGTCGACGGCCGTACCGGGGTGGCCGCGCTGCGCGACGGCAGTGCCGACGTCGTCGTGCTCGACGCCTACGCCGGGGGCCGGATGCCTGCCGAGCTGTCCAGCGTCGAGTTCCTGGGCGAGGTGCGCCGGGTGCTGCGGGAGGACGGGCTGCTGCTGGCCAACGTCAGCGACGAGCCGTCCAGGGAGCACCTCCGCCGCTGGTATGCCGCGCTGTCGCGGGTGTTCCCCGAGACCGCAGCCATTGCCCTGGCCGAGGTCTGGAAGCGGCGGCGATTCGGCAACTACGTGGTCCTCGGCTCGCCCCGGCCCATCGACACGGCGGCCCTGACCCGGCCCGTCGCCTCCTGCCCGTTCCCGAGCTCGCTGCGCGGCGGTCCCGAGCTCGCCCGGCTGCTCGGCAGCGCCCGGCCCTACACCGACGCGGACACCGCGACGTCCCCCCAGCCCCCGCCGCGGGAGGGCTGGCGGCTGCGCTGACCCGACTGCGCTTCACCCGGCTGCGCTCACCCGGCGGCCGGGGCAGGATGGAGGGCATGCCTGAGCCGACCCTCCCCGCACCCCGAACCGCCGACCCCATGGAGGCGCCGCCGGCTCGCTGGGCCATCCTCGGCACCGGCAACATCGCCCACTCCTTCACCAGGGCCCTGCGCCACGGCACCCGCCAGGAGGTCGTCGCGGTCGGGTCGCGCAGCCCCGAGCGGGCGCAGGAGTTCGCCGACGAGTTCGGGCTGAGCACGGCATACGGGTCGTATGAGGACCTGGTCGCCGACCCGAGCGTGGACGTGGTCTACATCGCCTCGCCACACTCCGAGCACCGCGACCACGCACTGCTGGCCATCGAGGCCGGCAAGGCGGTGCTCGTCGAGAAGGCCTTCACGCGCAACGCCTCCGAGGCAGGCGAGGTGCTCGAGGCCGCCACCCGCCGCGGGCTGTTCGCCATGGAGGCCATGTGGATGCGCTTCCTGCCCCACACCGACGTGGTGCGCCAGGCGGTGGAGAGCGGCCTGCTGGGCGAGGTCCTGACGGTCATGGCCGACCACGGGCAGGCGCTCTACCCCGACGGGCCCGAGCGGCTCGCCGCCCCGCACCTCGCGGGCGGGTCCCTGCTGGACCTCGGGGTCTACCCGCTGTCCTTCGCCTCGATGGTGCTCGGCCCGTTCGCCACGGTCACAGCGGTCGGCAGCCTCACCGAGGAGGGGGTCGACGCCCAGCTCGGGATCACCGTCACCACGGACAGCGACGCCCTGGGGCTGGTCGGCTCCTCGATGGTGGCCAAGACCCCCACGACAGCCGCGGTCGCGGGAACCTCAGCGCGGCTGGAGATCGACGGCGACTTCTACAGCCCGCAGCGAGTGCGCCTGCTGGCCCGCGACGGCCGGGTCCTCGACAGCTACGAGCCCGAGGTGCGCGAGCACGGCTTCCGCTACGAGGCGGCCGAGGTCGCGCGCTGCCTGCACGACGGGGTGCTCGAGTCGGCGCTGATGCCGCACGCCGAGACGCTGCGGGTCATGGAGGCGATGGACCAGGTACGGCGCCAGGTCGGGGTGCGCTACCCCGGCGAGTGAGCGGCACGGCCGGCGCCCTGCGCGTGAGCCAACCCGGCCGGCGCCCGCGGCGTGACCAGGCCGGCCGGTGTGGGGTTCTACCGACGCGCGGGGGTCGGTGAACCCCCACAGCGGGGCGGGAGCAGTCGGAGCCGTCAGACCAGGGGCAGGTACGGCGCCAGGTCGGCCCGGTGGCCGCTGACCCGCAGGGTGCCGGCCCGCCAGGCTTCGTCCCAGCCCAGCTCGCCCACGACCAGCCCCAGCCAGGTCGAGGCATCGGTCTCGATCACATTGGGTGGCGTGCCACGGGTGTGGGTCTGCCCGGCGATGCACTGGACCGCCCCGAACGGCGGGACCCGCACCTCGACGCTGCGCCCGGGGGCGCGCAGGGCCAGCTCCTCCAGCGAGAAGCGCACGGCCGTGGCCGTGGTCTCCCGGTCGACGAGTTCGGGGTCGTGGCGCCAGGCCAGCACGGCGGCAGTCCCCGCTGCGATCGGGATTCGGCGGCGGTGCGGCATCGGTCAGGGCCTCACTCGCCGAAGACCGACGGCAGCGTGCGGGTGTGCGCCTCACGCAGCTCCCCGAGCGAGACGGTGAGCTGCCCCTGGACATCGAGGCCGTCGGTCGCGTCGTCGACGACGCCGATGCGCGCGTGCACCTGGCCGCGGGCGGTGCACATGTCGGTGAAGCGCACCTCCTCGCTGCGCGGGACCGCCACGATGGCTCGGGCGGTGGACTCGCTGAACATCGCGGTGAAGACATCGATGCCGTCGCGCTCGCAGACGGCGTCGAGCCACACCCGGGCCCCCACGCCATGGCGCATCGCCGCCTCGGCGAGGGCAATCGCGAGGCCGCCGTCGGAGAGGTCGTGCGCCGCGTCGACGAGGCCGTCCCGGCTGGCGTTGACGAGGATCTCGCCGAGCAGCCGCTCCGCCGCGAGGTCGACCTTCGGCGGACGGCCGCCGAGGTGGCCGTGCAGCACGTGGGCCCACTCGCCGCCGTCGAGCTCGTCGCGGGTGGTGCCGAGCAGGTAGATGACCTGCCCGGGGGTCCTCCAGCCGCTGGGGGTGCGTCGGGCCACGTCGTCCATGACGCCGAGGACCCCGATGACGGGCGTCGGGTGGATCGCGACGTCGCCGGTCTGGTTGTAGAAGGAGACGTTGCCGCCGGTGACCGGGACGCCGAGCTCGCGGCAGCCCTCGGCGATGCCCTTGATGGCCTGCTCGAACTGCCACATGACGCCCGGGTCCTCCGGGGAGCCGAAGTTGAGGCAGTCGGTGATCGCCAGCGGGGTCGCGCCGACGGTCGCCACGTTGCGGTAGGCCTCGGCGAGCGCGAGCTGCGCGCCGGCATACGGGTCGAGCTTGGCGAACCGGCCGTTGCAGTCGGTGCTCAGCGCCAC
>DASULG010000207.1:0-3724 GCA_036278335.1 Pedococcus sp.
ACCATCTGGCTTCGGCCGAGCACACCTTGTCTAACGGCGCCTGCTGCTGCGGAGGTTGAGATCGAGCTCCTACGCTGAGCACATGCCTGTCGATGTTCGTACCTGGACCGACATTGAGCGTCCACGTGATGAGGTGGCGGCCTTCGTGGCGAACCCGGACAACGTCACGGCCTGGTACCAGAACATCAGGTCGGTCGAATGGCGCACGCCCGGGCCGCTCGGAGTCGGCACCCGTCTGGCGTTTGTGGCTCACTTCATGGGTCGGCGCCTGGCCTACACGTACGAGGTCGTGGAGTTTCTACCGGGAGAGCGCCTCGTCATGAGCACCTCGGCAGGCCCGTTCCCCATGGAGACCTCCTACTCGTGGTCGGACACCGAATCCGGTGGTACACGAATGTCCCTGCGCAATCGGGGGGAACCCACCGGCTTCTCGAAGGTGGCAGCTCCGGTCCTGGGCCGCGCGATGCAACGGGCCAACACCAAAGACTTGGAGAGGCTGAAGACGTTGCTGGAGGCTCGCTGAGCCGGGGCCGGAGCACGTTGGCTCTGAGAACGGGTGACAGTCGCGTCTTGGTTGCGGCACGCTGGGGGCTGCCTCATCTCCGACGCTGGTGGGGTACCTGCGGCAGGCCAAGTCATCGACCTGAGTGGCCGGAAACAGGTCTGCACCGTCCCCGTGGATGTTCGGCGAGCCACCGAAGCGCGCATTTCCTTCGCCTCGACGGCGGAAGTGACGCGGACTTCGCGGACCACGAGGTCGAAGCCGGTGACGCGCACCGCCTCCTGCAGGCGTGCCATGGCCAGCGCGTGGTGCGGGCGCCCCTCGATGAAGAGGACGTCGGCGATCATGGTCGATGCTCTCCGGTCAGGATGTGGGCCAGCTCGATCAGGGACTCGGCCTGGACGTCCGGCTGGGCGAAGAACTGCGGGTAGCGGACGCCTGCGCGGTTGATGAACGCGGTGCTGAGGCCAGCTCGGTGGGCGCCATGGACGTCCCAGGGGTGGACCGCCACCAGCATGCTGTCCTGCTCTTCCGCGTCGCACACGTCCAGCGCATACCGGTATGCCGCTGACGCGGGCTTCCACGCCGACGCGTCCTGTACCGAGAGCATGCGCTCGAACCGGTCGCGAATGCCGCTTCGCTCGAAGAGCCCCTCAGCGACCGCGGTGGACCCGTTGCTGAGGGTGACCAAGCGGATCCCAGAGTCGCTCAGCAGCTGGACTCCCTCGACCACGTCCGGGTGCGGCGGGAGCACCATGAAAGCATCCATGATGCGCTCGACGCCGGCTTCGACGTCCGGAACGCCATGCGCCTCCAGCAGGCCACGAAGGGCCTCCGAGGCGACCTCAGCGAAAGGGGGGTTCTGTCCGGTCACGGTCAGCGCGAAACCGTCCCGCAGCAGACCCGCGAACCAGGTCGCGGCCACAAGGTGGGGGAGGCCGAGTTCGGTGAATCGCCCTGCCAGGCCGCTCATGTCCGACAGGGTCTCGTTGACGTCGAAGATGATCAGATCCGGCCTGTGCAGGCCACCTGTGTCGGTCGGACCTCGCTGAGGGTCCGGTGCATCCGCACCGCCCGGAAGGAGGACCTCGGCAGATGCGTGGTTCATAGCCTGCTCCTTGCAGTGTTGTCTCGGAACGACCGGTTCTCGGCGGCCGGGCTGGCGGTCCCTGAGCATGGGCGCGCTGAGGCCTCGCAGACCTGTACTCCCACTGTCGCCCATCTCCTGACCCATCGCGCGATCACCCTGAGCAGCGGCAGGCGGCTGCACCGCGGTGCGCGAAGGCGGCGACACCGCTCGGCGGCTGTCTCGAGTTCCTTCAGGGGACGGGTCACAGCCCGACACCGCGGAGGGCGGGCAATCCGCCGAACGGGCGGCTGTCGCGGTGAAGGCCGTCGCTCGGCGACGCAGCCCCAGACCATCTGCCGGGCAACGGCATGGCAATGATGTGAGAAAGCCTCCAGCATGACGGGTTGCTGAGGATGAGTGACAACCGTGACGAACCTGAACGGCCACCGGGGACGGGACTTCGGGCCGCGACGCCCAAGCTCGACTTCGTCAGCGGTGTCGCCGCGGCGCCTGAGGGGCTGACGAACTCGAAGGAGACAGGCGTCATACCCCCGTCGGTCGCTCGTGCCAGAAGGCAGGTCGAGGACTGGCGACTGCTTGACTAACTGCCGGTCACTCGCGGCCCTCAGAAGCGGTACTCACCTTGCTCCGAACGAGCGGAACGCGGCATGAGCGGACGTCGCTCGGGGTGCTGTCTGCTCATTGGCTTCAAGCCTCAGCAGCCGGATCTACAAGCGCTTGGCCGCGCGCTTGCCTACTAGTGGGGCTGCAGCACCAAGGGACCGGTGTCTGGATGCGGGCTGGGTTGCCTCGTCCACGCTGCCAAGTCGAACGGATCGTCACCATCTAGTCCTGACGGGCGGTGTGGATGCCTTCGCGCGCCCTACACACTGAGGTGAGTGGAGGTGGTCGTCATGATCATGTGGCTGCTCGTCCTGCTCGTCGTCGTGGTGGGCGCGCTGATGTGGCGCTCCGAACGCCGCAGGCGGGCCTCTCACCCGGGGTCCGGGGTCGGCGACGGCACCCCGGGCCGCGAAAGCGGCCGCGGGCAGTTCTACACGGGCGGCGGCACGGGCGGCGGCGCCCCCGACTAGCCGGCCTCGTCCAAGACCCGGCCGTACCTCTTGGGCCGCGTCGACGATCTCAGCCGTCAGTGATGTGCTCCAGGCCCTGATCGAGGGTGCTCAGGGGCACTGACCCTTCGGGACGGACCACGCGCTCTGCGGCAGATGAGGTCGTTCGTGACGGTTGTCTTGGCCGGAGGCTAGGCGGACGTGCGGGAGTGACGACTAGAGTCGAGGCATGGCCATAGCCGACGGCACCTACCGCCTGACTCCTGAGGCTGGCGAGCTTCTGGTGAAGACCGGCCGCACCGGTATGGGGCGGCGCGCCGGGCACGACCTCGTTATTGAGGCCACCCGCTGGCAGGGCGAAGTGACTGTCGCCACAGGCAAGCCCGAGGACTCCGTGGTCTCGGTGGTGGTCGACGTTGACTCGCTGGAGGTGCGGGAAGGTCTCGGCGGTGTCAAGCCGCTCACCGACAAGGACCGCGCGGACATCAGGAAGACTCTGCGCGACATCTTGGACAGCGAGACCCATCCCCATATCAAGTTCAACTCCACGAGCGTGACCCGCTCCGTTGCCTCGGTGACCGTGGAGGGCGACCTCACCATCCGTGGTGAGACCGAGCCGGTCGCGATCGATGCCGAGTTCACCGATGACCGGGTGCGTGGCAGCGCGACCGTGGCACAGGCCCGATGGGGGATCAAGCCCTACTCGGCCTTCCTCGGCGCACTCAAGCTCGCCGACGAGGTCGGAGTCGAGTTCGACGCGGCGCTCGTGCCCATTGGCGGGGATTCCGGGGCAGGCCGCAGCTAACCCGATCCTCTCCAGGATTGGTTTCAACGGCTCAGCGAAGGCAGTCGACGCGGAGGTACACACGCCAGCCACCGTCGTTCCAGATCGACTACGTCTGCCGCTGACCTGAGGCCCAGCCGGGGACACCCCGTCGGGAATCCCAGCTTCGGAAGGCACTGGGCACCCACCCGGCGGCAAATCCGGATATCCGAGGCGGCCGCCGGGCCGACAATGGGTCCATGCCCTTCTGGCGTCAGGCGCAGCCTGCCACTCCTTCGATCGTCGACAAGCCATGC
>DASULG010000208.1:0-6756 GCA_036278335.1 Pedococcus sp.
GACCCCGACTGATCAACCCATGTGCGTGCCACCCCGTATCAACGCCGACATGCCAGTCCCGCTCGCACCGTGGCAACCCGTGCCCGACCATCCATGCCGCAGGCGATCCGAACCACACCGCTGCCGACAACCCAGGCCGTCGCCATACCACCCCCCGCCACCGACCGACTACCCATGGCCCGCCAGCCCAGGACCGACTACCCAAGCCGATGCGCCCCAGACCATCCCTCGGCGCCGACTCTCCAATCCCCGCCACGCCATCCCTTATCCCGGCTGACTCTCCAATCCCCACCGTCACAACCCCCCTCCGACTTGCCTTCCCGATCCGTTCCATCGCAGCCCAGATCCGACTTCCCAATTCGGCCCAGCCCACCACGACTTCCCAATTCGACCCGCACCCACCCCGACTTGCCATCCCATGTCGCGCCGCTCCACACCGACATTCCACGCCTGACCTGTCCAGGTCTCTCCAGGCCATCCGCTGACATCCCACCCCATACCCGGACCTCGCCACGCCTATCGCCGACTGTCCAGAAAGGACACATACCAGTGAGTATCTTTGCCACCTACGCGCCCAAGGCATACCCCTACACCTATCGAGCCACCCTCCACATCGGACGCATCGCTGGTGGCACGCCCACCGATCCGAAGGTGGCCGAGGGGTGGCTGAAGGGCAAGCTCGGCATCGACCGCGACGACCTCATCCGCGAGGAGGTCGCCAAGATCATGCTGGAGCGGGGGGTGTCCGCCGAGGAGGCCACCGCCGAGGTCAGCACCAACAAGCACCTCAACGGGTTCAAGCGCACCGAAAGCGGTGAACTCTACATCGAGGGCCGGCAAATCAAAGCCGCCATCAAGGAGGCGGCCAACGTCCGCTGGCCCAAGGAGCGCTGGGGCCCGAGTCGCAAAGGGACACTGAGCTTCTTCGCTGAGCATGTCTTCGTCCTGGACACCACGGTCGGCCTCGGCGTCACCGAGCCGACCGGCGTGGCGCAGCGCTTCGTTCACACGTGGCGCGGCTCGGCCATTCAATACGAGGAGTATGTGGACGGTGCCTGCATCACCTTCCAGGTGACCACCGATTACACCTTCAGCGACGAGCAGTGGGCGTTGCTGTGGCTCACCGGCGAGCAGCAGGGTCTCGGCGCGTCCCGCTCTCAGGGTTACGGACGCTACGAGGTCACCGGCTGGGAGGCCACATGAACGCGGAGTTTCGCAAGCGCGCCCGCGCCCGGGTCGGTCTCCAGGCGGCCTGCGTGTTCGGCTGCGGCGAGATCCTCACGCAATTCTGGTCCGACGACAGCATCGCCGGACTGACCCAAGTCAGCGCCACCAACGTGCCGATCACCACCGACCTCACCGACCCCGACATCCGCTACCGGCTCTGGGAATACCGGGGCGCCAACCTCGGCTGGGTGCAGCTCTGGCCCGGCGCGGACGGCCCGGTGCGCTCCTGGCGTCCGTTGCGTATCGAGCACGACTGCCCTCTCACCCCCGCCAACCACAAGCCACCCCGACGCCACCCCGATGAGACCACCGCCTCGACGCCGGCCCCCCCGGCGCCCCCGAGCACACCCTGAGCACCCGAAAGGCGCTGCACTATGACTGACCCGTTCGACGGACCCGGTTCGATCAGCTCGCTGAAGTGGGAGGAATACGAGAACCGACTCGTCTTGATCACCCCGCTGCTGGCGGTCGACAAGTTCACCACCACCCTGGGCGAGGGCCCGGTGATCCGGGCCGACGTGGTGGTCCTCGACGGCCCCGGCTCACCCATCGAGATCCGCGACACGATCATCTTCCCGAAGGTTTTGCAAGGCCAGATCCGGGGCAACGTCGGCACCGGCCGGTCCAACCTGGGCCGGGTCGGCAAGGGCGAGAAGCGTCCCGGCCAATCAGCCCCCTGGGTGCTGGGTGAGCCGAGCGCGGCCGACAAGGACATCGCCCGCGCCTACCTCAAGGCCAACCCGCCCCGGCCGCCGGCCACTGGCGGCGGAGCTGCCGGCGGTGGGGCTACCGTGGCGGACGCACCGCCGTTCTAGACCCCCTGACGGCGCTCCGGCGGTCCGGCCAGATGGCCCGGCTGCGGGAGCGCCGTCAGGCGCCTCGCCGGCCTCACGAGTAAGTACCCGAGCACGAGCGCCGCCCCTGACCGGCCATCCCCCCGCACGTCCCGGCCAGGGAAGGCACCCCCATGCGCACGTTCACCACCTGTCCTAGCTGCGGCGGCGAGCTGGAGATCCTCCGGGTCGGCCAGACCCTGCACGAGGACTGTCCGCTACCGACCGACGACCCCATCCACGCCTGGCTGGACCGCTACCGGTCCCAGCCCTGCGAGCTGACCGACGCCCAGCTCACCGAGCTGGAAGGGCTCATCGACGCCTACGACAACCGCCCCCCGCAGTACCGGGCGGCGGCGCTGGCCTACGCCGCGTGGGGCTGGCCGGTGTTCCCCTGCGCGCCGGGGCAGAAGATCCCCCTGCTCTCCCGGACGGCCGGCGGGCGGGGCTTTCACGACGCCACCACCGACACCGCCACCATCACCGCCTGGTGGGCGGCGCACCCGGCGGCGAACGTGGCGACGCCCACCGGGGGCGCCTTCGACGTCCTGGACATCGACCCCGCCGGGCTGCGCTGGTGGGGCCAGGCGCACGCGGCCAACGCCCCCTTCGACCTGCACGGCACCGTCTGCACCCCGCGCGGCGGCGTGCACGCCTACCTCACCCCGACCGGTGACGGCAACTTGGCCGGCTTCGCCCCCGGCGTGGACTACCGGGGGCGAGGCGGCTACGTCCTCCTCCCACCGTCCACAGTGGACATGCGGGGGGAGTCGCGGCGTTACCACTGGATGACCAAGCCCTCACCCACCCTGACCGGTCAGGGGGTGGGCACGTGAGGCTTGTCGGTCTCCAACACGACCATCCATATCGGCATGCTGGGCGCCGCGTCCTCGTCGCCCTGGGCCCGGATGGTCGTGTCCGTGGCGGCCAGGCCGTGGCGGGGCAGCTCGTTCCGCAGCGCGGCGAAGTCGTCCTCGCGCAGGCGCACCGACAGGAAGCCGGTGGCGACCTCCTTGACGGCGTCGGCCCACTCCGGGGCGAGCAGGCCCAGCGAAGCCGCCTGAGGCGTGAACATCAACACCAAGTAGTCGTCCACTCAGGACTCCTTCCGGTCGTATACCTCGTAGGCGGGAATGGTGCCGCGCAAGCGTTCCCGCCTCTGTGGCTCGGAGCCCACCAGGGCCTTGCACCGCGTCACGAACGACGGCCAGTCGCTGTAGTGCACCGCGAGGATCGCGGTGTCGCCGTTGATCTGGCCAACCAGGCGGGAGTAGTCGCCGTCCCGAACGAGCCGCAGGGCGGTGGCGGTGCTCGTCACCACCGCCACCTCCGTCGCGGAGGCGCCCGATCGCATCGGGCCCACTCAGAACACCCACCCCTGCGTGGGATAGGCGGTCAGGGCGTCCAGATGGATCGGCACCCACAGGGTGACCCCGTCGTGCAGCACCGAGCGGGTGCGCATCAGGAGCAGGTCCATCTTGCGCAGTTGGGCCACCACGTGAGCCATGTCCTCCCCGTTGACGATCACGACCTGGCCGTGGGCGAAACGCGCATCGAGATCCTCGGGCGCCCCGCTGTGGAGGTCGTCAAGCTCGTCGAGGGCGCCAATCGCCACGGCGTCGTCATACGCCAGCAGGATGGCGTGGACGGCGGGTGGCACCGCCGACGCCGGCTCCCGCAGGCGCAGCCGCATGGCCTCGCCCAGGGCTGCGGGCCACGACAACGGCGGGTCGTGCTGGTGGACGAGGTAGAAAGCCAGGCTCGGCCGTATCGCCTCGTCGTCGCGGCGCGAGGTCATCATGCTGGCGCGCCACTCCCGGTAGTCCGCCAGCGTCTGGCGGTCGGCCTCGCTCTGCGGGGAAGTCGGAGGTTCGGGCGCGCGCACCCCCTCATGGTTTGCATCTGCAATTGCCTGTGCCAGGCTCGCGAATGTCTGGACCAGGAACAGCTCCAGACCGGGCGGGGCCTCACCGGCCCACCGGGTGAGGACCAGGCCGCTGGCCGCGATCCACTGGGACACGGCCATCCAGGTGTCCGGCCCCGCGACCGGCAGGGCCAGGTGGCCCGCCAGCTCCCCGTGCAGCTCCTCCATGCCGGCGAGGTGCGTGGACTCGGCGAGGTGCGTGGCGACGAAATGGCTCAGCGACGCCCACTGCTGCGAGCTGAGGGCGATGACCGGCAACCCCTGGATGACCGGCAACCCCTGACTGTCGAGGCGTTCGAGCGCCACCACCGCCAGCCCGTTGTAGGGCGCATTCGTGGCCACCAGCCGGTAGGACTCTCGCGCTGCCCACCCGGCCAGGTCGGCCCAGTGCTCACCGTCCTCGGGGATCGGCAGCAGCGTCGGGCCCGGCTGCCCCTGGGGGCCATCGGGCAGGACCGTCTTGCCGTCGAGCAGCTCGCTCAGCTCCCGGCTCCGCAGCCACCCCAGGACGGCCAGCCAATCCTGGCGGTCGACCAGGACGGCTCGCTGCCGCTGGCCGACGTGGGGGGCGAGGGAATCCTCGTAGGTCATCTACTCCGCCTCTCTGTCGCTGATGGCACTAGCTGGCGAGCCCTCGATGAGAAGGCCCTCGATCAGTGTCAGGCGCCCGCCGAGCTGCTCGACCGTCCTGTCCAGGACGCACTGCTGCTCACGGGGGAAGAACAGGGCGCCGACGCCGCCGGGCAGGCTGCGGTAGAGCGGCGGCGTCTTCACGCGCAACGCCGCGCGCAGCTCCGGCGGGCCGAGCACCGAGCTGAGCACCATCCGCTGCGGGGTGTCCATCACCAACCACTGGCCCAGCCGGGTCATCGGCGGCATGCCGCCGTTGGTGGAGCGCAGCCCGCCGGCCGGGGCGATGCCGTAGCGGGTGTCGGTCGGCTCGTCGTCGAGCTTGCGCAGCGTCATGCCCACGTCGGCCAGCACGCGCTCCAGCTCCGTCCACAGCGCTGGCGGGAGGCCAACCACCAGGTGCCCGGCCGGGCTCACCGTGACGGGCCCGCCGGGCAGCGTCTCGACGAAGTGGAAGACGCATCTCCAGACGCTCTCCGGCGCGTTGGAGAGCACGCCGGCCAGCCACGCCTCCTGGCGCGGCCACAGCAGCAGGTGGCGGGTCCGGTCGGCAACGATGTCGGCCTCGGCGGTGCCGGCGTTGTCGGTCTCGTTGGTCATTCAGCTCTCCCTGGTCTTGGTCGCGGTCTCGACGGGGGCATCGGTCTCGGGCTCGTCCTGGGCCTCGTCGAGGTAGAAGTAGAGGACGTCGCCGTCCGGCGCGCGCATCGGCAGCAGCAGCAGCATCCCCACCGCCAACCACGTGCGGAGGGGTGCGATGACCTCCTCCGGCAGGGGCAGGACCCACAGCGGCTGGCCATCGGTGTGCACGGTGAACCGCCACGGCACCTCGTCCATCCAGGCCGCCACCGCCACCGGCCGGTTGAGCAGCAGCCCGGCGCCCAGCCGGATGAGCATCCCCAGCGGGATGATCAGCTCCGGTCTGCCGTCAACGGGCACGACCCGCACCGCCGGCAATCGGCGACGCCCCACTCCCCGCTCCTCGCGCATCCGCGCCACCCGTTCTCCCCGCTTCTTGGCCGGAACACCCCCGAGCACTCCCGTACTCATCGTGTCCATCCTTGCACCTCTCTCCTCTCGTGTGGAGGGTCCGAATGACCCTGCACAAATTCCTGGCCCAGCTCACCGCCGCCGGCCTCTACACCCCGCCGGAGGTCAGCCACCCAGGGCTGGGCAACGGGGTCCCGCCCGGCCCGCCACCCAGCCCCGGCGACCCGCAGGCGGTCCGGTACGCCCACGCCGCGCTGGTCGCGGAGAGTCACAAGGTGGCGAGTCAGCCGGAGGGCGTCCGTAACTCTGAGTTAGTGCGCTCGGCCTACCGGATGGGCCAGCTCGTCGGCTCCGGCTACCTCGACCGGATGGCGGTCTACGACGACCTGTTGCGCGCCGCCGAGGCCAGCGGCCTGGGCGCGGGGGAGGCCAGGGCCACCATCCTGTCGGGACTGTCCGCCGGCATGGGCGCCCCCCGCGCCGTGGCCCTGCGGGCCGAGGTGGGCCCCGCGCACACGGTGGTGGCCGAGGGGGCGTCGGTCGCACCTCCCGAGGCCGTCGAGGAGGCTGCGTCGGTCGCCGCGTCGGTCGCGTCGGTCGCTCCCGACCTGGGCAAACGTCTGGTGCCCGGCGGGGCGTTCATCCACTCCGCGCCGACCTCCGTGCCGGCCGTGTGGGGGCGCGGCGGCGAGGTCCTGTGGGCCGAAGGGGAGCCGCTGATCATCACCGGCCCGACCGGGGTGGGCAAGACGACGCTCGGCGGCATGATCATCGCCGGCCGACTCGGGCTCATCCCCGCCGTGCTGGGCTACCCGGTGCGCCCCGGTGCCCGGCGCACGCTGGTGCTCGCCATGGACCGGCCCGCCCAGATCCAGCGGGCGCTGGCGCGGCTGCTACGGGCCTGGCCTGCGGAATTGCTCGACGAGAAGCTCATCGTGTGGAAGGGTCCGCCGCCCGCCGACCTCGCCCGCCACCCCCAGACCCTGCTGTCGCTGGCTGAGCAGGCGCAGGCCGACACGGTGGTGATCGACAGTCTCAAGGACGCGGCGGTCAAGCTCTCCGACGAGGAGACCGGCCAGGGGCTGAGCCGGGCGATGAACCTCTGCGTGGCCAATCAGGTAGAGGTGCTCGGCTACCACCACCAGACCAAGC
>DASULG010000209.1:0-11615 GCA_036278335.1 Pedococcus sp.
ACGAGGCCCTCGACAGCGTGCTGCTCACCCTGCACCGGAAGGCCGGCCTGTGGCTGCAGTTCGGCGGCCACTTCGAGCCCGAGGACGCGAGCATCCTGGCCGCTGCCACCCGGGAGGCCCGTGAGGAGAGCGGCCTGACCGACCTCGAGCTCGATGCCCGGATCGTCGAGCTGCACCGGCACCGGCTGGTCGCCCCCGGGTTCGGACGGTGCGCCGAGCACCTAGACGTCCGCTACGCCGGGGTGGTGTCGGACGAGGCCGAGTTTGCCGTGAGCGACGAGTCCCTGGACGTGGCGTGGTGGCCCGTCGAGGCCCTCCCGGAGGAGAGCGCCGGGGAGATCGGCCCGATGGTGGAGGCAGCGCGCCGGCTACTCGGCTGAGCCGACCTCCAGCGCGGCGACGCCATCGGCCTCGGGCCCCTCGACGTCCTCGATGTGCCCCGTGTCCTCGCCCTCCCCCAGACCGGCGGTCGCGGAGACACCCTCGAGGTAGCCCCGGGCCCGCTCGGTGCGCGGGTAGCCGCCCACCAGCGTCCAGAAGTCCTTGCCGTGGCCCGGCACGAGCAGGTGCGCCAGCTCGTGCAGCACCACGTAGTCGAGCACGTAGCCCGGCATGCCGCGGACCCGGGTCGAGATGCGGATCGTGCCGTCAGCGGGCGTGCACGAGCCCCAGCGCGACTGCTGGTTGGCCACCCACCGGATGCTCGTGGGCTTGGCGACGCCGCCGAGGTAGCGGCGCGAGAGCTCCTCGGCCCGCGAGGCGAGCTCGTCGTCGCTCGGGCTGCGGCGGCGGTCGCCCGCCGCGAGGCGGTCGAGCATCGTGGTGACCCACTGCCGCTCCTCGGCCTTGGTGAACCGGGCGGGAATGAGCACGATGGTGCGCGCGCCCTCCCGGTAGGCGCTCACGGTGCGGCGGCGCCTGCGGCTGCGCCGCACCTCGACGTCGGGAATGCCCACACCCCGAACATAGGGCACCCGGGCGCCCGACTCACTGTTTTCTCGCTCTCGCGAGAGTGCCAGCCGGTCGTCGAAAGACGGCCCTCAGCGGCCGTGGAAGGTCGGCGTGCGCTTCTCGGCCGCCGCGGCGATGCCCTCGTGGAGGTCCTCGCTGGCGAGGGTGACCGCCTGGGCCAGGGCCTCCCACTCGAGGGCTGTGGCGTAGGAGGCGTGGCCGCCGTCGCGCACCGCCTGCAGCGTCAGCCTGGTGGCGATGGGCGCTGCCGCCGCCACCCGCTCGGCCGCTGCCAGCGCCTCTCCGAGTACCTCCTCGGCGGGCACGGCCCGCGAGACCAGGCCCAGGGTGACCGCCTCCTCCCCCGTGACGATCCGGCCCGTCAGCAGCAGGTCCCGCGCCACGGCCGGGCCGGCGACGTCGGGCAGCGACCAGGTCGTCGCCATCCCGGGGTGCAGCCCCAGGGAGGTGAACGGCACGCCCAGCTTGGCGTCAGCGGCGGCATACCGGATGTCGCAGGCCAGGGCGAGCGCGAACCCGGCCCCGATCGCGTGCCCGTTGATGGCCGCGATCGTCGGCACCTCGAGGTCCTTGATGGACAGCCACGATCGGTAGAACGCCAGCATCCGCCGGCGCAGGTCGACGACCTGGGCGTCCGGCTCGGAGACGATCCACGACAGGTCACCGCCGGCGTTGAAGGCCGGCGGGGCCCCGGTGACGACCACGGCGGCGAGGTCCGGGTCCTCGCGCAGCCCCGCCATGAGCCGCACCCAGGAGTGAGTCATGGCCGTGCTCATCGCGTTCCGGCGGCCGGGAAGGTCGAAGGTCACGACGGCGATGCGGCGACCGGAGGCCTCGCGGACCTCGGCCCGCAGGTCCTCCAGCTCGATGGTCCACCAGTTCGGGTCGGTCATGGCCGCAGCCTAGGGGGCCGTCGCTGAGCACGAGCGACACGCCCCCCTGCACAGTTTTGTGCTCAGGCTGGTCTAGGGTGAACGGAGTCCCGCACCGCAACGTGCGGTGGTAACGACAAGGAGACATTGCGATGGCTGACGAGACTTACAAGGGCGAGTTCTACTGCGTCAAGTGCAAGCAGAAGCGCGAGGCCGAAGGCAAGGTCGTGGAGACGAATGGCCGCCGCATGGCCAAGGGCGTGTGCCCCGAGTGCGGCACCAACCTGAACCGCATCCTCGGCAAGGCCTGACCGCAGGCAGCCGCTCGCGAGGGGTGGGACCGTGGCCACTGGCCCGGTCCCGCCCCTCGCGGCGTTTCCCGGCCGTCCCGTGCCGTCCCCGGCCGTCCCGTGCCGTCCCCGGCCCTCGCCCGCCGGCACCGCGCTGGCGGCTGTCGCTCCCGGAAGCTGGCCCTGTGGACGACGCCGGGTCCTGCCTGGGTCCCTGTGCCAGATTGGGCGCTCCACCCGCACCGGCGAACGGCAGGAGGCGCCCCGATGGTCGCGCGGCCCCGCCTGAAGGAGCAGTTCCGCCCCCTGCGGCGCGGCGGCGGCCAGGTCCAGCTCGGCCAGGACCCCGGCGTGGGCGTCGTGCTCGACGGCCTGGGCGAGGACGAGGTCGAACTGCTCGAGCGGCTCGACGGCAGCCTCGACGAGGCCGCGGCCGCCGCGTGGGCGGCCCAGCGCGGCATACCGGCGCAGCGGGTGGCCACGCTGCTGGCCACGCTCCGCTCCCACGCGCTGACCGTCGACAGCCCCGCCCACCGGCTCGACCTGGCCCGCCTGCCCGGGCCGCAGCGGGTGGCCCTGAGGCCGGACGCCGACGCCCTCGCGTGCGCCTACCGGCGCGACGACGACGGGTATGCCGTGCTGGCGCGCCGCACCGCGCGCAGCGTCCTGATCCACGGCTGCGGCACGCTGCCTGCCGTGCTCGCCCAGGCCCTGCGCCAGGCCGGGGTGGGGCGGGTCGTGGCCGGCCCGTATGCCGCGGACGCGCGGCCACCGCACACCGGGCAGGACCTCGTCGTGCTCGCCGCCTCCGGTGCCGTCGAGGCGGCGCACGCCCAGCCGTGGCTGGCGGCCGGCATCCCGCACCTGGCGGTGGTGCTCCACGGGACGAGCGCGGAGGTGGGCCCGCTCGTGCGTGCCGGGGTCGGTCCGTGTCTGCGCTGCCTGGACCTCACGCGCACCGACCTCGACCCGGCGTGGCCGGCGCTGCTCGCTCAGCTCGCCCCCGCCTCCATCGGCCGCGCGCCCGAGGCCTCCGGGGAGACCTCGCTGGTCTTCGCGGCAGCAGGTCTGGCCGCCATGGTGGCCCTGGCGGCCCTCGACGGGCAGCCCCCGCAGCCCGGGCGAGCCTTCGAGGTGGGGCTGCCCCTGCCCCGGCTGGGCGAGCGGATCTGGGCTGCGCACCCCGAGTGCTCATGCGCCCCACACGCCACAGGTTCGGCACCTGCCGCGTCTGCGTCGTCGCGACAGGGAACAATGGCCGGGTGAGTGATCTTCCGCGCAAAGCGGTCAGCCGTACCGCCCGGCTCGCCACCCTGCCGCTCGGCTTCGCCGGGCGGCAGGCGCTGGGCTTCGGCAAGCGCGTCGGCGGCAAGCCGGCCGAGGTCGTGGCCGCCGAGCTTCAGGCCCGCACGGCCGAGCAGCTCTTCAAGGTCCTCGGGGAGCTCAAGGGCGGGGCCATGAAGTTCGGCCAGGCGCTGTCGGTCATGGAGGCGGCCATGCCCGAGGAGCTGGCCGGGCCGTACCGCGCCACCCTCACCAAGCTGCAGGAGTCGGCCCCGCCGATGCCGTCCTCCACGGTCCACCGGGTCCTCGCCAGGGAGCTCGGCCCGCGCTGGCGCACCTCGAAGTTCCTCTCCTTCGACGACACCCCGGCCGCCGCGGCCTCGATCGGCCAGGTCCACCGGGCCGTGTGGCGCGACGGGCGCGAGGTGGCCGTGAAGATCCAGTACCCCGGCGCGGCCGAGGCCCTGGTCAGCGACCTCAACCAGCTCGCCCGGGTGGCCCGGGTCGCGGGAGGCTGGATCCCCGGGATCGACATCAAGCCCATCACCGACGAGCTGAAGTCGCGGATGGCCGAGGAGCTGGACTACAACCTCGAGGCGGCCAACCAGCGGCAGTTCGCCAAGGTGTTCAGGGACGACCCGCACTTCGTCGTCCCCGACGTCCTGGTCAACAGCGAGCACGTCATCGTCTCCGAGTGGCTCGACGGCATCCCCCTGTCGACCATCGTCGCCTCCGGGACCCCGGAGCAGCGCAACGCCGCCTCCCGGCTCTACCTCGAGTTCCTCATGGTCGGCCCGAGCCGCGCCGGCCTGCTGCACGCCGACCCCCACCCGGGCAACTTCCGGCTCACGGCCGACGGCCGCCTCGGCGTGATCGACTACGGCGCGGTGAACCGCCTCCCGGGCGGCCTGCCGTCAGCGATGGGCGAGCTGATCTCCGACGCCCTCGACGGCGACGCCCTCACCCTGGCCGACGGGCTGCGCCGCGAGGGGTTCATCAAGCAGTCCATGCAGGTCGACCCCAAGGCGGTCCTGGCCTACCTCGACCCGCTGGTCGACCCGATGCGCCACGAGGAGTTCTCCTTCACCCGGGCCTGGCTGCGCAGCGTCACCCAGCACATCAACGACGTCCGGCAGCCCGAGTTCCTCGTCGGCATGAAGCTCAACCTGCCCCCGTCCTACCTGCTCATCCACCGAGTCTGGCTGGGCGGCATCGGCGTGCTCTGCCAGCTCGGCGGCACGGTGCCCGCCCGGGCGCTGGTCATCGAACACATGCCCGGTATGCGGCTGCGTCACCTGCCGCCGACCGTGGACTGAGCCCCGCGCCAGCCCACCGCGAGCGGCTCACCACCAGGCTCACCACCAGGCTCACCACCAGGACGAGTCGAGCTTGCCCTCGATGCTGCGCAGGTGGCGGCGGCTGCAGGTGTCGCACGTCCACACCTCCTGCCCGTTCTCGATGCCCCGGGCCCAGGTCAGCCGCGCCAGAGCCGGGTCAGCCGGGGCCGCCCCGCAGGTCGCGCAGGCCATGGCCGCCGGGGCCGCCGCCGCGTCCGTGGTCTCAGCGGGGTCCGGTGCGTCCGTGGTGTCCGGTGCGTCCCTGATGTCAGCGGTCTCCCCGCGGTCCCGGCCCTCCGGCATACCCGTCAGGCCTGTGCCGTCCCGGCCGCGGACGCCTTGGCGGCCGCCTTGGCCGCCTGCTTGAACTCGCGCACCTTCTGCAGGGAGGTCTCGTCGACGACGTCGGCCACCGAGCGGTAGGAGCCGTCCTCCGCGTAGGGGCCGATGGCCTCCTGCCACCCAGCGGGCCGCACACCGAGCTGCTTGCCCACCAGGGCGGCGAAGATCCTCGCCTTCTGGTCGCCGAACCCGGGCAACGCCTTGAGCCGGGCGACGAGGTCGCCGCCGTCGGCCGCCTCGGTCCAGATCGTCTCGGCCCGCCCGCCGTACTCGTCGCGCACCACCGCGGCCAGGCTCTGGAGGCGCCCCGCCATCGACCGGCCGTAGCGGTGGATCGCCGGGGGCGTCGCGCACAGGTCGGCGAAGGCCTCCGGCTCGGCCTCCGCGATCCGGGCCGGGTCCAGGGTGCCGAACCGGTCGAGGACCTTGGCCGGGCCGCGGAACGCGTGCTCCATCGGGTACTGCTGGTCCAGCAGCATGCCGACGAGCAGGGCGAAGGGGTCGTCGCTGAGCACCTGGTCGGCGTGCTCCTCCTGGGCGATGCGGATCGCAGGTGTGGTGGCCATGGCGGCCAGCGTAGCCAGCGCCCGTCAGAGGAGGTAGACGAAGCCGGGGCCCTCGTCGCGGTAGGGGATGCCCAGCGCGTCCAGCGCGGGGTGCCACGACCCGGTGACGGACTGGTCGGCACCCTCGAACCCGTGGTCGGCGGTCAGCACGAAGGTCACCTCGTCCGCGACCCCCAGCGCCTCCAGGTGGTCCAGGAACGCCACCAGCCGGCGGTCGGCCTGCCGCAGGGAGTCGCGCGCCATCCCCGAGCGCGGCCCTCCCCCGTGGTGCCCGGCGTCGGTCACCACGTTGGCCCACCAGGTGAGCACGGGGGCGGTGGTCGGGTCCGCCCACAGCTGGAGCATCTGCTGCAGGCCGAGGTCGTCGACCTGCACGCCCCACCGGAAGTAGCCGTCGTCGAGGAAGGAGGCGTCGCCGACGAACGGCGAGGAGTGCGGGTCCGGCAGCTGGTCGCCCAGGCCGCCAGCACCGCGGCTGTTGCCGCTGGCGCGGATGACCTGCATGGTGGCGTAGTCGGCCCCGCGGTCGATCGCCTCGTCCACGCTGGCGGTGCGGGGGGTCTCGCGCGGAGCGACGTGGTCGTTGACCATCTCGAAGACGGTGCGCGCCTGCGGGTGCAGCCACTCGGCGCTGCGGTGCCAGGTCGTCTCGTCGTTGGGGACGACGCGCTCCCCCGTCGCGCGGTCGTAGTACACGTTGCCCATCACGCCGTGCCGACCCGGGCCGATCCCGGTGAGGATCGAGGTGTGGTTGGTCAGCGTGACGCTGGGGAACTGGGCCACGGCGCCGCCGCGTAGCGCCACCCCGCGCTCGACGAGCCGCGCGACGCCGGGCAGCTCGCCGGTCTCGGCGAGGTGGAGCAGGTCGCTGCAGTGCGCGCCGTCCCACAGGACCCCGACGACCCGGCGCTGCCGCCCCTCGGGCAGGCCCTCGAGGTATGCCGTGAGCACCCGACCGTCGAGCGGATCGCCTTTGCCGTCAACGAGATCGGCGCCCGGGACGCCGGCCAGGTACGCAAGCGTCGGGCCCACGTCCACGAGCCGGGCATGCTCATCGGTGTAGCCGGCGCGGCGGACACCCGCGCCGGCAAGCACCAGCGGCGCCCGGGACTGGATCACGTCGAGCGAGCCGTGCTCGCCGTGGTGACCGCCCTCGTCGGGGAAGTAGTGGCGAGGGGTGTGCACGATCGCCACGTCGGGGCTGCGGTGCGGGTCGGCGAACAGCGAGAGGACCCGCTCCGCGGCATACGGGTAGGCGTTGTCGGTGGAGACCCGCGGCCCCGCCTGGGCGACCTCCCGCTCGTAGGGCAGGAAGGCCATCGGGTCCTCGCTCACGATGGGGTCCCGCCCGGCGAGCACCTCGTGGCGGCCGCCCGGGTGCAGCCGCACCCGGCCGAGGTGGTTCGCCGCGTGGGCCACCGGCTCGCCGTCCGGACCCGGCTCGACCCACAGGACCAGGTCGACGATGGCGGCCAGAGAGGGCGCACACAGGGCGGCGATGACGGCGTCGCGGGACATGAGCGAAACCCTAGGGCCCGATGTCACCGACAGCAGCGAACCCACCCGACCGCGGGGGGTCGGGTGGGTTCGCTGGGTGGTGCGGGGTCACCGGCACAGCATGCGGGGCAGCTGCTGCACGAGCTCCTGCTGGGCGCGCTGCTCGATCTGGCGCTGGAACTCCCGCTGGCGACGCCGGCGATGGGCGCGGGCGAGGTCGGCGTACAAGGCCTGGAACATGGTCAGTCTCCTGATGAGGACAAAGCTCGGGTGAATGGTGCGGGTGGGCCCGGCGGGGTCGGCGGCAATGGCCGGCCCCGCGGGCACCCCCTGGTGAAAGATCGCTGTGGACGACATCTACGCGGCCACCGGGTTCTTGCGCGGACGGCCACGAGGACGCTTGCGGGCGACGATCGCTCCCTGGATCAAGAGCTCACCGCCCCAGACGCCCCACGGCTCAGCGCGGTCGATGGCCCCCGCCAGGCAGGCGGTGCGGGCCGGGCAGGTCCCGCACAGTGCCTTGGCGAACTCGACGTCGTCCGGGCTCTCGGCGAACCAGAGCTCGGCGTCGTTCTCCTGACACGGGATGCCGGCGCCGGCCACGGCGGCCTGCTCGTTCAGGTCGTGAAGTGCGCTCAACTGCATCGGGTGTCACCTCCCCTTGTCGTCCCCGTCATGGTGTTGACGGCGCTTCGGTTACTGGTCTGGTCTCCGGGCCCCTGGTGGCGGGCCATCGACCTGTACTGATCGGTGCTGTCCTGCTGATTCATCGGTGCTGGCTGTCTTCCTGCTGGAGCGGCCGGAGGACGAACCTTCTGTTTGTCCGAAACACGTGCTCCGGACAAACAGAAAGGCCGCGGATCCCGGATGTCGGGTTCCGCGGCCTGTGAGAGACCTGCTGGGCTGCTGCCTAGACAGGTGGCTCTCCAGAGCGGAGGTACACGACATCCATGCTGTTGAAAGCGATGGTCTTGGGGGCGGTGGTGGCGGCCCGGAAACCGTCGACGTAGAAAGCCGGGACGGCCTGCACGGCCACGGCACCACGGGCATCCGGGACGAACGTGGACACAGCGGTGCCCTGGGCCCAGACACGCGTAGCCGCAAGGCGAACGACGTTGGCCTGCGGGCACGCGGAACGGACGCGGGTGATCTGCGTCGCGGTCGTCATGGTGATGCTCTCCATCAGGGCCAACCTCCTTCTGTTCCTTGCGGGCCCCAGCCGGCCACCTGAGCCGCTGGGCTTGACGTTCGAGAAGATTACGCCCTCGCGCGAAGGCGGGGCAACGTATTTATTCAAATTCACGTCACGAAATCGTGAATCCTTTGCTTACGACTCCGATTCCGTTGCGGCAGAGGCCTTTTCGATGACCTGAGAAGCGTCGGCTCCACCAAGGATCTGTAGGACCTGCGCGCCGTAGAGGCCGAGCTTCCGAGCGCCCACACCAGAGATCTGGGACAGGTCCCCTTCGCTCGCGGGCTCACCCTCGGCGATCGCCGTGAGGGTGGCGTCGGTGAAGACGACATATGCCGGCACGCTGGCCGCGCGCGCGGTGGCCAGGCGCCATTCGCGCAGGCGCTCGAAGGTCGCCTCGTTGTAGCTGGGCGGGCACTCGTCACAGCGGCCGGTCTTGCGCTGCGCGGCGGTCACGAGCTCGGCGCCGCAGCCGCGGCACTTCGCGGGCAGGGCCGGCCTGAGAGCCGCCCCCTTGGCGGCACCCTTGGCGCTGCGGCGCGGGGCACGGGCGCCGTCGCCGAGGACGCTCGTGGTGCCGTCGAGGAACCGCGACGGGCGGCGCGAGGCCCGAGCGCCGGGGGTGCGGGCCCCGGCCCAGGACAGCCGCAGCTCGCGCCGGGCCCTCGTCATGCCGACGTACATCAGGCGCCGCTCCTCCTCGATGGCCTCCGCGCTGTCGGCCATGGCGATGGGCAGGAAGCCGTCGGAGCACCCGGCCAGGAAGACGGTGTCCCACTCCAGCCCCTTGGCCGCGTGCAGCGAGGCCAGGGTGACGCCCTGGACGGTGGGGGCGTGCTTGGCCGAGGCGCGTTCGTCGAGCTCGCGGACGAACTCGACCAGACGCGCCTCGGGGTTGGCCGCCACGACCGCGTCGGCCAGGGCGGCCAGCGCCGCGAGGGACTCCCACCGCTCACGGGCCGCGCCGCCGCTCGAGGGCGCCTCCCGGGTCCAGCCCGCCCCGACGAGGATGTCGCGGACGAGGTCAGGGAGCGGCTGGCTGGCGTCATCGGAGCGGGCGCCGCCGCGCATGAGCAGGATCGCGTCGCGCACCTCCTTGCGGGCGAAGAACCGCTCTCCGCCGCGCACGAGGTAGGGGATGTCGCGCTCGGCCAGCGCCGACTCGAAGGCCTCGGACTGCCCGTTGGTGCGGAACAGGATCGCCATGTGGGCCGGGGAGGCGCCGGCCGCCACCCGCTCGGCGATATCGGCGGCGATGCCCGCCGCCTCGGCCGGGTCGTCGGGGTGGGCGGTCAGCGCGGGCTCGGGACCGGGCTCTCCCTGGGCCTCGAGCTGGACGCTGTGGCCGCGGGTGCCGCCGCTGGGACCGCGCACCACCAGGTTGGCGAGCCCGACGATCTGGGGCGTGGAGCGGTAGTTGCGCACCAGGCGGACGACCTGCGCCCGCGGGTGGCGCTGGGTGAAGCCGAGCAGGTGCCGTGGGCTGGCACCGGTGAAGGAGTAGATGGTCTGCGCGGGGTCGCCCACCACGCAGACGTCGTCGCGCTCCCCCACCCACAGGTCGAGCAGCCGCTGCTGGAGGGTGTTGACGTCCTGGTACTCGTCGACGACGAAGTGGCGGTACTGCTGGCGGACGGCGCGGGCGATGTCGTCGCGCTCGGCGAGGATCCCGACCGTGACCAGCAGGACGTCCTCGAAGTCGATGACGCCGCGGTCGCTCTTGACCTGCTCGTAGGTCTCGAGCAGGCGGGCCATCCCGGTCGCGTCGAGGCCCGGCGGCTCCCGGCGCGCGGCGGCCGCTGCCGCGGCATACGTCTCCGGGGTGAGCATGTTGACCTTGGCCCACTCCACCTCTGCCGCGAGGTCGCGGATGCCGGTGCGGTCGAACTGCAGCCGCAGCGAGGCGGCGGCCTGGGCAACGGCAGGCGCCTTGTGGCTCATGATCTCCGGCGCGGCGCCGCCGATCGCCTGCGGCCAGAAGTAGTGCAGCTGGCGTAGCGCGGCCGCGTGGAAGGTGCGGGCCTGCACACCGCCGACGGAGAGGTCGCGCAGCCGGGTGCGCATCTCGCCCGCGGCCCGGGCCGTGAAGGTCACAGCGAGCACCCGCTGCGGCTGGTAGGCGCCCGCGTGCACGCCGTAGGCGATGCGGTGGGTGATGGCCCGGGTCTTTCCGGTGCCGGCCCCGGCGAGCACGCACATGGGCCCGAGGGGACTGGCTGCCACCTCGCGCTGCTCGGGGTCGAGCGCGGCGAGGACCTCGTCGGCGGAGGGGCGCGAGGGCAGAGCGGGGCTGTGCGTGGACATCGCGGCGATCTTCTCAGACGGTGCCGACGGCCGGGACCACCAGCCTCACCGCAGCAGGCCGTAGGCGTGCTCGACCCGCAGCGCGGCGACGAGCCGGCGGTCCTGGACCATGGCCCTGCGGTAGTCGTCCCAGTCGGGGTGCTCGCGGCCCTGGACCAGCCGGAACACCTCGATCAGCTCCTCAACGGTGGCGTCGTCCTGCTCCCGCGCCACCGGCGAGAGCGACACGGTGCCCTCGAGCACGGCATACGACCAGCCGTCCGGCGAGGTGACCAGCAGGCTGGCCCGCGGGTCGCGGCGCAGGTTGGCCACCTTGGCCAGCCCGTCCGTGACCGAGATGCGCACCAGTGGGCCACTGGGGCCGCGGCGCTCGAGGGTGTAGTTCACCATCGACAGCTGCGGGCGGCCGTCGCGCTTGAGGGTGGTCAGCGCCCCGACGTTGCGGCTGGCCGCGAGGTCGAGCAGGGCCTGGTCGATGCTCATGGTCCCATCATGGGTGCCCCGGGGACCGGAGACGGGCACGGGAGGTCAGCGAGGTCACACCGCGTGTGGGGAAGGATTGGGATGATTCCGGCGTTGTCGACAGCAGTACGCCTGTCCCCTCACGGAGAGCTGATCTATGACCATCGCGGCCCCCGCCCCCGGCACTGTCACCATGTTCACCACCTCGTGGTGCGGCTACTGCACCCGGTTGAAGGCGCAGATGGGCCGTGAGGGGATCAACTACACCGAGGTCAACATCGAGGATCACCCGCAGAGCGCGGAGTTCGTCATGAAGGTCAACGGCGGCAACCAGACCGTTCCGACACTGCTCTTCCCCGACGGCTCGGCGGCGACCAACCCCTCGATCAACGAGGTCAAGTCGCGCCTGAACTGACTCGACCCAGACCCAGCGCACGTGCCCCGGCCATGTCCGGGGCACTCGCATGTCCGGGGCACTGGCATGTCCGGGCCGTCCA
>DASULG010000210.1:0-4618 GCA_036278335.1 Pedococcus sp.
GGCCCCGGCGCCCGCCGCAGCGGGACTGACTGGTCGGTGCCGAGCGCTACTTGACCGAGTCGTTGTAGCCCTTGATCTGGGCCTCCAGGCCCTTGGCGGCCTTGCTCATCGACGCCTGGGGGTCGCCGCCACCGAGCGCCGCCTCCAGGCCGTCCTCTGAGGCCTTGCGGGCCTGCGGCATCACGCCGAGGAGGCATCCGCGCGAGGACGTGGTGACCTTGGTGTTCTCGAGCTGCTTGACGGCCACGTCGAACAACGGGTTGGTCTTGCGGTACTCGATGTCGACGGGTTCGTTGAGGGCACCCTTGGAGATCGGGAAGTAGCCCGTGCCCGTGTGCCAGGCAGCCTGGCTCTTGGGCTCGGCGAGGAACTTCACGAACTGCCAGGCGGCCTCCTTGTTGGCGTCCTTGTGTCCCACGCTGTCGATCCACAGCGAGGCCCCACCGATGATCGGGCCGGCGTCTCCGGCCTTGACCTTCGGGTAGTTCGCAGCACCGAGCTCCCAGCCGGCCTCCTTGAAGGCCTTGGTGAAGCCACCGAGCTGGCCGGTGGACTCCAGGGTGATCGCGGCCTGGCCGGACTTGAAGGCAGCCTGCGCGGACTTGGTGTCGCGTCCGGTGTTGGCGGCGAGACCGTCCTTGACCATCTTCTGCCACCAGGAGACGACCTCGAGCGCCTCGCCCTGGTCGAAGATGACCTTGGTGGCCTTGTCCTCCCGACCGTTTCCGTTGTCGCAGTAGTCCGCGCCGCTGGTGGCGATGAACTGCTCGAGCAGCCAGCCGTAGATGGCCGCGCCGAAGCCGTAGTCGGCCGGGCCACCGTCCTTCTTGGACAGCTTCTCGGCTGCCGTGCGGATCTCCTCGATCGTCACGGGCGGCTTCTCGGGGTCGAGTCCGGCCTTCTTGAAGAGCGTCTTGTTGTAGTACATGACCGGCATCGAGGTGTTGAACGGCATCGAGTGCAGCTTGTTGTCGACCGAGTAGTACCCCGTGATGTTGGGCTGCAGGTCCGAGACGTCGAGCTTGTCGCGGTCGATGAAGGACTGCATCGGCACGGTCTGCTTGGCGTCGATCATGAACCGCGTGCCGATGTCGTAGATCTGGATGACGTCAGGCGTGGACTTGCTCTGGATAGCGGCCTTGTACTTGGTGATCGCGTCGTCGTACTTGCCGGCGTAGGTGGCCTTGACCTCGATCTTGCCGGAGTTCTTCTGGTTGAACTCGGTCACGAGCTTGGTGAGCTCCTCGGCGTTCTTGCCGTCCATGGAGTGCCAGAAGGACACGGTGGTGACACCGCTGGCCTTCGACAGGGCGTCCTTGGCTGGGGCGCCTGCCGTGCCGCCGGCGTCGCTTCCACCGCCGCAGGCGGCCAGCACCAGCGACAGGGACGCCATGGCTGCAGGCACGGCATACCGGGGGCCCGCCCCCCGGCGGGAGGTGCGTGGGGAACTGAACACGTCGTGGTCTCCTTTGATCACTTGACGGCACCCGCGGTGAGGCCGCGGACGATGAAGCGCTGCCCGAAGATGACGAGCAGCAGGGTGGGGAACAGCGCGAGCATCACGCCGGCCAGCACCATGCCGGGCGAGTCCCCGTCGGAGGTCTGGAGCTGGCTGATGCCGATCTGGATGGTCTGGTGCTTCGGGTCCTCGGTCGCCAGCAGCGGCCAGAAGTACATGTTCCAGGCCGACAGTGCCGAGTAGATGCCGAGGGCCGCGAGGCTGGGCCGGCTCAGGGGCAGCAGGATCGAGGTCAGGAAGCGGAAGTGGCTGGCGCCGTCGACCCTCGCCGCGTCGCGCAGCTCCATGGGGAAGGAGAGGAAGGACTGGCGCAGCAGGAAGGCGCCGAAGCCGGTGGCCAGGAAGGGCAGCGTCAGGCCCGCGATGGTGTCCTTCAGCCCCCACTGCGAGATCAGCAGGTAGTTCGGGATGATGATCGACTCGTAGGGGATCATCATCGTGCTGAGGAAGACGGCGAACCAGAAGGCCCTCCAGCGCAGTGGCAGGAAGACGAAGGCGTAGGCCGCCAGGGCGCTGGTGACCATCTGCCCCAGGGCGATCACGAGAGTCTGCAGCACGCTGGTGAGGTACTGGTTGCCCAGCGGGATGATGCCCAGGGCGTCGCTGTAGTTGTCGGGCCTGAGGCCGCTGACCGGCCAGAGTGCCGGCGGGAAGGAGTTGGTGTCGCGCTCTCCCATGAAGGAGCCGACGAGCCCGTAGTAGACGGGGAAGAGCACGACCAGGAACAGCAGCGCCAGCACGACGTACGACCCGAGGCCGCTGCGTCGTCCACCCCTCATCGGTAGAACACCTTCCGCTCGAGGACGCCGAACTGCAGGGCCGTGATGGCCAGCACGATGAGCAGGAGCACCATCGCCTGGGCGGACGCGTAGCCGTAGTTGGAGTTGTTGTTGGCGAACGCCTGCTCGTAGATCGAGTACACGAGCGTCGTGGTCGTCCCCTCGGGGCCGCCCACGGTCAGGATCTTGATCTGCCCGAAGCTCTGCAAGGCGTGGATGGTGCCGACGACGACGAGGAAGAACAGCTGGGGGGTGATCAGCGGCATGATGATCGAGCGCTGGAGCCGCAGGCCGGAGGCGCCGTCGAGCCGAGCGGCCTCGAGGACGTCCTCGGGCAGGGCGCCGAGGCCGGCCGAGATCACCAGCAGGTTGTAGCCGAGCTGCATCCACACCGTCGCCCCCGCGACGGACCAGAGGGCAAGGTCAGGGTCGGTGAGCCAGTGCACCTTGTCGATGCCAACGTAGGACAGCAGGCCGTTGAGCACTCCCGATGCGGGGTTGTAGAGCACTCCGAAGATCACCGACGCAGTCGCCACGGAGAACGCGAACGGCAGCGCGAACGCCGTTCGGAAGAACCGCACTCCGCGGATCCGGCCCTGCAGCAGGAGGGCGACCAGCAGCGCGATGAGGATGCTGGGGAAGACCGTGAGGACGGTGAACGCGAACGTCACCCAGAGCACCTGCAGGAAGTCGGGATCCGAGAACAGGCGCGCGTAGTTGACGAACCCGACGAAGCCACTGGGGTTCCCGATGATGTCCGTGCCCTGCACCGACAGCAGCACCGACTTCAGCAGGGGCCAGAAGATGAACACCGCGAACACGGCCAGTGCGGGCACGAGATAGCCGAAGGCCATCAGGGACTCGCGGCGCCGCTGTGCCCCCACAGTTGTCGCGCTCATGCGGCGACCCTACAGAGGCGCGCGGTGAAAAAGGCGCAGGCGACACGTCGATCTGGTCAACCCGTCACCATGACGGCGAAGGCTGCCACCGGCGCAGGGTCAGGGGTTCTGGTACCTGGCGCTGACCTGGGCGCGGGCCAGAGTGTGCATCACGGTGTTGAACGCGGCTCCCGTTCCCGTCACCGAGTCGTCGATGCCCATGTCGTCGGTGTCGAGGGCGTGCACGACGAAGAAGTAGCGGTGCGGCCGGTCTCCCGGCGGCGGGGCACAGCCCCCAAAGGCCTTGGTGCCGAAGTCGTTCACGACGTGGAAGGCACCCTCGGGAAGATTGGCGCCGCCCTCGGCCCCGGCGTTCTCCGCGAGCTCGGTCACGCTGGCGGGGATCCCCAGAACCGTCCAGTGCCAGAAGCCCGAGGGGGTCGGCGCGTCCGGGTCGAAGCAGGTAACGGCGTAGCCGCGGGTCCCCTCGGGGGCACCGTGCCAGGACAGCTGGGGCGAGACGTTGGTGCCGTCGAGGGCGTGCTTGCTCGAGACTTCGCCGCCGTCCGTGAACGCGTCGCTCGTGACCGTGAACGACGGCACTGGGGGCAGCAGGTCGTAGGGGTTGGGCGCTTCGGCGCGATCGAGGTTCATGCCAGCGACCCTAGTGCGGGGCCGGTCGCGCAACCAGCCGTGCGAGCAGGCCCTCCAGCTCGGCCGCGGGGTCTGCCGTGAGCCCGCCGTGGACCGGCCCCGGCTGCACGACGGTGCTCCGTGGAGCGCTGAGCCAGCCGAAGCGCCGGCCCTGGCTGCCCAGGTCCGGCAGGCCGCCGCCGGTGACCCCGCGGCATACCTGGCACACGGTCTCGAGGGAGTCGCGCACCTCCTCGGGGTCGAGGTCGGGCGCGAGCGCGCGCAGCCGTGCCTCGTCCACGTCGTAGCGGGCCCCGAGGAAGTCCGCCGACTGGCTGTAGACCACGACCCCGACGTTCACGAACTCCTCGCGCTCGACGCGCGGGACGCAGCGCAGCACGACGTACTGGTAGCCCTGCAGGCTCATGACGGGCCCCCCGGGACCCACGCCGTCGAGGCCACCCGGGCGAGCAGGTGGTCGCGGTATGCCGCGCGGACAGCGGTGGGGGAGCCCAGGCTGGGTGTCTGCTCGAGCCAGAGGTCGGGGACCTGGTCGGTAACCTCTTCCAGCAGCTCCTCGCTGACCAGCGAGGTGAGTTTCTCGTGGGCGGCCCCCAGGTTGCCGGCGACGTCCACCAGGACGTGCCGGCTCACGTCGTACGGCTGCGCGGCGAACCGCCCGGGGTCCGGGGCCCGGCTCGGCCACTGGTGGTGGAAGTACAGGGCGGCACCGTGGTCGATGCACCACGGCTCGCCGTGCCACACGAGAAGGTTGGGGTTGGCCCACGTGCGGTCGATGTTCGCGGTGA
>DASULG010000211.1:0-3889 GCA_036278335.1 Pedococcus sp.
CTGCCACCCCGACCTCGCGCCCACCTCCCAGGTGGCGCTGACCCTGCGCGCCGTCGGCGGCCTCACCACCCGGGAGATCGCCGACGCCTTCTACGTGCCGGAGGCGACGATGGCGCAGCGGATCAGCCGGGCCAAGCGCGCCCTGCAGGGGCGCCGCCTGGACCAGCCCGGCGACCTCGCCGTCGTGCTGCGCGTGCTCTACCTCGTGTACACGGCCGGCCACTCGGGCCGGGTCGACCTGGCCGGCGAGGCGATCCGGCTCGCCCGGCAACTCACCCTCGCCACCGAGGAGCCGGAGGCGCGTGGGCTGCTCGCGCTGATGCTCCTCAGCCACGCCCGCCTCCCGGCGCGACTCGACCGCGAGGGCCGGATCGTCACACTCGACCGGCAGGACCGCCGCCTGTGGGACACCCGAGAGATCACGGAGGGCGTGCGCGTCCTGCAGTCGGCGCTGGCCGTTCAGCGCCCAGGCCGCTACCAGGTCGAGGCCGCCATAGCAGCGCTGCACGACGACGCGGCAAGCGCGGAGGAGACCGACTGGCCGCAGATCCTCGCCTGGTACGACGCCCTCGTCGCCCTCACCGAGGACTCGGTGCGCCACGACCCCGCCGCGGTGCTCGGGCGTGCGGTCGCGGTCGGCCACGTCCTTGGCGCCGCCGCCGGGTTGCGCGAGACCGACCGGCTGCGCGACGTGCTCGGCGAGCGGCACCGGTGGCACGCCGTCCGCGGCCACCTGCACGAGCTGGGCGGTGACCTCCCAGCCGCTGCCACGGCATACGCGGATGCCGCCCGTCGGGCCACGGACGTCGCCGAGCGCGACCACCTGGTCCGTCAGGCCGCCCGAGCGCGGGCCGCCGAGAAGTAGGGACCTTCCACAGGCGCTGCCTCGATCACGGTACGGCCCCGCCGCGGCGCCTGGGTCGTGGTAACGCGGTCAGGGACTGGTGCAGGACCTCACGTGCGACCGAGCCAGGACTGCCGATTGGCACGGCGGCCCTCGGGGGCTTCTCGGGGGACTTGCGACCCTGCCGAGGTCACGTCGTGGGGATCATCGTGAGCGGGTGGACAAGCCAAGGCATGGCCGTGCTTCGCCTCTGCCGCCCGAGCTGGTGGACGGGCGCAGTCGCCGGGTGGTGGTGCTCTCGCACTGCCTGCTGAACCAGAACACCCGGTACCCGGGGGGTGCCACCTGCCCGGGCGTGGTTCCGGCGGCCCTGCAGCCGTCCTTGGACGCTGGGACGGGGCTGATTCACTGGCGGTGGTGGGGGTGGCCGGCTCGCCGAGCTGCGGCGTGAGCACGACCCTGGACCTTGGGGTCGCCACGCGGACGATCGCTGGATCGGACCACGACCTCACACGAGCCTGGTTGACCGACGAGGTCGTCGCGGCTGCGGAGCGGCCCGGTGCGGGCCTGTTCACCACCGCGCTGCAGGGCCAGCTCGCCCGGCGCCGCCTGTCTGTGCCGTTCGCCGAGCACAGGCTGCTCGGCTCCGGCGACACACGGGCGGGGTGACCGGCGGAGCGGTCAGTCGCGGCGCAGCGCCCGGGCGATGGCGCCAGTGGCATACAGCCCTTCCAGCGCCGCGCCGGGGGAGACCAGCCCGGAGACCGGGGACAACACGACGTGCTCGAGGCCTGCCGCCTGGTACTCGCGCAGCCGGCGCACCGCCTGCTCGACGGTGCCCCACAGCAGCGGCCCCTGGGTGAGGAGCTCGGTGGGGACGGCGGCTATGGCGTGCTCGAGGGTGGCCCGGTCCTGCTGCTCGGGCAGGAACTGGGCAAGGCCGGTGTAGTCGTCCCCGAACGGGTGCGTGGCGCCGACTGCCCGCCATTCTGCAGCGCTCGCGACGAGTCCCAGGGCCCGGATGGGGCGGGAGTCGAGCATGGACCGGGCCTGGGCCTCGGTGCGGCCGATGACGGCGAACCGGTGCAGTGCCGCGGTGACGGTGGCGGGGTTGCGTCCGGCACTGGTGGCTGCGTCCCGCACCGAGCCCAGCTGGGTCGCGTACTGCTCGGGGCTGGCGACCATCGTCGGGTACCAGCCGTCGCCGTACCGGCCGGCCAGAACCAGGGAGCGGGGCCCATGCGCGGCGACCCAGACCCGCGGGGTGCGGCCCTTGGGGGCGCGCAGGTCCACCCGGGCGCCGTCGAGGCGGAAGTGCCGTCCGGTGAAGTGCAGCGGCCCGGGGGCGCCGGCGTCCAGGCAGAGCCGGATGACCTGCAGCGCCTCCTCGAGCCGGCTGGTCCGCCCGGCGTAGTCCAGCCCGTAGGGGGTGATGTTGAGCAGCTCGCCGGCGCCGATGCCGAGCACCGGGGCCCTTCGTGTCATGTGGGCGACGGTCATCAGGGACTGGGCGATGACGACGGGGTGGCGTCGGATGGGGTCGGTGACGCCGACGCCGAGCTGCAGCCGTCCGGCCCGCGAGGCGGCCCACCCCATGAGCGCCTGGTAGTCGAAGTGGTCGTGCGGTGTTGGCTTTCGCCTGGCCAGCCAGGTGAAGTCCTGGTCCCAGAGCGCGGTGGGGAAGATGTTCTGGAAATGGTCGATGACCATGACCGAGTCCAGCCGCATCGCCCGGGCTGCGAGCAGGTAGGCCCGAACCGCGCCCAGGGGCGGTTGGGTGCCCAGCTGCAGCCCGACCCGCACCCGGCCGGTCACCGGGACCGCTCCCCGCTGAGGAGGGCACCGAGCCGGGCGAACTCGGTGCGCACGTGCTCATCGAGGTCGGCGGCGAATCGCCGGGAGAGGTAGAGCCGGAACAGCGGGTCGAGGATCCGGCCGGGGCCGGCCCACCCCGCCTGGACCGTGTGGCGCACCCGCACGGACGGCGCCGCACCTCTGCGGTAAGGATCGTCCTCGAGGTCGAGACGCAGGCGCACCGGCAGCGGAACGCCCTGATGGAGCTGCCACACCACCCGCTGGTCCGCCACGACCTCGACGACCGTGGCGGCGAACCTCAGCCTCCGCGGGCCGACCAGCTCGTCCATGACGACCCGGTCGCCGATGTGGTCGGACCGGTCGCTGCGGGCCGTGATGTGGAACCGGTCGTGCACCCCTGGCCACCAGGACCGGTAGGCGGAGTCTGCAGGCTCCAACATGAACCCCAGGACCTCACCGGCGCTGGCCCCGGGCACCACTCCTGTCGAGACGACCTCGAGCACGATCCCACCTCCCCAACACGGTCACGCCGCGGACCGGCATACGGCCGAAGGCGCTGACCACACCGTCGCCCGGCACGGATGCCGTCGACAGTGGCCGAAGTCCCGGTGAGCGACTCAGCCCGAACGCCGCCGGCTCGCGCCGCTGTCCCCCTGGGGGCCGCGGTCCGCCCACGTGGCTTCGAGCGGGCAGATGTGTCCCTGCGGCTCGACGTGCGTCTGCACGAAGGTGTCCTGGAGCTGGTCGGCGACCGCGGCCTCGAGCTCGAGCGTCAGGGCGTGGCCCTGCTCGACCGACCACCCGGCGGGGACTACGACGTGCACGGACACCACGTGGTCGCGGCCGACCTCGCGGGTGCGGACGGCGTGGATGCTGACCCCGCGCTGCTGCGCGAACTCGCCGAGCACCCGGTCCAGCTCCGCCCGCGCGGGAGCTGGGATGGCGTGGTCCATCAGCCCGGCGACGGACCGGACCAGCAGGCCGACGCCGGTGACCACGATGTTGACCCCGACCAGCAGCGCGACGATGGGGTCGAGGCGGACGTACCCGGTCGCAGCGACGAGGACGACGCCGACGATGACGCCGACGGAGGTCCACACGTCGGTCAGCAGGTGCTTGCCGTCAGCGGTCAGGGCCAGTGACCGGTACCGCCGGCCGGCCCGGACGAGGACCACGGCGACGGCACCGTTGACCACCCCGGCTGCAGCCGAGACCAGCAGACCGGCGCCG
>DASULG010000212.1:0-4708 GCA_036278335.1 Pedococcus sp.
CCCGGCATACACCGGCAGGATCATGTAGGGCAGCCACAGGTAGGTCAGGGTTAGCACCACCGCCCCGAGGCCGTACCCCGGGGTGGTGCCGAGGGCGCTGTCCAGGACGCCCCCGGGCTGCACCATGGTCCGCCAGGCGTACGCCTTGACGAGGTAGGACGCCCAGAGGGGCACGAGAACCGCTGCCACGAGCAGGCCGCGGATCCTCGCGGGGGCGACCCGGGCCATGAAGAAGGCGAAGGGGACGGCGATCACGATGCACAGCACGGTGACGGTGGCGGCGATGAGCAGTGTGCGGCCGATGATGCGCAGGTAGGTGGGGTCGAGGAGCGCCTGGAAGTTCTCGGTGGTGAAGGTGCGCACGACCTCGTTGGTGAACGGGTCGGTGGTGAAGAAAGCCGTCGCGAAGATCGCGAGCAGCGCGCCGAGGTAGGCGACGACGAGCCACAGCAGGGGCGGGGTCAGCAGCCCGGCCAGTGCCTTCCTCGAACCCATAGTCGCCTACCTGTCGCCTACCTGTCGCTCAGCTGTTGCGGATCTCGGTCCAGGCCTTGGTCCACTCGGAGTAGCTGGTGCACTTGACGTCGGTGCGGCCGTCCAGGCAGGCCGAGATGGGCGTGTTCCAGTAGTGGACCTTGGAGAAGTACTCCTCGTCCTCGGCGTGGAAGACCTTGCAGTGGTTGGGATCCGCCGTCTCCTGGCAGGCCTTCTTGTTCGCCGGCGCCTCGCCGAAGTACTCGGCGACGGCGGCGTTGGGCTTGGGCGAGACGATGTGGTCGATGAACTTGTAGGCACACGTCTTGTGCTTGGACTTGGCGGCCACCATCCAGGTGTCCGACCAGCCGGTCGAGCCCTCCTTGGGCAGCACGACCTCGACGGGCGCCTTCTCGCCCTGCGCCACGTTGGCGATGACCTGCCAGGTGGTACCGACGGTGGAGGAGCCGTTCTTGAAGGCCTGGACCTCCTTGAGGTAGTCCGACCAGTACTCGCCGACGTTGTCCTTCTGCTTCTTCAGCAGGTCGACCGCGGCCGCGAGCTGCTTGCTGTCGAGGGCGTACGGGTCCTTGATGCCGAGATCGGGCTTGGTGGCCATCAGGTACAGGGCCGCGTCAGCGATGTAGATGGGGGAGTCGTAGGCCGTGACCTTGCCCTTCTGCTGCGAGGCGTTGTCGAAGACCGCTGCCCACGAGTCGGGCGCGGGTTTGACCAGGTCGGTGCGGTACATGAGCAGGTTGGCCCCCCGGCCGTGCGGGATGCCGTAGGGCACGTCCCTGACGGAGTTCCACGGCTGGTTCTTCAGGGCGTCGAAGATGTCGGGGTAGTTGGTGATCAGCGAGGTGTTCATGGGCTCGACGTCACCCGCGGCGATGAGGCGCAAGGTGGCATCGCCCGAGGCGGAGACGGTGTCGTACTGGCCGGTCCGCATCAGCTGCACGGCCTCGTCCGACGTGCCGAAGGACTTGACCGTGACCTGGCACCCGCTGCTCTTCTCGAAGTCGCTGACCCAGTCGACCTTGGGGTCATTGCTGCCGTCCTCCACGTAGCCAGGCCAGGCCAGCACGCTGACCTCCCCCTCGGGGGTGCCGAGCTTGTCGAGGGGCTTGAGGTCGGGCACCTTGAAGCCGCCAGGAGCAGCGCTGCCCCCGCCGGTGCCCTGGGAGCCGGAGCCACCGCAGCCCGCGAGGGCCAGGGCGGCCACTGCTGCGACGGCGGCGAGCCGGGTGGGTGTTGTCTTTCGCACGGGGAGCTCCTTCGGGTGTGCGGAGGCTTCAGGGGGTGGGGCTGGCGGGGGCTGCGGGGTGGGCGTCGAGAGGTCTGGCTGGGACGGCGATGACGTGCTGCGGCTGCCACAGGAGGTCGACGGCCGCGCCGCGGTCGAAGGCGACGGTCTGCGCGCCAGCGCCATTCTGCTGCAGCGCAATCAGGCTGGTTCCGGCATCGAGCAGCACGACGTAGCGGGTGACGGGACCGGCGTAGACGACCTCGGTGACCGTCCCGGGGGCGCGCATCAGGCCGTCGCCGGCGACCTGGTCGCGAGGGGCGACGGTGAGCTTCTCGGGCCGGATGCTGAAGGCCCCGGTCCGGCCGAGGACGGTGCTGGCGGCCTGGCCGGTGAGCAGGTTGGACGTCCCGACGAACCCGGCGACGAAGCCCGAGGCGGGCTGCTCGTAGACCTCGCGCGCGGTGCCGACCTGCTCGATGCGTCCGGCGTTGAACACGGCCACGCGGTCCGAGAGGGTCAGCGCCTCTTCCTGGTCGTGGGTGACGAAGAGGAAGGTGATGCCCACGTCACGCTGGATCGCCTTGAGCTCGACCTGCATCTGCTCGCGGAGCTTGAGGTCGAGGGCGCCGAGCGGCTCGTCGAGCAGCAGCACCTTCGGCCTGTTGACCAGGGCCCGGGCCAGCGCCACGCGCTGACGCTGGCCTCCGGAGAGCGCGCCCGGCCGCCGGGCGGGCAGGTCGGCCAGGCGAACCTGCTCGAGGGCGTCCATGGCCCGCTTGCGCCGCTCGCTGCGGCCCACCTTCTTGACCCGCAGCCCGTACTCGACGTTCTCGAGCACGCTCATGTGGGGGAACAGCGCGTAGTCCTGGAACACGGTGTTGACGTCACGGTCGTACGGCTGGGCCGCAGTCACGTCGCGGCCGCCGAGCTCGATGCGCCCGGCGGTGGGCACCTCGAAGCCGGCGATCATCCGCAGGACGGTGGTCTTGCCCGAGCCGGACGGGCCCAGCATCGAGAAGAACTCGCCGTCGGCGATCGCGAGGTCTGCCCCGTCGACGGCGACGACGGGCGGGTTGCCCGGGAACTCCTTGCGCAGGCCGGCGAGCAGGATCGCCGGGGTTGCCGGGGACTCAGCCATGTCCTCTCGCCTCCTCGCGCTGTCGACTTGATCGAAAACATATGGCGCCATAGGTTTTGTGTCCAGAGGTTGCGCCACACCGAGAGGCGCCGTTGATCACCCTGACCTGCTGCGCCGGTGGCTGCCCGAGGGAAGGAGTGCCCGCCCATGGCCGACTCCTCCCTGGCGCTGGGTGCCTATGCCGCCGTCTTCGCGCCGCTGGAGGCGCAGGGCCGGGCCGATGCCGTCGCGAGGCGGCTGGGCGAGGCGATCACGCTCGGACTGCTTCCCGACGGGAGCCCGCTCCCCTCGGAGAGCGACCTCGCCGACCGGTTCGGGGTGGCGACGGTGACGGTGCGCGAGGCGCTGGGCGCGCTGCGGCAGGACAACCTGATCAGGACGAGGCGCGGACGCGGCGGGGGCTCGTTCGTCTGCACGCCCGCCGACGGGGGCCAGCAGGCGCTCGTGGCCCGCCTGGGCCGGATGGGCCTGGGAGAGCTGCGCGACCTCGCCGACCACTACGCGGCGATCTGCGGCATGTCGGCCCAGCTGGCCGCGCTGCGGGCTGACGCGGAGGATGTGCGCCGGCTGCGCGACCTCGGGGCCGCGGGCCGAGAGGCGCTCCCCGGAACCGCGCGGTGGCGCGCCGAGGGCAACTTCCACCTCGAGCTCGCGGCGGCGGCGCAGTCGGCCCGGCTCACCCGGGAGGAGATGGCGCTGCAGAGCGAGGTCGGCATGCTGCTGTGGCACGCGCACGCCCAGGCGGAGCCCGATGGGCAGCCGGCCGACCGGCATACGGAGCTGGTCGACCGCATCGCGGCGGGCGATTCCCGCGGGGCCCGGCACTCGGCTGAGAGCCACGTGGAGGAGATGTTCTCGGCGGTCAGGGCGCTGCACCGCCAGGTGTGGACGGGGAGGCTGATGTGAGCACGAACCTGAGCGCGCACCTGGACGGTGGCGATGTGGCACGGCTGGTCGGCGACCTGTGCGCCGCGTTGTTCGCCGACCTCGACGGCATCGCGGCCGAGGCTGAGGAGCAGCTGGCGGTCGCCTCGCCCCGGCGGTCGGACCTGGCCATCGAGGCGACCTGCCACGCGCTGCTGACCGACCCGGCGCGCAAGGTGGCGGGGGCGGGAGTGGTGATGGCACCGGACGTGCTCACCGATGCGCCCTACTGGCTGGAGTGGTGGACGGCCAATCCGGACGCGGCGCCGCCCAAGCCCCGGCGCCTGGCCGCGGAGACGGACCCGCGGGCCGTCGGGTTCCGCGACTACACCACCCTTCCCTGGTATGCCGTGCCGCTGGCCACCGGGGCGGCCCACATCACCGGGCCGTACGTCGACTACCTGTGCACCGACCAGCAGACCCTGACGTTCACGCGGCCCCTGTGGCGCGAAGGAACCTTCGCCGGCGTGGTGGGCTTCGACCTGCTGGTGCGCACGTTCGAGGAGCGGATGTTCGGCCCGCTGGAGCAGGTGGGCAGGGCGTGTGCCGTCATCAACCGGGCCGGACGGGTCGTCACGTCGTCGGACCTGAGGTGGGTGACGGGGGACCTCATCCGCGGCCTGCCGGTGGAGCGCTGGTGGGCGGCCACGGACGAAGCCAGGGAGACGGCCGCGGAGGCGGCCAGGGAGCAGGCAACTGGCGAGTGGGAGTTCTCACCCTGCCCGGGGCTGCCGCTCGGGGTCATCACCGCGCTCCCGCCCTCCCGGCAGGGCCGCTGACGGCTCAGCGCTAGGCGATCCGGCTCAGCGCTGCTGCGTCATGCGGGCCTTGAGGGTCTCGCGCTTGTCCTCGAAGCGCAGGGCCTGCTTCTCGAGGTTGGCCATGAACTCGTCGAGCTCGAGGCGCGCCTGCTCGGCCTCGGC
>DASULG010000213.1:0-4639 GCA_036278335.1 Pedococcus sp.
CAGCGTCAGAGTGCGGTAGGCGCCGGCGATGCCCCACAGCGCCTCACGGTCCAGGTCGGGCCGGGCCCGCAGGTACTCGCCGAGGAAGACCCGCTCCAGGGACTGGCCGCGCTCGGTGACGGGAGCGCCGGCGAGGCGGGCCGCCCGGGCCGCGGCCAGCGACAGATGGGCCGCGAACAGGCCCAGGTCGCGGGCCGGTTCCGCCGCGCAGGCTGCGTCCAGGTCATAGACACCGCTGAGAGGACCGTCGAACAGGACCTCCGACGGCGCGAAGTCCCCGTGGGTGGTCAGCAGCGGCAGACCCCCGGCGCGAGCGACCGGGGCCAGCGCCTCCAGGCGTCCTCGGAGCAGCCCGGCCAGTGCCGGCGCGTACGCGGCCAGCGCGTCGAGGTCGCGCTGCACGCTGTCCAGCTCGCTCTGCAGCGTGCGGTCCTGCCCGCCTGACGCCGCCCCGGGCAGGACCAGTGCGAGGGGTGCCGGGGCGTGAAGGGCCGCGGCGATCCCCGCACAGGTCGCGAGCGCGCTCTCGGCGGTCAGCGCCGTCGGGCCGCTCGGACGCTCGCCCGCCGCCCAGGACCGCACCAGGTCCGGCACCTGCGGTGTGCCCGGCAGCGCCTCCAGGAGGGCCAGCCGCAGCCCGGGCAGATACCCCTGGAAGCGGGGCAGGAGGAAGGGCCGGGGGGCCCGCTCGGCGTGCAGCCGCTCGTGCAGCGCCGTGAGGGTCGGTCCGATGTGGCTGCCGCGCTCGTCGGAGTACACCTTGCCGTAGACGACCTGCCGCACCGTCCGGCGGCTGGGCTGGACCCGCCAGAGCAGCTCGTAGCGCAGCACGCACTGGCCCCCCAGGGCGTACTTGACCACCTCGGGACGACAGCTCTGCAGCTCGAGGCCGTGCCCGGCGCTGGGCAGGACGGGCTCGAGGATGGTGGCCATCCGGGCGGGGTCGGTCGCCGCCACGAGCCCCGGCAGGTCGGGGTCGAGCGGGAAGCTGTGCAGGACCAGGCACAGCGAGGCCACGACGTCGACGAGCCGGGCGAAGGCCCTCGCGTCCTCGCGCGAGCGCAGGTCGGCGGCGCCGGCCGCCAGCCGCGCGGCATACGCCTGGGCCTCCTCCACCGTCGGGAGGAGCCGGCCCGCGACGCGGCGCTCCTCCACCTCGCCACTGGTGCGCTGGCGCACCCTCAGCCGGTAGCGCAGCCTGGCGCCGCCGCCCAGGTCGACGAGCACCTTGTCGAGCAGGCAGGAGTCGAGCTCCCAGTCGGGGGCCAGGAGCCGCTGGAGGTGGTGCCCCATGGCCTGGGCGTCCGACGCCTCCGCAAGGCCGGGCAGCGCCTGGGTGAGAACCGGCGACTGCCGGGGGTCGCGGTCCGGCCCTCCCAGCGCCGGGGCGACGCCTGCCACCCAGCCGGTGAGCTGCCGGAACTGCTGCTCCGAGGCGGGCACCGGCATCGCGTCGAGCAGCACGGTCTCGAATGTCGATTCGCCCCCGGCAAGCGAGGGCTCGGCGACGGCGGGACTGGCGACGAGCTCGGCGGCGGCCTCGCCGAACTGGCTCGCGTAGAGGTCGGCGTAGAGCCCGCCCCGCTCGAGCAGGTCTGCGGGCGTGCCCTCCTCGAGGATCCTGCCCCCGGAGAGCACCAGGATGCGGTCGACCCCGCGGATCAGGTTGAGGTCGTGCGAGACGATCACGGCCGACCGGTCCTTCAGCAGGGACTGGAGCGCCTCGGCGACCGCAGCCGACGAGAGGGCGTCCAGACCTGTGGTCGGCTCGTCGAGGACGAGGATCGGCGTGTCTCGGATGAAGGCCCGGGCGATCGCGAGCCGCTGGCGCTGGCCGCCCGACAGGGTCGCCGCCCGCTCGCCGAGCACCGTGTCGTAGCCCTCCGGCATGGCGGTGATGAAGTCGTGGGCGTGGGCCCGCTGGGCCGCGGTCACCACGTCCTCCCGGGTGGCGCCCTCGCGGCCGTAGGCGATGTTCTCGGCGATCGTGCCCCGCAGCAGGATGGTCTCCTGCAGCACCATGCTGATCTGGGCCCGCAGCGAGTCGACGGTGAAGGTGCGGATGTCATGGCCATCGACGAGGACCGCGCCGGACTGCGGGTCGTACAGCCGCGGCAGCAGCTGGGCGATCGTGCTCTTTCCCGCGCCGCTGTGCCCGACCAGCGCCACGACCTCGCCGGCGGCCAGGGTGAAGCTGACGGACTGCAGGGTCAGGCGGGCGGGTTCGCCGTCGGGGTCCTCCGGGCCCTGGGGCTGGTAGGCGAAGCTGACGTCACGGAACTCGACAGCGCCCGACAGCGGCGGCGCCTCCCGAGCCCCGGGAGCGTCCTGGACGGCCGGCTCGCGGTCGAGCAGCTCGCTGATCCTCTCGACGCTGGCGTAGATCTTGGCGACGGTGTTCCACTCCTTGATGATCCGCCGGGTGGGTTTGAACATGTTCTGGATCAGCAGGATGAAGGACACCAGCAGGCCGGCGCTGACGGTGTCGGACTCGACGAGCCGAGCGCCGAGCACGACGACCACCGCGATGACCAGCGCCTCCATGACGCTGACGGTGAAGCTGAACAGCGCCTCCAGCCGTGCCGTCCGCAGCACCGCGTCCATCGCGTGCCGGCTGTCGCTGTCGAACTTCTTCTGCTCGTGCCGCGCCCGGCCATAGGCCTGCACGACGCTGATCGTGGTCAGCATCTCCGCGGCCGTGGAGGCGAGGTCGCCCTCCCGGGCCCGGAGCTCCTTGGACGCAGCCTTGATGCGGCGGGCGAAGTAGCTGGACACCGACGCCAGCAGCGGCACGATGACGACGGCGAGCAGGGCGATGCGCCACGACTGTGAGAACAGGTAGACCAGCGTGCCGGCGAGCAGCAGGCCGCTGCCGAGCAGGTCGGAGACGGACTCGACCACGAACTCCTCGAGGGCCTGGACGTCCCCGGTGATCCGGGTGAGCACGTCACCGGTGCTGCGCCGCACGTGGAAGGCGAGCGACAGCTTCTGCAGGTGTGAGAAGAGTGCCGTGCGCAGGTTGTAGCCCAGGACCCGGCCGGCCTTGGCGAGCGAGACGTCGGAGAGCGCCTCGCTGAGGCTGTTCACCGCGGTGGCCACCACGATCGAGACAGCCAGGAGAGGGATGGTGGCGTCGGCCGACGGTCGCAGGCCCAGCGGTCTCCAGGGCTTGCCGTCCTTGAGGAAGTTGGTCAGGTCCCCGATGAGGATGGGCACGACGAGGGCGGTGGCGGCCTCGACGGCCATGAGGGCCACCGCCCCCACCGCGCTGCGGCGCTGACCAGCGGAGAACCGGCGGAACATCGCGAAGGTCCGCCGCGCATCCCCGGGACTCCTCATGGCCGCCGCCGTGCCCCGGTCATGCCGCCACCCGCTCGATGTCCTCGGCGAGCGCCTCGGCCGTCTCGTACCGGTCCGCCGGGTCCGGCTGCAGCGCCCTGACGACCACGGCGCGCTCGCCGTCGGACAGGTCGGCGTCCGGCTCGGGCTGGCTGCGCAGGTACATCCGCACGGCCACCATCGGGTCCGCCGACGTCAGGGCCGGGTAGAGGCCGCCCCCGGTCAGGACGGCGTGCAGCGTCACGCCGAGCGACCAGATGTCACTGGCCCGGCCCGCCTCGCCACCCTGCATCAGCAGCGGGTCGACGAACTCGAGGTCCCGGGGGTCGCCGCGGGTCCCGAGACCGGTGAGGGTGTGCGCGCGGGACAGCAGGTGGGCGACGGCCAGTTCGGAGAGCAGCGCGCTGCCGTGGCCCAGGAACACGTTTCCCGGCCTGATCGCCCGGTGGACGATCCCCGCTTCGTGGAGCTCGTGCGCGGCCCGGGCCGCCTCGCCCACGGCCGCCAGCCGCTGGCGGCGGGACGCCTCGCGGACCGGGACCACCAGCGAGCCGTGGGGCTCGTGCCGCATCGCGTAGTAGACGGTGTCACCCTCCATCGCCACCTCGTAGAGCTCGAGGAGGCGCTCGGACCCCACGTCGGCGTAGGCCGTCAGCTCCTCCGCGACCGCATCGAACCCGGTGTCGCTCCCGGGGACGGCCAGCACCTTGACGGCCACCTGCTCGACGTCGAGGCCCAGGCGGGCCGGTGCCCGGGCCAGGAATACACGGCCGTGCACGCCTCGCCCGAGCTCGCGCAGCAGCACATAGTCACCGATGCGGTCCATCGGCCCCCCTCGCGGTGGCCTGCAGCGGCGTCGAGCGCACGTGGTACCTGTCGAACAACAGCTGCCGCTTGCCGAGGCGCACCCGGTCGCCAGGACGCAGCGGTGTCCCCGGCTCGCGCGGCACCACCGTCCACGGTCCCGCCGCTCCGCCCCTGCTGAGGAACGTGCCGTTGGCGGAGCCGCTGTCCTTCAGAAGCACGCTCCACCCTGAGACCTCGAGCCGCGCGTGGACCCGCGAGGTGCTGTGCTCCCCGTCCTGCAGGACCAACGCCCTGGCCCTGCCGGCCTTGACGTCCGGCGCCTGCTCCGGCTCCCGGCCGATGACGTAGTCCCCCGTCACGGTGTAGACCGCGCCGTCGTCGGTGACCAGGACGCCCAGCGGTGGCCGCGCCTGGGTGACCCGCGGGGCAGCCGGGTCGATCCGCGCCCCGCAGGGCCCGCAGCTCGCGGACTCCGGATCGTTGAGGTGTCCCG
>DASULG010000214.1:0-15204 GCA_036278335.1 Pedococcus sp.
CCGCGGTCCGGCCAGAAGTACCGGGAGTACACCGGCCGGGTCTGGGTCTCGAGCGCGAAGTACAGGTCGTCCTGGTCGTCGACGATGGCCCCGACGGTGTGGAACGGGTACGGGCCGAAGTGGTCGGCGAGGACGTCGACGATCTCGCCCTGGCGCTTCAGCGAGGCGTCGATGGCCGGGCCGAGCACGGGGTCGGCCACGAGGTCCGGGTCGACGGCGTCGTAGACCGGCAGGCCGCTGGCGGTCTTCCAGGTGCGCACATCCCACTGGCCGATGTCGATGGTGGCCAGATAGGGCGCCATCGGCTCGGCCGCGCGCCACGTGAAGGTCGTCCAGCCCTGGTTCGAGCGACGGGACTGCAGGACACCGTTGGCCACGACCTCGTGGCCTTCGGGCACAGCAACCACGAACGTGTACGCCGCCTTGTCCTGCGGGTGGTCGTTGGCGGGGAACCACGAGGCCGCCACCTCGGGCTGTCCGGCCACGGTGGCCCCGTCGTCGGTGGCCATGAAGCCGGTCCTGACGCCGGTGCCCGGCAGGGAAAACTCCACTGGCACGCCGTCGTACCGAACCACCGTCTGGAACTGGCGGCCCTCTCTCAGCCCGCGCGGGGGAGTCACGCTGAGCTCCTGGCCGCTGCGGGACCAGGACGCGACGTGGCCGTCGACCTCGATGCTGCGCACCGTGAGGCCGACGAGGTCGAGGTTGAACCGGCTCAGGTCCTGCGTCGCCTGCGCCTCGATGGTGGTCTGCGCCTCGATGCGGTTGTCGGTGGGGTGGTAGGTGAGGTCGATGCGGTAGCGGGACACGTCGTACCCGCCGTTGCCGTAGCCCGGGTAGTACGTGTCGCCGACCCCCGGCGCGCCGGGCCCGAAGTCCGAGGGATCTGCCTGCGCGGACGCCGCGGCCAACGCCAGAACCGTCGTCAGCGCGGCCGTGGAGGCCAGTCGGGGTGATGGGTGCCTGACCATGGGTGCTCCTCCCGCTGCCCGGGGCCGCCACCACACTCCTGCGGCGCGTCCTCGGGCCTTCACGCTAGTTCGGATGGTGCTCCGTCCGCCTCCCGCTGCTGGCCTACGGTTGGTGCCCGTGGCTGCCGGAAACCTGCGTATGCGGTGCGGGGCCGGACGCCGCGCGTGACATTTAGTAGGACGTCCTAGTAAATTGCCAGCATGGCTGAGACCCCCGCCCCCGACATGTCCGGTGCCGCCCGCTGGCAGGCCCGCTACGACGCCGCCCAGGCCAAGGGCCAGGTGCGCAAAGCCGACTTCACGACGCTGTCGATGATGGAGGTCGACCCGGTGTACGGGCCGGCCGACGGCTCCGAGGTCCCCGAGTCGATCGGGTGGCCGGGGGAGTTCCCCTTCACCCGCGGCCTGTACCCCACGGGCTACCGCGGTCGAGCCTGGACCATCCGCCAGTTCGCCGGGTTCGGCAACGCGGTGCAGACCAACGAGCGCTACAAGATGATCCTGGCCCGCGGCGGCGGTGGCCTGTCCGTGGCCTTCGACATGCCCACGCTCATGGGCCGCGACTCCGACGACCCGCTCAGCCTCGGCGAGGTCGGCCACTGCGGCGTCGCCATCGACTCGGCGGCCGACATGGAGACCCTGTTCCAGGACATTCCCCTCGGGGACGTCACCACCTCGATGACGATCAGCGGCCCGGCCGTGCCCGTCTTCTGCATGTACCTCGTCGCCGCCGAGCGCCAGGGCATCGACCTCGGCGTGCTCAACGGCACCCTGCAGACCGACATCTTCAAGGAGTACATCGCCCAGAAGGAGTGGCTGTTCGACCCCGAGCCGCACCTGCGCCTCATCGGCGACCTGATGCAGTACTGCGCCGAGAACATCCCGGCCTACAAGCCGCTGTCTGTCTCCGGGTACCACATCCGCGAGGCCGGCTCCACGGCCGCGCAGGAGCTCGCGTTCACGCTGGCTGACGGCTTCGGCTACGTCGAGCTCGGCCTCTCCCGAGGCCTCGACATCGAGGCCTTCGCCCCCGGCCTGTCGTTCTTCTTCGACAGCCACCTCGACTTCTTCGAGGAGGTCGCCAAGTTCCGCGCCGCCCGCCGCATCTGGGCCCGCTGGTTGCGTGACGTGTACGGCGCCAAGACCGACAAGGCCCAGTGGCTGCGGTTCCACACCCAGACCGCCGGGGTCTCGCTGACCGCCCAGCAGCCCTACAACAACGTCGTCCGCACCGCGGTCCAGGCGCTCGCTGCCGTCCTCGGTGGCACGAACTCCCTGCACACCAACGCCCTCGACGAGACCCTGGCGCTGCCCAGCGAGCAGGCCGCGGAGATCGCACTGCGCACCCAGCAGGTGATCATGGAGGAGACGGGCGTGGTCAACGTCGCCGACCCGCTCGGCGGCAGCTGGTACGTCGAGGCGCTCACGGACAAGATCGAGGCGGAGGCCGAGAAGATCTTCGACCGGATCCTGACCCTGGGCGGCAGCGACCTGACGAGCAAGGACACCGACCAGCTCGCCCAGCTCGTCCGCGGCGACACCGGCAGGCGCGACGGCGGCACTGAGCCCTTCAACAGCATGCCCATGACCAAGGGCATCCTGCGCGGCATCGAGGAGGGCTGGTTCATGTCAGAGATCGCCGAGGCCGCCTTCCAGTACCAGGTTGCGCTCGAGAAGGGCGACAAGAAGGTCGTCGGCGTCAACTGCCACACCGAGTCGATCAGCCACGAGCTCGAGATCCTGCGCGTCAGCCACGAGGTGGAGCGGGAGCAGGTCGCCACCCTTGGTCAGCGCAGGACCGGTCGCGACGAGGCCGCGGTCAGGGCGGCCGTCCAGCACATGGTCGAGGTCTCGCGCACCGAGCAGAACATGATCCCGGCGATGCTCGACGCCGTGCGCGCCGAGGCCACCTTGGGCGAGATCTGCGACGCGCTGCGCGACATCTGGGGCGTCTACCGGGAGCCTGCCCGCTTCTGAGGCCGGTATGCCGCGGACGCGGGGACGCGCAGCTAGGGCGCCGCGTCCCCGTGCTCGCGCTTGTAGCGCAGCAGCCGGGCGTAGGCCACGTCGCCGAGCAGGTCGATCAGGGAGTCGATGAAGGCCTCGTCGGGGTCGCCGGTGGCCAGGGCGCGGTGCAGGACGGCGCCGACGACGACGTCGCCGAGCAGCTCGACGTCGACCATCTCGGCGCGGATCTCGCCCCGCTCGACGGCGCGCTGCACCGACTGCGCGACGAGCGCGTGCAGCCGGGTCGAGAGCGAGGCGCGCACCGCGACACCCACCCCCTGCGGGTCGCGGGCGGACTCGGCGAGCAGCGCGGCATACGCGGCCCCGGTCGAGGGCTCGCGCAGCAGGCGCGCCGCCTCGCCGATGCCGGCGCGCATGTCGGCGGCCAGCGAGCCACGGTCGCCGGTGTCGATGGTGTCGAAGGTCACGGCCACCGCGTGCACGGCCAGCTCGACCTTCGACGGCCACCGCCGGTACAGGGTGCTCTTGGCCACCCCGGCCCTGGCGGCCACGTGCTCCATGGACATGCGGCTGAGGCCCTTCTCGGCGAGCACCTGGCGGGCAGCGAGGGAGATCGCCTGCTCCGTGGCCTCCTCGCGGGGCCGACCGGGACGGCGGCCTCGGCTCGTTCGCGCACGTGAGGTCATCGAGGCGATCATGCCATCAGCCGCACCCAAACACAGGGAGCGGATTTGGCGCACGGCTGGGTGTGGGCCATGGTGGAGAGAACCCGCCGGCAGCCCTCGCATGGCTGCCGGTTGTCTCACGTGAGGAAGCAAGCAGTGTCTTCAATGTCCAAGCGGGTTGCGCTGGGCGTCCTGACCCTCGCAGGCCTCGTCCTTGCCGGGATCGGCCTGTGGTTCTCCAGCCACCTCGGTGCCGCCGGCAGCGGCACCTTCTCGGCCACGCCGGGAGGCGAGCGTGTCGTCGTCATCGAGCCCTCCGTGCTCAACCGGGTCGACGGCCCGGTCACCGTCACGGCCACCACCAAGAACGGCGGGGAGGTGTGGCTCGGACGGGCCGCGCCCTCTGACGCGCACGCCCTGGTCGGCAAGGCCGGCCAGGACGCCGTCACCGGGGTCTCCGTCGGCGGCTGGGAGCTGACCACCGAGCCGCACGGTACGGGCGCTGCACCGGCCCTGGCCCAGTCGGACGTGTGGCGGGACACGACCCAGGGCAAGGGGACCGCCTCGCTGACGGTGCACCAGAAGGACGCCCCCGAGACCGTGGTCGTCGCCACGGCCTCCGGAAAACCTGCCGACCTGGCGTCGGTGGACCTCACGTGGGAGGGGCAGGCGTGGGCCGGGAAGGCCCTGGCCGTCCTGGTCCTGGGAGTCCTCCTCGCCGGGGCCGGCGCTGCCGGGCTGTGGCTGCTGCGGCCCCGAAAGACCACGACGACGCAGGAGGCCCGCGCATGAGCCCCTCGACGATGACCCGTCTGGCCACGGGGGCCGTCGCCGCCCTCGCCGCCCTCACCATGGGAGGCTGCGGGCTCGGGAGCGCGCTCGTGGGCGTCCACGACGCCCCGTCCGAGCAGACCAGCAGCCCACCCGTGGGAGCCGAGTCGGCTCAGGCGATCGCCACGCGCGTCCTGGCGGACGCTGCGCGGGCCCGAGCCGCAACGGGCGCCGAGGCCAAGGACCTGCGGGCCAAGGCCCTCACCGGCGCGGCGCTCACCGTGTCGACCGCCGACAGCCGCCTTGCCAAGGCCGGCTCGACCGCCACCGAGCCGGTGACCAAGCCGACCGAGCCCAAGGTCCTGGCCATCTCGCGCGGCACAGCCTGGCCGCGGGTGATGCTCGTGCAGGGCACTCGCGAGGACGGCGCCACCGTCCTGAACCTGCTGACGTCTGCCGAGGCGTCGGCGCCGTTCAAGCTGGCTGCCAGCGCACCGATGCAGGCGGGCAGCAAGGTCGCAGCCCTCGACGCCATCAACGAGGGCTCGCCCCTCAACCCCCAGGGCACGGGCCTGGCCATCGCGCCCAAGGACCTGCTGGCCGAGTACGCCGCCAGCCTGGCCTACCCGACGCCCAAGCCGGCGGCGCACATCAACAGCGGCGACCGGTTCACGCACGCGGTGCTGGCCAACGCGCGGACGCAGGCCGCCAGCCTGGGCAAGCTCGCGACGCTGACCCAGAAGCACACGCCGCAGGCCGAGGACATCGTGGTGATCTCGCTGAAGGACGGCGGCGCGGTCGTGTTCGGCCTCATCGAGCGGATCGACACCATCACGCTGAAACCCACCGGGAAGTCGCTGACCCCCAACCCCGACTTCCAGAAGCTGCTGGGCAAGAAGACCCTCACCAAGCAGGCCGAGATGAGGACCTTCGAAACGGTGGTCTTCACGGTGCCCCCGAAGGGCAGCGCCAACCTCGTGGCTGTCGACGAGACCCTGGTGTCGGCCAAGGGCAAGTGACGCGCCCCGGGAGACCTGAGGCAGAATCGGCGGCATGACTGACCAGCCGTTCCACGCCAGCGCCCTGCGTGGCGCCGTCGACCTCTCCGGACTCCAGGGCACGCCGGGGGCGCCGGCCACGGGAGGGTCGGCCTCCGCCGGCGGCCACCCAGGCTCTGCGGGCCAGGCCTCGGCCGGCGCGAGCCCGGGCCTGGTGGTCCAGGGCACCGACGCCAACTTCTCGGAGGTCATCAACGCCTCCGTCAACGTGCCGGCCGTGCTGGTGCTGTGGTCGGCCCGGCTTCCGGAGTCCGCGTCCTACCTCGACACGGTCGTGGCGCTGGCCGCCTCCTACGGTGGCCGCTTCCAGGTCGTCTCGGTCGACGTCGACGCCAACCCCGGACTGCTGCGCGCCTTCCAGATCCAGTCGGTGCCGGTGACCATCGGCCTCGTCCAGGGCCAGCCCGTGCCGCTCTTCGCCGGGATCCAGGACGAGCAGGAGATCCGCCCCGTCATCGACGAGCTGCTCAAGGTGGCCGTCCAGCACGGCGTCACGGGCAAGGTCGACGTCGGCGCCCCAGGGGAGGGCGAGGAGATCGCCGAGGAGCCGCCGCTGCCGCCGCTGCACCAGGAGGCCTACGACGCGATCGAGCGCGGCGACCTCGAGGCCGCGGCCGCGGCATACCGCAGGGCGCTGAAGGAGAACCCCGCGGACGCCGACGCCGAGCTGGGCCTGGCGCAGGTCGGGCTGATGCAGCGCACCACCGGGGTCGACCTGCAGGAAGCGCGCGCCGCCGCGGCCGACAACCCGTCGGACATCGCCGCCCAGACCCTGGTGGCCGACCTCGACGTCCTCGGCGGGCATGTCGAGGACGCGTTCCTGCGGCTGGTCGACCTGGTGCGGAACACCACCGGTGACGACCGCGAGCAGGTGCGCACGCACCTCCTCTCGCTCTTCTCCGTGGTGGGGCAGCACGACGAGCGCGTGCGAAAGGCGCGCGGGTCGCTGATGAGCGCCCTGTTCTAGCCGCCGACCGGTGCAGCGCCCCAAGGTGCTGGACGACCACGTCCGGTTCCGCTTCTCAGACCCGGCCGGGGAGTACGCCCAGGTCTGCCTCGACTGCAGCCCTGCCGTGCCCGGACCCCGCGACTTCGCCAGGGTGGCCGGCGGCTGGGAGCTGCGCCTCCCCACGCCTGCGCTGCACCGCCTGGAGTACCGCCTCGAGCTGACCCGCCCGAGCGGTGCCCACGAGACGGTGGTCGACCCGGCGAACCCGCAGCGCGTGCCCACCGTGTTCGGGGAGCGTTCGGTGCTGGAGATGCCGGGGTATGCCGCACCGGCGTGGTGGCGCGTCCCCGCACCCGCCGGCGCGTACCGGCGCCTCGAGGTGGTGGGGGAGACCGAGGTGGCGCTGCCGGTGACCGTCTGGTCGCCTGCCGACGTGGACGACACGACCCCGGCGCCGCTGCTGGTGGTCCACGACGGGCCGGAGTACGACGTCTACGCGTCGATCACCCGGTACTGCGCAGCCCAGATCACCGCCGGAGTGCTGCCTGCGCACCGCGTGGCGCTGGCGCAGCCGGTCGAGCGGGACGCCTGGTACTCCGGCTCGCCGAAGTACCTGCGGACGCTGGTGCAGGCCGGTCTCGACGAGCTGACCAGCGCCTTCGCCACGTCCGGCCCCGTCGTCGTCATGGGCGCCAGCCTCGGCGGCCTGACCGCCGTGCTCGCCGGCCTGCTGGGCGCCCCGCAGGTGGGGGGCGTGTTCGCCCAGTCCGGCTCGTTCTTCCAGGTGCGCCACGACGACGAGGAGTCCGGCTTTCGCTACTTCGGGCGCATCTCGCGGACGGTCGCCTCGATCCTGGACGCACGGCACGCCGAGCACCCGCTCCGCATCGCGATGACCTGCGGCTCGCTCGAGGGCAACCTCAGCAACAACGAGGACATGGCGGCCGCCTTGGCTCGGGCCGGCCACGACGTCTCCTTCACCCGGGTGCCCGACCTGCACAGCTACACCGCCTGGCGGGACAGCCTCGACCCCCCGCTGACCGACCTCTTGCGGAAATGCTGGGGCACGACAGGATGAGCGTCAGGCGCCACCACCCTCTCGGATAGGAGCCCCCGATGCCTGCCACGCACGAGCACCTGATCGGCCTGCTGCTGGGGGCCGAGAACGACTGGCCAGTGGCCTTCGAGGGGCTGGCCCGAAAGCTCGGCGTCGTCACCGCGCCGGATGGCAGCGCGCACCGGTTCACGACCGAGCGGCTGACCATCGAGCCGTTCAACCTGCGCGACCGGCCGCGCCAGGACCTGGTCATCGACCGGCTTGCCCACTGGTACTACCACCCGCGCGAGTGGCTGAAGAAGGTCGCGCTCATGAACGACGTCTACCTGCTCAACAGCCCGTTCACGTTCCAGTCGATGGAGAAGCACTCCGCCTACTGCGCCATGATGCGGCTCGGCATGAAGGTGCCGGAGACGGTCCTGGTGCCCTACAAGAACCCCGTCGACAACGCGAGGTGGGCCTTCACCTCAGGCAAGTACAACAAGGCCTTCGACCTCGACCGCATCGCCGACGAGCTGGGCTACCCGATGTACATGAAGCCCTTCGACGGCGGCGCCTGGCGCGGGGTGTCGATGATCCGCAACCGCGAAGAGCTGCACCGCTCCTACGACGATTCCGGCGAGATGCTCATGCACCTGCAGAAGGCGGTGGACGGCTTCGAGGTGTTCGCCCGGGCGCTGACGATCGGCCCGGAGACCATGGTGATGAAGTTCCGGCCGGAGCTGCCGATGCACGACCGGTATGCCGTGGAGCACGGCTTCCTGGAGGCGGGCGTGGGCGCGGAGGCGGTGACCATCGCGCAGACGGTCAATGCGTTCTTCCGCTGGGAGTTCAACTCTTGCGAGATGCTCGTCAAGAACGGGGTGGTCTACCCGATCGACTACGCCAACGCCTGCCCGGACGTGGCCGTGACGTCCCTGCACTACTACTTCCCGTGGGCCATGAAGGCGCTGTTGCGCTGGTCGGTCTACTGCCTGGCCACGGGACGCACGCCGCGCACCCAGGTCGACACCGGGCCGTGGTTCTCAGTGGCTGACGACCAGTCCCTCGACTACGCAGGCAAGCTCGCGGCCTACCAGGGGTTGGCTGACGACTACTTCGAGACCGAGCGCTACCAGGAGTTCTGTGCGACGGCACTGCCGCACGTCGACGAGATGGTCCTGGAGTGGGTGGACTCCGACGACTTCCGCAAGCTCCTCACGAGCACGATCCAGCAGACCTACCCGCCCCACGAGTGGGAGCGCTTCGAGGGGCACTTCGGCGGTCTGACGCGGCTGTGGGTCAGCGACGAGCGCTCCCGCCTGGGGTCCGGCGCGTCGGCAGCCGACGAGTCAGCTGTCGGCGGGCCAGCCCCAGCGGTGGCGGCGGGGTAGTCCCGAGGTCAGCAGGCCACCTTCTCGCCCGGGAGGGGGCGGCGCAACGCGGCCGTGGGCAAGTTCCTGCGGCGGCGCACTGCCCGGAGCTGGTCAAGGGTGGCCAGGTTGGGGCGGGAGGAGGAGGACCGCGGGAACGTCGGCGCCGGGGTCGTTGAGGGGCGGCTCTCGTGGTTCATGGAAGGGTCAACCCATTGACGTAGGTCGATATTCCGGCGACCACGGTGGGCGGCACGTGGGGCCTCAGGAGCCCAGTGCCGCGCTGACCACGTCCTTTGCCTCGGCCTGCACCTGAGCCAGGTGGTCGGCGCCGCGGAAGGACTCCGCGTAGATCTTGTAGACGTCCTCGGTCCCCGAGGGGCGGGCGGCGAACCACGCGGACTCCGTCGTCACCTTGAGGCCGCCGATGGCAGCGCCGTTGCCGGGCGCCGTCGTGAGCTTGGCCGTGATCGGCTCCCCTGCAAGGGAGTCCGCAGACACGTCGTCGGGGGACAGGGCCGCCAGCTTCGCCTTCTGCTCGCGGTTGGCGGACGCGTCGATCCGCGCGTAGGCCGGGTCCCCGTGCATGGCCGTGAGCTCGGCGTAGTGCTTGCTGGGCGAGGTGCCCGTCGCCGCGAGGATCTCCGAGGCCAGCAGCGCCAGGATGATGCCGTCCTTGTCGGTCGTCCAGGCGTGGCCGTCCATGCGCAGGAACGACGCGCCGGCCGACTCCTCGCCGCCGAAGCCGAAGCTGCCGTCGATGAGCCCGGGCACGAACCACTTGAAGCCGACCGGGACCTCCACCAGCCGGCCGCCGACCTCTGCGGCCACCTTGTCGATCATCGACGAGGACACGAGGGTCTTGCCGATGGCTGCCCCCTGGGGCCAGCCGCGACGGGCTCCGCCGAAGAGGTAGCGGATTGCGACGGCCAGGAAGTGGTTGGGGTTCATCAGCCCCGCGTCGGGCGTGACGATCCCGTGGCGGTCCGCGTCCGCGTCGTTGCCGGTGGCAATGTCGTACTGGTCGCGCTTGTCAATGAGCGAGGCCATCGCGGACGGGGAGGAGCAGTCCATCCGGATCTTGCCGTCCCAGTCCAGGGTCATGAACCGCCAGGTCGGGTCGACCAGCGGGTTGACGACCGTCAGGTCGATGCCGTGGCGCTCGGCGATCTCGCCCCAGTAGGCGACGCTGGCCCCACCCAGCGGGTCGGCGCCGATGCGCACGCCGGCCTCGCGGATGCGCGGCAGGTCGACGACGTTCGGGAGGTCGTCGACGTACGTCCCGAGAAAGTCGTACGCCTGCGCGTGCGCGCGGGCCCGGCTGTACGGCATGCGGCGCACGCCCTCGAGCCCGGCGGCGATCAGCTCGTTCGCGCGGGCGGCGATGACCTTGGTGGCGTCGGTGTCGGCAGGCCCGCCGTGGGGCGGGTTGTACTTGAACCCGCCGTCCGAGGGAGGGTTGTGCGACGGCGTGACCACGATGCCGTCGGCCAGGCCCTGGGAGGCGCCGCCGGCGAGAGGCTTGCCCGCGTTGGCGCGCAGGATCGCGTGCGAGACGGCCGGGGTCGGCGTGTAGCCGTCGCGGTCGTCCACGAGCACGGTGACGTCGTTGGCCGCGAGGACCTCGAGCGCTGAGGCCCACGCCGGCTCCGAGAGGCCGTGGGTGTCGCGGCCCAAGAACAGCGGCCCGGTGTATCCCTGCCCCCGGCGGTAGTCGCAGATCGCCTGCGTCGTGGCCAGGATGTGCGCCTCGTTGAAGGCCGTCTTCAGGCTCGACCCGCGATGGCCCGACGTACCGAAGGCGACCTGCTGGTCGACGTCCGCGGGGTCCGGGGTCAGCGTGTAGTAGGCGGTCACCAGGTGGGCCACGTCCACGAGGTCGCTGGCCTGGGCCGGCTGTCCGGCGCGGGGGTCTGCCATGTCAGTGCTCCTGTCCCTCCACCGGCGCCAGCCAGACGGCCGCCAGCGAGGCGACGCGCACCTCCACCGAGTACGGCTGGTTGTCCCACGGCTGCGGCTGGGCGTCGAGCACGACGTCGGCCTGGCTCGGGGTGCCGAACTCGTCGTAGCCGCTGGTGTCGAGGATGACCCGCCACTGACCGCCGCGGGGAACGCCGACGCGCAGGTTCTCCCGGGCCATCCCGCTGAAGTTCACGACGATGGCCGCCACCGGGCCGCGCTCGTGGTCCTCCGTGCCGAAGCGCAGGTAGGAGAAGGTGTTGCCGGCGTTGTCGTCGGCGTTGAGCCACTCGAACCCGGCGGGTGAGGAGTCGAGGGCCCAGAGAGCCGGGTTGGCCTTGTAGACGGCGTTGAGCTGCTTGACGAGGTTGTGCACGCGGTAGTGCGCCGCGTGGTCGAGCAGCCACCAGTCGAGCTCCCGGCCGTCGGCCCACTCGGCCTCCTGGGCGAACTCGGTCCCCATGAACAGCAGCTGCTTGCCCGGGTGGCTCCAGATGTAGGCGAGGTAGGCGCGCAGCGTCGCGAGCTGGTCGTAGCGGCTGCCGGGGATCTTGCGCAGCAGCGAGCCCTTGCCATGGACGACCTCGTCGTGGCTGATCGGCAGCAGGTAGTTCTCGCTGTAGGCGTACATGAGCGAGAAGGTCAGCAGGTTGTGGTGGTACTGCCGGTGGACCGGGTCCTGGCCGATGTAGCGCAGCGTGTCGTTCATCCAGCCCATGTTCCACTTCAGCCCGAAGCCGAGGCCGCCGGCGCTGGTCGCCTTGGTGACCCCCGGCCAGGAGGTGGACTCCTCGGCGACCGTCACGATGCCCGGCACCCGCTTGTAGGTCGTGGCGTTGGTCTCCTGGAGCAGGCCGATTGCCTCGAGGTTCTCACGCCCGCCGAACTGGTTGGGCAGCCACTGGCCGTCCTTGCGCGAGTAGTCGAGGTAGAGCATCGAGGCGACGGCGTCGACGCGCAGGCCGTCGATGTGGAACTCCTCGAGCCAGTAGATGGCGTTGGCGACCAGGAAGTTGCGCACCTGCATCCTGCCGAAGTCGAAGATGTGGGTGCCCCAGTCGGGCTGGTCGCCGCGTCGCGGGTCGGGGTGCTCGTAGAGCGCCTGGCCGTCGAACTTCGCCAGGGCCCAGGCGTCGCGCGGGAAGTGGGCGGGCACCCAGTCGAGGAGGACGCCGATGCCCGCCTGGTGGAGCCGGTCGACGAGGTAGCGGAAGTCGTCGGGGCTGCCGAACCTCGCCGTGGGGGCGTAGTACCCGGTGACCTGGTAGCCCCAGGACGGCCCGTACGGGTGCTCCATCACCGGGAGGAGCTCGACGTGGGTGAAGCCGAGGTCGGCGACGTAGTTCACCAGGTGCTCGGCGAGGTCGCGGTAGCCCTGGTCCTTGCGCCAGGAGCCGAGGTGGACCTCGTAGACGCTCATCGGACCGGTGTGCGGGTCCGTGGTGCGACGGCGCTCCATCCAGCTGTCGTCGGCCCACTCGTACTGCGACCTCGTCACGACCGAGCCCGTCGCCGGAGGGGCCTCCGTGGCCTGGGCCATGGGGTCGGCCTTGGAGCGCACGACGTCGTCGGACCCGCGGATCTCGTACTTGTAGCGCGAGCCCTCGCCGACGCCCGGCACGAAGAGCTCCCAGACCCCGGACTCGCCCAGCAGGCGCATCGGGTGCCTGATCGAGTCCCAGCCGTTGAAGTCTCCGATGACGTGCACGGCCCGGGCACGGGGCGCCCACACCGCGAACGAGGTGCCGCGCACGGTGCCCATCGGGCCGTCGTACTCGCGCACGTGCGCGCCGAGGACCGTCCAGAGCTGCTCGTGACGGCCCTCGCCGATGAGGTGCAGGTCGACCTGCCCCAAGGTCGGCGCGAAGCGGTACGGGTCGTCCTGCTCGTGCTCGATGCCGTCGTCGTAGGCGACGTGCACGCGGTAGTCCATCGTGCGGTCCAGGCCGGCCCGGACAGCGGTCCAGACACCGTGGGCCTCGTGCGACAGGTCGAGGCGCTCGCCGTCCTCGAAGCGGACGGCCACCGTTCGGGCCATGGGACGGAACACCCGCAGTCGCAGGCCGCCCGGCTCCAGGTGCTGGCCGAGCAGGTCGTGGGGCTGCTGGTGGCGGCCGGTGGCGAGGGCCTCGATGGCACCTGATGCGTCCGTCGGCGGGGGAGCGGACGCCGGTGTGACGGCTGCCTGCTCGGCAGGCGCCTTGGCGGCGCGCGACCTCGGCGCCGGCTTGCCCATCGGTGCGGTGTCGCTCTGGGGTGCCTCAGTCACAGGTGTCTCGGCTGGGGTGGCCTCAGCCTGGGTGCCCACCGTCGATGGCGCCTCCGGGGTGGTGCTGGGCTTGGCCTTCTTGGGGCGTTTGGGGAACGTGGGGCTCATCGCGTTGCCTTCCTGGCCTCGTCGAGCAGTCGGACCACGGCGTCGGTGGGGATGGACAGCCATGTCGGTCGGTTGCGGGCCTCGTAGACGACCTCGTAGAGGGCCTTGTCGAGCTGGAATGCCGCCAGCAGGGCGGCGTCCTCGCGGGGGTCGCGGCCGGCGGCGGCGGCATACCCGTCGAGGAACGCGTCCTGGGCGGCCTCGGCCCAGTCCCGGGCGGAGAAGCCGGCGTGGGAACGCTCCCACGATCCGGCGGCGTAGTCGAACGACCGCAGCATGCCTGCGATGTCGCGCACCGCGAGGTCGGGTCGGGTGCGCTCGGCGAGGGGCCGCAGCGGCTCGCCCTCGAAGTCGAGCAGGACCCAGCCGCGGCCCGGCACCTGCAGGACCTGGCCCAGGTGGTAGTCACCGTGAATCCGCTGCAGCACAGGCCAGTCCGCGGCCACGGCCCTGCTGAAGACCGAGGCGATCTCATGGTCGTACGCGGCGATGGCCGGCACCTCGGAGGCGGCCGCGGCGTAGCGGCGTCGCATCCCCGAGACCATCTGGGCAACGGCCTCGGGGCTGACCGGCTCGGTGGGGAGCGCCTGCGCGAGCAGGGCGTGCACCTCCGCGGTCGCCGCACCGAGCTCGCGGGCCGGGGCGGTGAAGTCCGTGCCCTCGCCCACGGCCCGCAGCGCCACGCGCCAGGCGTCCTCCGTGCCGGGGAAGAACTCCTGGGCGAAGGCGAGGTGGCCGTGGGAGACGGGGTCGCCTTCGGCCAGGGGCGGCCAGTCGGCGCTGATGCTGCCGACCATGCCCGGCACGCGCTGCGAGCCGGCCTCTGCGAGGGCTCCCTGCACCACGACGTCGGGGTTCTCGCCCGCCTGCAGAGTGCGGAACACCTTGCAGATCAACGGATGTGACGTCCCCGTGGCGTCCACGCAGTCGTAGATGACCGACGTGTTCGACTGTTCGCCGGTCAGTACCCGCGAACCGCGCACGGTGGTCTTCACCGTCCACGACGGGTGCCGGGCGCCCACGACGGAAGGCTCGGCCGTGTCGGACTGCGACCCCGCCTGGGGCACGGCGTGCCCGAGCGTGAGCTCCAGCAGCTGGGCGGCGTACACCGGGTCGTGCGGGCCGTCGTAGACCCAGCGCGGCCCCAGGACGCTGTGGTGCATCCGCCCCACCAGCGCCTGGTCGCCACCCTCCAGCGGCGCCCCACGGTAGGTCAGCGGCACCTGGTAGACCACGGGCGCTGCGCCGGACTCGTCGACCACGAGGATCGTCTCGATCCCCACCTCACCGGCGGGGTCGTCGAGCCGCCACGACCACAGCTTGCGCAACCGCGGCACCTCGCCCTTGGCGGCATACCAGCGCTGCCGCGCCATCCACTCCGGCAGCAGCTCCAGCTTGGTCGGGGTGAGGGTGGCGTCGTGGATCTCAGCCATGCGCCGACCCGGTTTCCAGGCGCAGCCAGAAGAAGTCCCGCGAGCCGAGGGTGAGGGTGAGCTGGCCGTCGTCGGAGACCTTGGGGAAGCCCTGGCCGCCGAAGAGGTCGATCAGCTGCGCGCCCTTGAACTCCTCGGGCAGCCGGATGGTGGTCGCCTGCGGCCGGGAGGAGAGGTTGTTGACGCACAGGACCGCGTCCGAGGCGATCGACGACCCGCTCTCCTGGTGGTGGATGCGGACGTAGGACAGGATCGCGTCGTTCTCGGAGGGGCACACCTCGAAGGTCCCCAGACCGAAGACGGGGTGGCGCTTGCGCACCTCGAGCATGGCCCGCACCCAGTGCAGCAGCGAGGAGCTGTGCGCCACCTGGGCCTCGACGTTGACGTTGTTGTAGTGGTAGACGAGGCTGCTGATGACCGGCAGGTAGAGCTTGCCGGGGTCGACGTTGGAGAAGCCGGCGTTGCGGTCGGGGGTCCACTGCATCGGCGTGCGCACGGCGTCGCGGTCGTTGAGCCAGATGTTGTCGCCCATGCCGATCTCGTCGCCGTAGTAGAGGCAGGGCGAGCCCGGCAGCGACAGCAGCAGCGCGTGGATGAGCTCGATCTCGGGCCGGCTGTTGTCCAGCAGCGGCGCCAGCCGACGG
>DASULG010000215.1:0-5363 GCA_036278335.1 Pedococcus sp.
GAACTGGTCGACCTTCTTCTGCCAGCCCTCCTCAAGCGGGCCCTTCATCCCTGTCACGTAGACGCAGTCCTCAGCAACGTTCACCATGCCATGGGCCGTCAGGAGCTCGTCCATGATGGGGCGAACGTGCTGCCACCGCGCGATCTCCTCCTCGGTCGGCAGCTCGCCGGTCTTCTTGTCGGGACTAGGTGCGCCCTCGGTGGTGAGGACGGCGTAGCGGGTGCCGGCGGGGAGGCTGAGCTTCTTGAGGAAGCGGCGCATGTTGCCCCGGGGCTTGCCCATGCGGCCGGGACTGCTGAAGACGTACAGGTCTGCCTGAGCCACCTGGCGGGGGTCGACGTCGCGGATGTGGTGCACGTTGACGTCTACGCCCCGCTGGGCCATGTGGGTGCGGAACTCCTCGGCCACCTGGGCGCCGTTGCCGTATTTGGAGTCGTGCAGGTACTCGATGTGCATGTCAGTTCCTTCCTCGATGTGACCGTTGGGCGCCGCCGTCGAGTGGGACGGGTGCCACTGCTGGCGGCGAGCCGGCGGGCGTCTGGCGGTGCCGGCTGGACCGTGGGAGAGCGCAGAAGGGCGGTGGCGAGGTCCGCCACCCACATCAGGAACGCCCCGATGTAGGTGCGCTCGAGGACCCCCAGCCACGGGGTCGGCGCTCCGGCTGCGACCCGCGGCACGAAGGCGAAGGTGGAGGCGCCCCCTGCCAGCACGACGGCGACCGTCAGAAGGGAGTAGATCCGGAAATGCCTGCCGAGGGCCGCGGCGCCGAACCCCAGGATCGAGAGCATGAGAACGGTGTCCACGACGCCCAGGACGATGTGCATGACGTCCGTCAGTGCTGTGGTCGGCCCGATGTCCCCACGTGTCTGTCGAAGTCTTTTCCCGGCAGGGTGTCCTGCGTCGGGGGCCTCTGATGTGGGCTGATGCAGGATCGCCATCGTTGACCTCCCGACGTGCCTTGAGGTGAAGCAGGGAGTGCCCTTCACCTCAGAGTGGGGCGGCGGCAGGCAGGGAGGCAGGGTCCTTCGGCCCAGGCGCCGTCTTGAAGTCGTGGGCAGAAGGGCTGCCTCCAGGGAAGTGGGACCTACACGTCGCGGGTAGACCGCGGGAACGTCGTCGGGGTGAAGTGCATCGCGCCGGCCGGCAGCATCCACGGCATCGCGACCAGCTCGAAGACGCCGGCTCGGACGGCAGGGTCCTCGCCCTTGAGCCGGAGCGCCTCGTCGGGCTCACAGCGCAGGATGGACAGGCCGCGGTAGTGCCGCCGGTCGCTGGGGTCGCCGAGCGGGCCGGCGGCGAGCAGAACGCCGCGGTCGTGCAGGTCGGCCAAGTGGCTCAGGTGCGCGTCCTGGAGGCGGTCGGCCTCCTCCTCCGAGAGGTGCGGCGGGTCGTCCGGCGTCACGAGCAGCACGACGGTGTAGCGGTCGAAGTCCATGCCGTCGATCGTAGGCGGCTCAGGGACTTCCGCTCTCGGCTGCCCGCTCCCGGTCCCATGTCGAGGAGGTGACGGCCCGAGTACGCAGTTCCTGCTTGCGGACCTTCTGCGTCGGCGTCTTCGGAAGGGCCTCGACGACCTCGATGTAGCGGGGGCGGGCGAAGCGCGGCAGGGCTGCGTCGGCATGGTCGGCGATGGCCGCGGCATCCAGCGAGGCACCGGCGTCGAGGACGACCGCGAGCATCACCTCGTCCTCGGTGCCCTCGGCACCCGCCGGCACGGCATACGCCGCGACCTCGGCCACGCCTTCGAGGCGGGCGATGGCGCTCTCCACCTCGTAGGAGGAGATGTTCTCCCCGCGCCGCCGGATGCAGTCCTTGGTGCGGTCGACGAAGGTGACCCAGCCGTCCTCCTCCATGGTTCCGGAGTCGCCGGTGTGGAACCAGAAGTTGCGCCACGCCGTGACGGTCGCCTCGGGCAGCCCGGCGTACCCGGACATGAAGCCGAACGGGATCCTGGGTCGGACCATGATCTCGCCGACCTCGCCGGCGGGCAGCGGGTCGTCGTTCTCGGGGTCACGCACCTCAACCTCGAACCAGCGGTCCAGGACCAGGCCGGCTGTGCCCGGCCGGGAGACGCCGAGCCGGCCGTAGAGCGGGATGTTCACCTCCGTCATGCCGTAGGCCGAGACGACGTCCGTGACGGCGAACCGTTCGCGCCACGCGCGCTCGTGGGAGGGAGGGTTCGGGACAGGGCAGATCACGCGCAGGGAGTGGTCGCGGTCGTCCGCGGTCGAGGGCTGGGCGATGACGAACTGCGACATGGCGCCGAGCAGGTTGGTGACGGTGCAGCCGTGCTCGCGGATGTCCGACAGCCAGGAGGTGGCGCTGAACCGGCCCCGCAGCACGGCCGACGCGCCCGCGATGAGGGTCGCGTAGAGCTGCATGAACAGGCCGTTGGCGTGGAACAGCGGCATGCAGACGTAGTAGCGGTCGGCGGCGGTGATGCCCAGGCTCTCGAGGCTGCCCAGCCCGAAGAGGTAGCAGTGCGCGTGCGGCATGAGCACGCCCTTGGATGGGCCCGTGGTGCCAGAGGTGTACATCAGGCAGGCGGTGTCGGCGGCACTCGGCAGGGGGCCGTCGTACTCGGGGGTGTGCTGCCAGCCGTCGAGGTCCAGCACCTGCAGCCCGTCAACCTCGTCGAGGATGTCGGCCACCGCCTCGGAGGCGGGACCGGCCGCAACCACCAGGCGGGCGCCGCTGTCGCGCAGCTGGTGGGCGAGGAAGTCCCCGGCCAGGCCCGTGTTGATCGGCACGATGACGGCGCCGAGCCGGCCCAGGCCGAGCCAGAGCCGGACGAAGTCGAGGCCGTTCGGCAGCAGGACCGCGACCGGGTCGCCCGCCGCGACGCCCAGCCCCGCGCAGTGGGCGGCGACCTGGCGCGCCTCCCGCGCCGCCGCGGCATACGTCAGGGAGCCCTCCCCGATGACGGTGAGGAACATCTGGTCGCCGCGCTGCCGTGCCTGTGCCTCGAGGACCTCGGGGAGGACCCAGCGGCGGTGGTCGTGGAGGTGCTCGTACACCGGGCCACCCAACCACGGGAAAGACGGGGTATGCCGTGTGTGCCGGGCCCACAGCGACCGCCCGAGGCGCGTGCCGGCGGCCCATAGCCGCCGCGCGAGCCGTGGCTAGCCTGAGGAGGCGGGCCGGACGACGAGGGAGTGGGCCATGGGAGTGCGTGAGGTGTTCGGCAGGGATGTGCTGCTGACCGGGTGGGGTCATTCACGGTTCGGGAAGCTGGCCGACGAGACGCTGGAGTCCCTGATCGTCTCCGTCGCGACCGAGGCCATCGCCAACGCCGGCATCGAGCCTGGCCAGGTCGACGAGATCTACCTCGGCCAGTTCAACTCCGGGATGGTGCCGCTCGGCTTCCCCTCCTCGCTGGCCCTGCAGGTCTCCGACTCCCTGGCCAACACGCCGGCCACCCGGGTGGAGAACGCATGCGCCTCCGGTTCGGCGGCGTTCCAGCAGGGCGTGAAGTCACTGCTGGCGGGAACGGCCCGCACCGTGCTGGTCATCGGGGCCGAGAAGATGACCCACGCCCCGGCCGAGGTCGTGGGGGCCGCCCTGCTCGGTGCCGACTACGAGCTCGCGGGCACGACATCGAGCACCGGTTTCGCCGGGATCTTCGCCGAGGTCGCCCGGCACTACGAGAAGCGACACGGCCCCGTGGGCGACACCCTCGGCCTGATCGCCGCCAAGAACCACCGCAACGGGGTGCGCAACCCCTACGCCCAGCTCCGGAAGGACCTCGGCGCCGAGTTCTGCCAGACCGTGTCCGAGAAGAACCCCGTGGTGGCCGAGCCGCTGCGGCGCACCGACTGCTCGCCGGTCTCGGACGGAGCGGCGGCCGTCGTCCTCTCCACCCAGCCCACCCCGGGCGCAGCCGCCGCCCCGGTGCGTCTCGCCGGGTTCGGGCACGCCAACGACTTCCTCCCGGCCGCCAAGCGTGACCCTCTGGAGTTCGCCGGCAGCGTCGCGGCGTGGCAGCGGGCCATGGCGATGGCGGGGACGGGCCTTGACGACCTCGACCTGGCGGAGGTGCACGACTGCTTCACCATCGCCGAGCTGGTCCTCTACGAGGTCATGGGCATGACGCCGCGCGGCCAGGGCCGGCGGGCCCTCGAGGAGGGTTGGGTCGAGCGCGGAGGCCGGCTGCCGGTGAACCTGTCCGGCGGGCTGAAGGCCAAGGGCCACCCGGTCGGCGCCACCGGGGTCTCCCAGCACGTCCTGGCCGCCATGCAGCTCTCCGGCACGGCGGGGGAGATGCAGCTCGCCGGGGCGCGCCGGGCAGCCGTGCACAACATGGGCGGTCTGGCCGTGGCCAACTACGTCAGCGTGCTCGAGGCGGTCTGACGCGGGGTACCCCCGGCGGTCTGACGGGCGGCATCCCCTGGTCTGACGCGGGGCACCCGGCGGTCAGCGTGGTCGGCGCCAGCGTTCGGTGCTCGGACACCTCACCGACCGATGTGCCTAGCGGCTGCGCAGGCGGTGTGCTGCGAGGACGACCACGACGCCGACCACCGCACCGATGATCGTCTCGACCCCGCGGTCGAAGAGCAGGTCGACCGGCGGCCGGGGCTGGGCGGCCTGGCCCATGAGCAGGGCGAGGGGGGTGACGCACAGCATCGCCACCCCGTAGTTGCGTCCGACCAGCAGCTCCGCGCCGACCTGGAGGGCGGCGATGACCAACAGCAGGGCCAGGCCACGCAGATCCAGCGCCAGGAGGCCGGCGCTCGTGAGCAGTCCGGCCACGGTGCCGAGGACGCGCTGCATGGCCTTGGTGACCTGGCCCGTGATGCCCCGGGCCGACAGAGGCGCGACCGCCGCGACTGTTGCCCAGTAGGGGTGGCCGATGCTGGTGGCCGTCGCGATGAGGCCGGCCAGCACCACGGCCGTCAGGTCGAGCAACGGAAGCCACGTGCGGTGGAACCGGACCCGGGACGGTCGCGAGCTCTGGGCCTTCCAGAGGTTGCCGACGGCCCCGACGCCCACGGAGAACAGCGCGGAGAGCCCGGACACCGCGACGGCCGGCACCAGGTCACCCGGTCTGTGTGCCACCGCCGCGCACGCGCCGAACGCGAAGACCGGGAACAGCGAGCCCGGTGGGTGCCAGTCCTGGGCCAAGGCCAGGCTCGCTGCGCCGGCGGCCACCACGCCTGTCAGCGCCACCGCCACCCAGGCAGGGTGCGGCAGCAGGGTGACGGCGCTGCCCGCCACGACGCAGACGACCAATGCGGCGCCGGCCGAGAGCTGCATCGCCGCGCGCGACAGGTGGACGTGGTTGCGGCCGTAGAGCGAGGTGAACGCGCCGAACGCGGCATACATCGTCCACTCGGGCCGGTCGATGGCGGCGATGACGAGCAGCG
>DASULG010000216.1:0-3636 GCA_036278335.1 Pedococcus sp.
AGCGCGGTGTCGACGACGGAGGCCTGGCTGACCGCCTGGCGCAGCTGGCCCTGCTGCAGGGCGCGCTGGTAGAGCGGGGCGACGACGGCGCAGGTGGCGACCATCGTCGAGAGCAGCACGAGCACCAGTGCCTGCGCGCGCCGGTACCGGATCGCCGCCCACACGCCGACATCTCTCCTTCGGTCGCCCCCACGGAACAGGCACACCCTAGGGGGCCCGGTGTCCTCCGCGTGAGGGTTTTGAAGCCACGGTCCGGCAACGATCGCGAGCCGAGCGCCTCGCTACGACTGGTCGGTCAGGAGGGCCTCGACGCGCTGGACCTTGCCAGTCAGCTCACCGGTGTGGCCGGGCCGGATGTCGGCCTTGAGCACCAGGCTCACGCGCGGGCCGTAGGCGGCCACGGCGTCGACGGCCTGCTTGACGACGGCCATGCACTCGTCCCACTCGCCCTCGATGGTCGTGAACATCGAGTCGGTGCGGTTCGGCAGTCCGCAGTCGCGCACCACCTTCACGGCGGCGGCGACGGCCTCACTGACCGAACCGGTGGAGTCGGCGGCGACGGAAGGGGCGACGGAGAAGGCAACGAGCATGCCCACACCGTATGCCGTGCGGCCGGGCCGCGGCGGGGCGGCACGGCGTACGGTGCGGGCGCCGAAGGGTCAGCGCGAGTCGCGGAGCAGGAAGGAAGGAGCCACCTCGACGGGTCGGAAGCCGAGCCGCTCGTTGATCGACACCATGTGGGCGTTCTGCTCCGCGTTGCAGGTCATCACCCGGGTGCGGTCGGGGCCGGCGATCTCCTGCAGGGTCAGCAGGCCGCGTGCCTTGACGGCCATCCCCAGCCGAGCACCCCGGTGGGCCTCGCGGACGAGGGTGCCCCACTGGTAGATGTTGGGCCGGTCGCCGGCCGGGATGACCAGGTCGTTGAACGCCACCACCTCGCCCTCGTCGCTGACCGCGAGGGTGGAGATCTTGGTGCGGCCCTGCCTGACCAGCAGCGACTCGCGCTGGCGGAACATCTCGGGGTCCATGCGCTCGGGCTCGAACTCCAGCGCACCCTGGGGCGCGTCGACCGCGAGCAGGTTCTTCGTCTCGCAGAGGGAGGGCACCAGCTCGTCGGGGATGGGGCCGCAGAAGGACTCGATGCGGTAGCCGGGGTGGTGGGCCGCGGACTCCGCCACCAGCGCCTCGAGCATCCCCGTGTCGAGGGGCAGGTCGAGGTGGCGGCGGATCTCGGTGTTGGCGAGCGTGAAGCCGTGCCGCTCGCAGAAGCGCCGGTAGGGGTGGTCGTCGCGGCGCTCGAAGGGGTAGGCGGTCTCGATGATGTGGTCCGTGCGGCCGTCACTGCGGCACAGGGCGATCAGCTCGCCGAGCACTGCCGAGCCGATGCCCTGCCGTCGGCCCTCCGGCGGGACCCAGGGCATCAGCCAGTCGACGTGCAGGTTGTCGGCAGTGGGCAGGAAGGCTGCCCCGGCGCCCACGAGGTCGCCGCTCTCGACGGCGACCAGGGCGAGCGCCCGCTCGCCGGGCTGCTGCTCGCGGAACATGACGCGGGCCTCGTCCAGGGACCACATCCCGGCCTCAGGTCGTTCGAACCGCTCCGCGGACTCCATGACCTGGTGGAAGCGCCCGAACTCCAGGTCGTCCTCGAGGTCGAGCGGGCGGATGTCCATGGCCACCACGGTAGGGACCGCGACACCGTCGACGCCAACGGTTTTCCCGCCGGCCCCTCAGGGTCAGCCGATCCGCTGGTCCGTGTCGATGAGGAAGCTGTCGCCCTGCTCGACGACGGTCAGCTTGTGCTGCTCGGTGGTGTCGCCGTCCTTGCGCTTGTAGGTCAGCGTCGCGGTCACGGTGCCTGCCGCCGCGTCCGACCGGAGGTTGTCGACCTTGACCTCTTCGATCGACTGCCAGAACCCCTCGTACCCGTCGCGGCCGCCGGCGGCCTGCTGCATGCGCGGGGTCAGCTGCTGCCAGGTGGTGTCCCGGTCGCGGGTGACGTCCTTGAAGTAGGAGCGGGTGAACTGGGACAGCTGCTGGTCGGACAGCTGGCCACCCTGCGTCGTGGTGGTGCTCGGGGCCTTCGTCGTCGTCGGTGCCTGGGAGGTCGTCGTCGGTGCCTGGGTCGTGGTGGGGGCCGGCTTCGCGGACGTCTTGGCGGTGGTGGGCCTGGTGCTCGTGCTCTGAGGCGGCGTCGCGGTGCCGGGGTCGTTGCCCGTCTGGCTGGCGAGGTAGGCGCCGCCGAGCCCCAGCAGGAGCAGGGCCACGAGGAGCAGCGGGATCCAGCGCCTGGACCGCCTCGGCTCGTCCTCGGGGGTGGTCGGGGGTCCGACGGGAGCGGGCTCCCGCGTCTCGTATGCCGCGGCGCTGGCGACAGCGCCGGTTCCAGCAGGCGCAGCGGCGGGCATCGCCCGGGTCGGCTCGCCCAGGGTGGGGAACACCTCGGTGGCGGCTGCCCCGGCGGCGGCGCCCGTCGCGGGCATCGCGAGGGTGGCCTCGCCGCTGGCGACCCGGCCGAGCTCGCTGGCCGCGGTGGCCATGTCCCACCGGCGAGCCGGGTCGGCGTCCATCATGGCGGCGATGGCCCCCGCCAGGGGGCCGGCGTGCTCCATGGGCTCCGGGGGCTGGGTGGCTATGGCCTGGAGCAGGGCGATGGGGTTGGACCGGGGCGCGTACGGCGGGCGGCCCTCGACTGCCGCGTAGAGGGTCGCCCCCAGCGCCCACACGTCGGAGGCGTTGTCGGGGTCCTCGCCCCGGGCCAGCTCGGGCGAGAGGTAGCCGGGCGTGCCCGTCACGAAACCCGTCTGGGTGAGCGCCTCGTCGCCGAGGCCGCGGGCGATGCCGAAGTCGCTGATCTGGGGCCGGCCGGAGCGGTCGATGAGCACGTTGCCGGGCTTGATGTCGCGGTGGACGATCCGCCGTTCGTGGGCCCGGGCCAGGGCGGAGGCCAGGTGCGCCCCGATGTCGGCGACCGTGCGCGGCTCGAGGTGGCCCTCGCGGGCGATCACCTCGGCGAGGGTCTCCCCTTCGACGTACTCCATGACGAGCCAGGGCCGGCCGTCGTGGTCCACGACGTCGTAGACGGCCACGGCGTTGGGGTGGTTGAGCGCGGCGGCGGACCGCGCCTCGCGCATGGCCCGCTGGGTCTCGTTGGCGGGCTCGCCGGGGAGACCGCCGATCTGCTTCACGGCCACGTTGCGCCCGAGGACGCTGTCGCGGGCCAGCCAGACGGTGCCCATGCCACCGCGGCCGATGGCGCGCACGACCTCGTAGCGGTCAGCGATGCGCTGCGGGTCCATGAGGTCCTTCCGTCGGGCGTTGCGGTCAGTCAGCCCGCCCACCCTACGGCGAACCGGGTGACCGGTTCATCCCCACTTGGGCTTGGCTACCGGCGCTCGCCGCTCAGGCGAGGGCCGCAACGACCTGGTCGGCCGCGGCATACGGGTCGGTCGTGCCGTCCACGACGCCGGCGGCGAGCTCGTCGACGCCACTGCCGTGCCTCAGGTCACCCATCTTGGCGCGCAGCGCCTGGAGGGCGATCGACTCGATCTCGTCGCCGGCCCGGCGGATGCGGCGCTCGCGCAGGGCGCCGGACTCCGCCATCCACGAGGTGTGCTTCTCGATCGCCTCGATGACCTC
>DASULG010000217.1:0-8056 GCA_036278335.1 Pedococcus sp.
TGCGCCTCGACGTGGCGGGGCCGGTCGAGGTAGCGCTCGACGAAGCACTCCCCGCGGCCGAAGGCGGCCACCGCCTCGCGGGTGGCCGACTCGAACAGCTCGGGGATCTCCTCCAGGGTGCGGGCGACCTTCAGGCCGCGGCCCCCACCGCCGTAGGCCGCCTTGATGGCCACCGGCAGGCCGTGCTTCTCGGCGAAGTCGATGATCTCGATGGCGCTCTCGACGGGGTCGGGCGTGCCGGCCACCAGCGGCGCCTTGGCCTTGGCCGCGATGTGCCGCGCCTTGACCTTGTCGCCGAGGCTGTCGATGGCCGCGGGCGAGGGCCCGACCCAGGTCAGGCCCGCGTCGATGACGGCCTGTGCGAAGGAGGCGTTCTCGGCCAGGAAGCCGTAGCCCGGGTGGACGGCGTCGGCGCCGGCGCGCTGGGCGACCTCGAGGAGCTTCTCCTGCACGAGGTAGCTGTCCCCGGGGGTGGAGCCCCCGAGCGCGTAGGCCTCGTCGGCGACCTTCACGTGCAGCGCGTCGCGGTCGGGATCGGCGTAGACCGCGATCGACCGGATCCCAGCGTCCTTGCAGGCCCGCGCGATGCGCACGGCGATCTCGCCACGGTTGGCGATGAGGACGCTGGTGATGGGTGCAGTGCTGTGGGGCGCCATGGCCTCGGAGCCTAGCGCCTTGCCGTCACCGCGGGGGCACCCCCGAGTGTGGGGTGCCCAACAGTGCTGCCGCACAGTTTGTTCCCCCCGTGTCCGCGGTGCGGGCGGGCTCGGAACGGCCGGCCACGCGGCATACAGTCGTTGTCATGACTGCTGTCCCGAACCTGTCCCTGTCCGCCGGAACGACCAGCATCGACATCCCGCAGCTCGGATTCGGGGTGTGGCAGGTGCCCGAGGACGAGGTCGTCGCCGCCGTCTCCACCGCCATCGAGGTGGGCTACCGGAGCATCGACACCGCCCGCCTCTACGGCAACGAGCAGGGCACCGGCGAGGCCATCGCGAAAGCCGTGGTGCCCCGCGAGGAGCTCTTCGTCACGACGAAGGTCTGGAACGACGACCAGGGCTTCGACAGGACGCTCACCGCCTTCGACGGCTCGATGAGGCGTCTCGGCCTCGACACCCTCGACCTGTTCCTCATCCACTGGCCGGCGCCCGAGCAGGACCTCTACGTCGACACCTGGAAGGCGCTGCTGCGGCTGCGCGAGGACGGCCGAGTGCGCGCGGTCGGCGTGTGCAACTTCCAGATCCCGCACCTGCAGCGGCTGCTCGACGAGACCGGCGAGCTGCCCGCCATCAACCAGGTCGAGCTGCACCCCTACCTGCAGCAGCAGGAGCTGCGCGAGTTCCACGCCGCCAACGGCATCCTCACCGAGGCCTGGAGCCCGCTCGCCTCGGGCGGCGACGTGCTCACCGACGACACCATCGTCGGGATCGCGGAGAAGCATGGAGTCACCCCGGCCCAGGCGATCCTGCGGTGGCACCTCGACATCGGCAACGTCGTGATCCCCAAGTCGGTCACCCCGAGCCGGATCCGGGAGAACTTCGACGTCTTCGGCTTCACTCTCGACGCCGACGACCTCGCCGCCATCGAGAAGCTCGACCGCGGCTACCGCACCGGCCCGAACCCCGACGAGTTCTCGGGCTGACAGCCGGCGCAATGTCGGGCTGGGCGCCGAGCGCTCGCGAGCTGAGCGGCGGCCACCGGGGCCGGCAGGGAGTCCCTGCCGGCCCCGAGGCGCGCGGTCTAGGGTGTGCGCCATGAGCGACGCCCCCGACACCCGTGCCCAGCGCGAGCTCGAGGAGGGCATCCAGCGGGACTTCTCCCAGAGCATGTCCTACGGGTCCTACCTCGACCTCGACCGGCTGCTGTCGGCCCAGCACCCCCGCAGCGAGCCGCAGCAGCACGACGAGCTGCTGTTCATCATCCAGCACCAGACGTCCGAGCTGTGGCTCAAGCTCCTCCTCCACGAGCTGCGCTCGGCCCGATCCCTGCTGGCCGCCGACGAGCTGGCCCCGGCGCTCAAGCGGCTCGCCCGCGTCAAGCACATCCAGAACCAGCTGACCGAGCAGTGGTCGGTGCTCGCCACCCTCACGCCCAGCGAGTACGCCCTGATCCGGCCCTTCCTCGCCACGTCCTCGGGGTTCCAGAGCTACCAGTACCGCGCCGTGGAGTTCATGCTCGGCAACAAGAACCGCGACATGGTGGCCGTCTTCGACCACGACCCGACGGCGCAGGGCCTGCTGCGGCAGGCGCTGGGGGAGCCGAGCGTCTACGACGAGTTCCTGCACTACCTCCGCCGCCGCGGCTACGCCATCCCGCAGACCGTCCTCGACCGGGACGTCACCCAGCCCTACCGGATGGACGACGGGCTCGTCGACGTCTTCGCCGGTGTCTACGCCGACCCCGCCGAGCACTGGGGCGTCTACGAGACGTGCGAGGAGCTCGTCGACATCGAGGACAACTTCCAGATGTGGCGTTTCCGCCACCTGCAGGTCGTCACCCGCACCATCGGTCACAAGACCGGTACCGGAGGGTCCACCGGTGTCGACTTCCTGCGCCGGGCCCTCGACCTGACGTTCTTCCCCGAGCTGTATGCCGTGCGCACCCGGATCGGGGGCTAGCGCCACTCCCATTGCGGGCTAGCGCCCGCCCCCTCGACCCCGCCGGACCACTGGCGCGGCGGGGTGTGGACCCGCTGGGCTGGGCCGCCGTACGGTGGCCAGGGAGGTGGCGGGACGTGGCGAGCGAGCAGGCGACCTGCGTGGTTGTCGGGGGTGGACCAGCCGGAATGGTGCTGGGGCTGCTGCTTGCCCGAGCCGGCGTCGAGGTGAGCGTGCTGGAGAAGCACGGCGACTTCCTCCGCGACTTCCGCGGGGACACGGTGCACCCCTCGACCCTGCAGCTGCTCGACGAGCTGGGGCTGGGGGAGCGGTTCGCGAGCCTTCCGCAGAGCCGGCTGTACGAGGTGGCCTTCCCGGTCGACGCCCGTCGCAGTGTGGTCGTGGCCGACTTCCGCCGGCTGCGAGTGCGCCACCCCTACGTCGCGATGGTGCCCCAGTGGGACCTGCTGAACCTGCTGGCCGACGCCGGGAGGGGCGAGCGGACCTTCACGCTGCGGATGCGCACCGAGGTGACCGGGCTCGTGCACCAGGGCGGACGGGTGCGCGGGGTGCGCTACCGGACCCCGGACGGGGGCGAGGGGGAGATCCGCGCCGACTTGGTCGTGGCCTGCGACGGCCGCTGGTCGATCGCTCGGCAGGAGGCGCACCTCGCGGTGAAGGAGTTCCCCGTTCCCCTCGATGCCTGGTGGTTCCGGCTGCCGCGCACGCCGGAGGACAACCCGTCCGCCCTGACCCCGCGGGCGGGCCGGGGCCGCTTCGCACTGGTCATCCCGCGCCGGGACTACCTCCAGCTCGCCTACGTCGCCAGGAAGGGCAGCGACCCGCAGCTGCGCGCCCGAGGGGTCGAGAGCTTCCGGCGGGACGTCGCTGCGCTGATGCCCGACCTGGCTGACCGGGTCGACGCCCTGACGTCGATGGACGACGTCTTGCACCTCGACGTGCGGTTGAACCGGCTGAGGCGCTGGCACGTCGAGGGCCTGCTGTGCATCGGCGACGCCGCGCACGCGATGTCACCGGTGGGCGGGGTCGGCATCAACCTCGCCGTGCAGGACGCGGTGGCGGCGGCCACCCTGCTGGCCGGTCCCCTGCGCCGGGGAACGGTGACCGCGGCGGAGCTGGCGGCGGTCCGACGCCGCAGGCTGCTGCCAACGGTGCTGGTGCAGTCGGTCCAGCGACTGCTGCACCGGGCGCTGGTGACGCCGATCCTGGAGGGGCGGCGCGCCGGGCCTCCAGGACCCGTCCTGGCGCTGGTGAGCCGGGTCCCGGCCCTCACCGGCGTGCTGGCCCACCTCATCGGCGTCGGTCCGCGCCCCGAGCACGCGCCGGCGTTCGCCAGGCGTCCGCAGGCTCAGGCCAGCGGCCTGGGCCGGTAGGCCTCGACGAGCCGGTCGAAGAGCGCATCCAGGCGGGGGTCGACCGCTCGCCGGGCCTGGTCCTCGTCGTGCCAAGCGACGATCTCGCGGGCCCCCTGGCGGAACGGGACCACGGCCGACCACCCCGGGACCAGGGCCTTGACCTTGCTGTTGTCGAACACCATGGAGTGGGACTTGTCGCCCAGCAGCCCGGCCCCGAGGTCGGGGTCCGCGGCCGCGATGGCCTCCGAGGCGATGTGGACGAGCCGCGGCTCGACACCGGCCGCCGCGGCCACGGCGGAGTAGATCTCGTTCCACGTCGGCGCCTCGTCGGAGGTGATGTGGAACGCCTCACCGAGCGCCTCCCGCCGCCCCAGCAGGCCGGTGAACGCGCGGGCGAAGTCCTCGTGGTGGGTGAGCGTCCACAGCGACGTGCCGTCCCCGGGCACGACCACCTCCCGGCCCTGGCGCATCCGCTCGACGACGGTCCAGCCCCCGTCGAACGGCACGAGCGTGGGGTCGTAGGTGTGGGACGGCCGCACGATCGTCATGGGGAAGGCGCGCTCGCGGTACTCGCGGACCAGCAGGTCCTCGCAGGCGATCTTGTTGCGCGAGTACTCCCAGTAGGGGTTGCGCAGCGGCGTCGACTCGGTGACCGGCAGGCGCGCCGGCGGCGTCTGGTAGGCCGAGGCCGAGCTGATGAACACGTACTGCCCGGCCCGGCCGGAGAACAGGTCGACGTCCTGCTGCACGTGGTCAGGGGTGAAGTTGAGGAAGCTGACGACGGTGTCGAACTCGCGCTGTCCTAGGGCTGCCCGGACCGAGGCCGCATCCCGCACGTCGGCCTGGAGCACCTCGGCCGCGTCCGGCACGGACCGGTGCGTGGTCTCCCCGCGGTTGAGGAGGGTCACCTCGCGTCCCTGCCGCGTCGCCTCCCGCACGCAGGCGGTGCTGATGACCCCGGTGCCACCGATGAACAGGACCCTTGGCTGGCTCATGTCCCGACCCTAGCCGCGCTCCGGCAGGGCGGCCCGGTGTCGTGGCCGGTCGCCGGCCGCCCGGGGCGAGCGCGCTCAGGACTGTCGGTCGAGGTCCTCGCGGCAGCGCCGCTCGAAGTCGCCGAGCTCGGTCAGGGCGTCCTCGAGGTCGCGACGCCTCTGCTCGAGGTCGGCGCGGCGCGTCTCGATCTGGCCGAGGACGTACTCGAGCTGGCTGGACTTGCCCCGCGGACGGTCGTAGAGGTCGATGATCGTGCGGATCTCCTCGAGCGGGAACCCGAGCCGCTTGCCACGCAGGATGAGGTTGAGCCGGGTGCGCTCGCGCCGGTGGTAGACCCGGCTGGTGCCGCGGCGCTCGGGGGAGATCAGGCCGAGGTCCTCGTAGTGGCGCACGGTCCGGTGCGTGAGCCCGAACTCCTCAGCGATCTCGCGGATCGTCCAGGTGCGGCCCGGGTCGGCGGCCGCCCGGCCGGCGGCGCGCTCCCGCTGCTGCGTCGGGGTTGTCATGGCGCCCATCATTGCTTTACGTTTACGTCAACGTCAAGCACTGCGGTATGCCGTGCAGCCGGGTGATCCCCGGCACCCACCGGAGCAAGGAGCGCGACACCGATGTTCGAGCTGAGCAAGGAGCACGAGGACTTCCGCAAGGTCGTCCGGGAGTTCGCCGCGGCGGAGGTCGAGCCGCACATCGCGAAGTGGGACCGTGAGCACCACTTCCCGGCCGACCTGGTCCCCAAGATGGGCGAGCTCGGGCTGTTCGGCCTGGTCGTGCCGGAGGAGTTCGGCGGCATGGGCGACGACGGCGACTTCACCAGCCTCTGCGTCGCGATCGAGGAGCTGGGCAGGGTCGACCAGTCGATCGGCATCACGCTCTCCGCAGGTGTCGGGCTCGGCATCAACCCGATCCTGACCTACGGCTCCGAGGAGCAGAAGCAGCGCTTCCTCCCGGACCTCGTGGCAGGCCGGGCGCTCGCGGGCTTCGGGCTCACCGAGCCGGACGCCGGCTCCGACGCCGGGGCCACCCGCACGAAGGCGGTCCGCGACGGCGACGAGTGGGTCATCAACGGCGCCAAGGCCTTCATCACCAACTCCGGCACCGACATCACCTCGGTCGTCACCGTCACCGCCCGCACCGGGACCAACGAGAACGGCTCGGCCCAGCTCAGCGCGATCATGGTCCCGAACGGCACGCCCGGCTTCACCGTCGAGCCCGCCTACGACAAGCTCGGCTGGCACGCCTCCGACACCCACGGCCTGACCTTCGAGGACTGCCGCGTCCCGGCAGAGAACCTGCTGGGCCAGGAGGGGCACGGCTTCAAGCAGTTCCTCAAGACCCTCGACGACGGCCGCATCGCCATCTCCGCGCTCGCCGTCGGCCTGTCGCAGCGGATGCTGGAGGAGACCACCGCCTACGCCAAGACCCGCAAGGCCTTCGGGAAGCCGATCGGGGTCAACCAGGGCATCTCCTTCCAGGTCGCCGACCTCGCCGTCATGGTCGAGGCCTCCCGCCAGCTGACCTACAAGGCCGCCTGGCTCAAGGACGAGCTCGAGCACGGCCGGCGCTCGGTCGCCGAGGTCAAGCAGGCCGCAGCAATCTGCAAGCTCTACTCCACCGAGGCCGCCGTCTCGGCGACCCGCATCGCCACCCAGGTCTTCGGCGGCAACGGCTTCATGGAGGAGTACCCCGTCGCGCGGTTCTACCGCGACGCCAAGATCCTCGAGATCGGCGAGGGCACCTCGGAGGTGCAGCGCATGGTCATTGCGCGCCACCTCGGCCTGCCGAGCGCGTGAGTGAGGGACTGCGAGAGGGTATGCCGGTGACCTCCTCGTCCTCGATGCCTCAGTTCGCCGTCGGCCCGGACTCCGGCGCCGACCCCAAGGTGACCGATGTCCGTGAGCGGCTCGTCACGGCATACGAGGCCTCGGCGGCACCGCCGGAAAAGGCCAAGGCAAAGCTGGACTCGCAGAACAAGCTGTTCGTCCGCGACCGGATCGCGCTGCTGTTCGACGAGGGGTCGTTCGTCGAGGACGGCCGCTACGCCAACGCCATGGCCAAGGGCCTGCCCGCCGATGGCGTGGTCACCGGCCGGGGGACCGTCGACGGCCGGCCCGCGATCGTGGTGGCCAACGACCCCACCGTGAAGGCCGGCTCCTGGGGCGCGCGCACCGTCGAGAAGATCGTGCGGGCCACCGAGATGGCACTGCGAGAGGAGCTGCCGGTCTTCTGGTTCGTCGACTCGGCCGGGGCCCGGATCACCGACCAGGTGGACCTCTTCCCGGGCCGACGCGGTGCCGGGCGCATCTTCCACAACCAGGTGGCGCTGTCGGGCAAGGTCCCGCAGATCTGCTGCCTGTTCGGCCCGAGCGCGGCTGGTGGTGCCTACATCCCCTCGTTCACCGACATCGTGATCATGGTCGAGGGCAACGCGTCGATGTACCTCGGCAGCCCGCGCATGGCGGAGATGGTCGTGGGGGAAACGGTCTCGCTCGAGGAGATGGGCGGCGCGCGGATGCACTGCACCGTCTCGGGCGTCGGCGACCTGCTCGCGGGTGACGACACAGAGGCGATCGAGCTGGCCAAGCTCTACTTCTCGTACATGCCGCAGAACTGGCACTCCGAGCTGCCGTCGTACCACCCGGAGGATCCGGCGCAGCCGCTCACCCGGCACACGGTCCCGGAGCGCGAGAGCCAGCCCTTCGACGTCCACGAGGTCGTCGACGGGCTCGTCGACGACGAGTCGTTCTTCGAGATCAAGCCGCTGTTCGCGGCCGAGCTCGTCGTCGGTTTCGGGCGGATGGCGGGGGAGACCGTTGGCATCGTCGCCAACAACTCCGCCGTCAAGGGCGGCGTGCTCTTCACCGACAGCGCGGACAAGGCGGCCCGGTTCATCTGGCTGTGCGACGCGTTCTCGATCCCGATCATCTACCTGGCCGACGTGCCCGGTTTCATGATCGGTTCGGAGGTCGAGCGCGGCGGCATCATCCGCCACGGCGCCAAGATGGTCTCGGCCGTGTCCTCCGCGACCGTGCCGCAGTTCTGCGTCATCGTGCGCAAGGCCTACGGCGCAGGGCTCTACGCGATGGGCGG